>CAZLDH010000121.1:0-8805 GCA_964558275.1 uncultured Chitinophagaceae bacterium
GAAAAAGCATTAGCCAAAAGGATTGATAAATTATGGAAAGAAGTAGATTGGGAATGGTACACGCATGGGAAAAATGTGTTGTACTGGCATTGGAGTCCGGATTATGGTTGGGAAATGAATTTTCCTATTCATGGGTATAATGAATGTTTGATTACTTATATTCTGGCTGCTTCTTCACCCACCCATGGGGTCTCTGCTAAAGTATATCATGAAGGATGGGCTGAGAATGGAAAAATTAAAGCGCCAACCGAACACTATGGATATACGCTGCAATTACATCATCAGGGAGATGGAGCTGCAAGCGGTGGGCCACTCTTTTGGGCACACTATTCTTATCTTGGGCTTGATCCAAAAGGGTTGAACGACAAATATGCGAATTATTGGAAGGAAAATAAAAATCAAACCCTAATCAATTATACCTGGTGTGAAAAGAATCCGTTAGGATATCCGGGATATGGTGCTGATAGTTGGGGGCTTACTTCCAGCTATTCTGTGAACGGCTATTCCGGACATGCTCCTTCATCCGGACGCGATTTGGGCGTGATTTCTCCTACTGCAGCAGTTTCTTCTATACCCTATACTCCTGAAAAGTCCTTAGCAGCAATGAGACATTGGTTTGAAGATATGAATAAAAAATTATGGGGGAAATATGGTTTTTATGATGCCTTTAGTGAAACAGATAACTGGTTTCCAAAAAAATATCTCGCTATAGATCAGGGGCCACAAGTAGTAATGATTGAAAATTATCGCAGCGGAATGCTGTGGAAATTATTTATGAGTTGTCCTGAGGTACAAACCGGATTAAAAAAAATTGGCTTCAATAGCCCTTATCTACAATAATATGTTTAATTTTAATGAAAAAAAATGAAATCTATCAGTATTACCGGTCTTTTATGTAGTGTGTTTCTTCTTTTATTTATGAGTACTGCATTTTGTCAGCAACAACATCCACCTTTTTGGAATGATATTCAACAGTTTAAGAAGCAGGATAAAGAGCAACAACCACCTAGAAATGCTATTCTGTTTATTGGAAGTTCTTCCTTTGCTAAGTGGACAGATATGCAGGATTATTTTCCTGAACACGACATTATCAATCGTGGTTTTGGAGGATCTTCTTTACCGGATGTGATTCGCTATGCCGACGATATTATCTTTCCCTATCATCCTAAACAGATTGTGATTTATTGTGGAGATAATGATGCAGCTTCTTCTTCTGAAATATCTGCAGATACTATTCTACATCGATTTCAGAAACTTTATAAATTAATACGAACAACGCTTCCACGGACACAAGTGACCTACATTTCTATTAAACCAAGTCCCAGTAGGGAACAATTTTTTCCGGTCATGCAAAAGGCCAATTGGGAAATTAGAAATTTTCTTGAGGAACAAAAACGAGCCGATTTTGTTGATATCTGGCATTTGATGTTAGATGATTATGGACAACCCAGAAAAGAATTATTTGGTTCGGATATGTTACATATGAACAAGAAAGGATATGCCATTTGGTCTAAGGCAATTAAACCTCATCTAAAATAGACGAATATGAAAATCTTTAAACCGGCAATATTTGGGATCTTCTTATTGATTCTGCCTATGCTTGTGGTAGGACAATCTCAGCAGGAGAGCTCCAGTCAGGAAATGGATGTTTTTATCCAAAATCTAATGGAAAAGATGACACTGGAAGAAAAGATTGGACAATTAAATCTACTATCGAGTGGGATGGCGGTAACAGGTCCTACCATTAGTAAAAACACGCTTTCAGATATAAAAGCCGGTAGAGCAGGAGGGATTTTCAATGCTTATACACCTAAGTTTACGAAAAAATTACAAAAAGCAGCAGTAGAAGATACTCGTTTACATATTCCTTTGATTTTTGGATTTGATGTGATTCATGGACATAAGACCATATTCCCGATTCCGTTGGGTATTTCTTCCACTTGGGATACCAGTTTGATTAAAAAAGTGGCTCGAACTGCTGCGGATGAAGCTACTGCAGATGGTGTAAATTGGGTTTATTCTCCCATGGTAGATATTACCCGTGATCCGCGTTGGGGCAGAGTAATGGAAGGTGCCGGAGAAGATCCTTGGCTGGGTAGTCAGATTGCTAAAGCTTATGTTAAAGGATATCAGGGAACAAATCTTGCAGCGGATAGTACCGCCATGGCCAGTGTCAAGCATTTTGCTTTATATGGAGCTGTAGAAAGTGGAAGGGATTACAATACAGTGGACATGAGCAGAAGAAAAATGTTTCAATATTATCTACCTCCTTACAAAGCGGCTATTGATGCAGGTGTGGGTTCCGTGATGACATCTTTTAATTTGGTTGATGGGGTGCCGGCAACGGCTAATAAGTGGCTTTTACAAACGCTTTTGCGAGATAAATGGGGCTTCGACGGATTAATTGAAAGTGATTATGGTTCCTTCGGGGAATTACTTCCTCATGGGGTCGCCAAAAATAAGAAAGAAGCTGCTAAACAAGCTATTGAAGCAGGTACGGATATGGATATGATGGGATTTGTTTACATCAACTACTTAAAAGGTTTAGTGGATAGCGGAGTAGTGGATATGGCAGATGTCAATCGCTCGGTCAAAAAAGTTTTAGAGGCAAAATATAAATTAGGTCTCTTTGAAGATCCTTATCGGTATGTCAGTAAAGAAAGAGCGGAGAAGGAAATAATGAGCCGGGAGAATCTGGCTTTTGCAAGAAAAGTAGCCAGAAAATCCATCGTTTTATTAAAGAATAAAAATCAATTGCTGCCATTGAAAAAAGAAGGGACGATTGCCGTGATAGGTCCGCTTGCAAAGGATAAAATTGATATGCTGGGCGCATGGAAAGCAGCAGGTGATTGGCATAAAGCTGTGACTATTTTTCAAGGTATTAAAGAAGCCCTAGGAGATAAAGCAAAGTTATTATATGCAAAGGGAGCAAATATTACAGATAATCCGGCGCTATTAAAACCGTTGAATCAGGATGGTGGAAATATCAAAATTTCAAGAGAAAGCCCGAAAGCGTTAATAAAAGAAGCCGTAGCTACAGCTCAAAAAGCGGATGTTGTTGTATTAAGCGTTGGAGAATCACAAGGTATGACAGGAGAAGCTGCAAGTAAGGCTGATATTAGACTCCCGGAAAGTCAGAGGAAATTAATAAAAGCCGTTTATGCTACCGGAAAACCGATTGTACTGCTTCTTTCGAATGGAAGGCCATTGGTTTTAAGATGGGCAGACCAGCATGTTCATTCAATTTTGGAAACTTGGTTTTTAGGTACAGAAGCTGGGCATGCTATTGCCGATGTTTTATTTGGGGAATATAATCCTTCCGGAAAACTGACAATGTCATTTCCTTATGCGGTGGGTCAGATTCCGGTGTATTATAATCATTTAAGTACAGGTCGTCCGCGAAATCCTAATCAAAAATATACTTCCAAATATCTGGGTATTCCGAATGCTCCATTGTATCCCTTTGGCTATGGATTAAGCTATACGCAGTTTTCTTATAGTGAGGTGACACTTAGCAGGCAGGTTTTAAACCCTAATCAGAAATTGGAAGTGACTGTGACTATCACCAATGATGGAGACGTTGCCGGAGAAGAAACTGCGCAACTGTATATTCGGGATATGGTAGCCAGTATTGCGCAACCTGTAAAAGAATTAAAGGGCATGAAAAAGGTCTTTCTGGAACCCGGAGAATCTAAAACAATTCATTTTTTACTCGATATTAATGATTTGAAGTTTTATAGTAACGATGGAAAATGGATTTTTGAACCAGGTACTTTTAAAGTTTTTGTGGGAGGAAGTTCTATGGATGTAAAATCAGCAACTTTTGAGTTGGTGGCAAGTGCAACTGATCACGCTGTAAAATATTAGGAATAAATAGGAACTATGAAATAAATAACACTCAAATTATTTTTATAAAGTAAACTAATTAGTTAACTTTGTACCGTGGAAAGAAGCGTAATTGCATACAAAGAAAAATTCATTGAGTTTTACAAAAAACAGGACGAGAAGACCCAGCGAAAAATCGAATACGTTTTGGACTTTATCCGATTTGAGAAACAGATTCCCAAAAAATTCTTTAAATTCCTGAAAAATACGGACGGAATTTATGAAGTACGGGTAATCACATCTTTCAAAAGCATTCGCATTCTTTGTTTTCTAGACGAAGGAAATTTGGTTGTATTGACGAACTGTTTCCTCAAAAAATCCCAAAAAACCCCAAGAAAAGAAATCAAACTTGCGGAAAGATTAAAAAAAGAATATTTAAAAGAAAAGAACAATTGATATGAAAAATGTAACAAAATTTGAAGATTTATTAATCGACAAGTATGGAAAAAAAGGAACTGTTGAAAGAGATAAATTCGACTCTGACGCACTTTCTTTCCGACTTGGGATTATGCTCAAAGAAGCGAGAAAATCCGCAAAATTAACACAAGAAGAACTTGCAGAAAGAACAGGAACCAAAAAAAGTTATATTTCGAGAATTGAACGTGGATTAAGTGATATTCAGATATCAACTTATTACAGATTAATTGAGCTCGGACTTGAAAGACAACTTAATATTTCTATACAATAACGGAAAAAGTTTTGGAGATAACAAAACGGTTTGAAACACAAGCCGATTAACGAAGTCGATAGAAATATTTTTGTAAATTTTACGGTATTGTCTTCTTTTGATGTTTGGGGGAGGGAATTCCTTCCATTGTCAAGGCGACCAACATTGGTAGATGAATGATACTAATCTAAATTTTTATAATAAACAGACGCACACCAAACTTTGGAATTCGATGAATTTTAAATGGCTCTCTCTTGGGATTTTTTTCCTTTTATCTACTACTTTAAGCTATGGTAATGACGAGGATAGTGGTGATTCTTTAACCGTGTCGGATTGTATTAGATGTGTTGTCATTACTAATCAGGCAATGTCTTCTATAGATATTGTGGATCTTGATAGAAATGGGAAATTATTGTGGCGTTGGGATCCTCAATACGCTGATATTGAAGCAGATAAGAAGAAATGGTTTTCTGCCCCCGATGATGCCAAGCCTGTTTATCATAAAAACTATATACTGATAAATGCTTCAGGTGGGGGAGTGGCACTCATTAGAATAATTGATAAAAAAGTTGTCTTTTATGCCTATGCAGGAAAGAATCCCCATTCTTCAGAAATACTTCCGGATGGGAATATTGTTACTGCTTCTAGTACAGATAATAAACTGGTTATCTTTGCAGTAGATACTGCAGCCTCTGGTAATCATCAAGTATATCGACAAGATTTCTACTTGCCCTTTGCACATAATGTAGTTTGGGATAAGAAAAGGAAGCTACTATGGTCGGCAGGAGATAATCATCTTTATAAACTGGAATATAATTTTGATAAAGACCATCCAGCATTAGAAAAAATAGATTCTTTGGCTCTTCCCGGAGAAAATGCACATGATTTATTTCCTGTTTACGGAAAAGATTTATTGTGGCTCACCACAACAGATAACGTGTATGTTATAAATCTTGAATCCGGACAAATAAGACCTGCTCATTTTAAATTTCATCAACATATTAAAAGCGTATCTTCTGGTCCTGAGGATTGGCCTATTCTTATTATGAAACCTAAAGTGAAATGGTGGACTGATGTCATTATTAATCCAAGCGGTAAGGTGCTCTTTAGGAAAGATGGAATGGAAGCTTATAAAGCCAGATGGTTTCTGGAGAATGCGTTTAGTTATTAATCTATTCTCTAGTCGGGGAATAGGAGCTTTCGATAATGTCCATTTGTTGTAGAGCATAAAGTGTACTATTTTTGTGATTATCAAAGCATATAAAAAATGCTGCATATGGGATAATGCACATAAAGCCCTTGGGTAAACATGGTTAGTAAACAAGAGAGTCATACGAAGAATATTAATGTCCATACATTAGAAATTGATCAATATCCGAAGGTTACCCTATCCGTAGATTGTGTGATTTTTGGTATTGAGGAAGGGTATTTGAAGGTGCTTCTTATCAGAAGTGATATTGCAGAATATAGAAAGAAATGGACGCTTTTGGGAGATTTGGTTCATGAAAAAGAATCTTTGGATGAAGCCGCCTGTAGAGTATTAAAGACTCGAACCGGATTATCCGATGTGTTTCTGGAACAGGTGCATACTTTTGGGGAAACTAATCGCCATCCTTCAGGGAGAGTGGTCTCTATAGCCTATTATGCATTGGTAGATCTAAAAAAGTGTGACTTTGATCACAGTGAACACGAGTTACACTGGCATCTTGTGGAAGGTATTGGTGAGCTTGCTTTTGACCACAATAAAATATTGACTATTTGTGTTCAACGGTTAAAAGAGGCGGTTAAAAATAGACACATTGCATTCAAGCTACTACCGCCAGTTTTTTCATTACGCCAACTTCAAGATGTACACGAAGCTGTTCTTGGAAAGAGACTTGATCGTCGTAATTTTAGAAAAAAAATCATTAGTCTGGACTTTATTGAAGATACGGGAAAAATAGAATCTGAGGTACCTCATCGTCCGGGAAAATTATATCGATTAAAATCTACCGATTACCAATATTAATGGGGAAGATATTTTCTAAGAATCCCATAGAGGAAAGTGCCTGTTACGGCTCCTAGCAGCACAATTAACAGACTCGGGAATCCGGCTCCGATTAATACAAATATAGGTCCCGGACATGCCCCTGCAAGTGCCCAGCCTAAACCGAAAATGGTTCCGCCTAACAGATACCTTATGATGGTTTTCTTTTTAGGTTTCAGTTCTATTTCCTTGTTTCCGAAGGCTTTGATTTTTTTCTTTTTAATAATCTGAATCCCAATGATTCCCAGAACAACTGCTGATCCAATAATACCGTACATATGGAAGGAGCCAAACTTAAACATTTCATAGATTCGAAACCAAGATGCCGCTTCAGATTTCATCATCACAATGCCAAAGAATACGCCAATGCCGAGATATGCTAATGTTTTCATAAGTTAAAAAATGATAGGATATAGAAGGTTAATCATAATCAGTCCACCAAGGAAAAATCCAATCACTGCGAGCAGAGAAGGAAATTGAAGATTGCTAAGTCCTGAAATGGCATGTCCTGAAGTACAACCTCCGGCGTATCTTGTACCAAAACCAATGAGTAGTCCTGCAACCAGCAGAATAGCTATAGTGCCGGGTTGGTCAAGTTGAGCTGTAGAAAATATTTCTGGTGGTAAAAATGCTGTTCCGGCGCTGTTTATATTGAAGTCTTGGGATAATTGACGGGCAACGTCGGGATTAATAGATACGCTGTCGGCGGAAAGAAATGTTGACGCTATAAAGCCTCCAATTGCTCCGCCTAATACGAATAACAGGTTCCAAGTTTCTTTTTTCCAATCTATTTTGAAGAATTTGGAAACGCTGCCGGCTCCTCCTAAAGTGCATATAGTTCTTAAGTTAGAGGAAACTCCAAATTGTTTACCCATAAATAAAAGAGCAAACATGACTAAGGCAATGAGTGGTCCGGAGACGTACCAAGGCCATGTTCCATAGATAAATTCCATCGTGTTTTTGTTTTATAAAAAACAAAGGTATATAAAAGAAGCATAGATTATATAGGACTAAAGTAAAAACTGCAAACAGCATTTCTCAGCTGTTTGCAGTTTTTATAGAATAAGTTTGCAGTTTTAGAGAAGTTATTCTTCGACTTCAACTTCTTTTTCAGTAACGATTTTTACGTCTTTACTGTCTTTTATACCTGCAAAACCTGCCGGGACATTTCTTATGTTCTGGAAGCCTTGTCTTTTGATTAGAGAACAGGCTATTGAACTCCTGTAGCCACTTTGGCAGTGAACGTAAATATTATCATGTTCTTCAATCCCAGACAATGTGATAGGATCCATCATTCCACTGAGGGGGATGTTTATCGCTTTCTCTACATGCCCGTTATTAAATTCCGTAGCCTTTCTGACATCCCATATTTTCAGGTTCTGATCGAAGGGGATGTCAAGCATAAGTTCATCTACCGAAACATTAATAAGCATGTCAATAGGCTCGTTTTGAGTATTCCATGCTTGGAATCCTTCTTTGAGATAACCTATAACTTCATGGAATCCAATGCGTGCCAGTCGAATAATAGTTTCTTTTTCTTTCCCATTTTCAGTAACTAACACAATAGGCTGATCCAACGGAAGTAACTGACCGACCCATTCGGCAAAACGTCCCTGAAGTCCTATGTTGATTGAATCAGGAATAAAACCTTCTGAAAAAACTTCCGTTGATCGGGTATCTAAAATCCATGCCCCATCCTCGTGTTCCTTCTTAAAGTCAGAAATGGACAAAGGATGATTGCTTTTGGTAATCACTTTATCCAGATGGTCATATCCTTCTTTATTTATTCGTGCATCTTCTTTAAAATAGGAAGGAGGATCGCTCAATCCTTCGGTAACGGCTTTAATAAACTCTTTTTTATCCTTCTTTTTCATGGCATAATTCAATTTTTTTTGCATGCCAATCGTGCTTGCGGTCTCTTCGCTCATGCTTTTTCCACATGCAGAGCCCGGACCGTGTGCGGGATAAACGATAAGATGATCGGGGAGCTTTTTCAATTTTTGAATAGAATCAAAGAGGTAGGCTGCTAATACTTCTTGGCTTAAATTGCCACTAGACAAATCAGGACGACCTACATCTCCGACAAAAAGGGTATCTCCCGTAAAAATACAATGCGGTTTATGCGCTTCATCAGTTAAAAGATAAGAAGAACTTTCCAGGGTATGCCCCGGAGTATGAATCACTTCCAGAGTTAATTTCCCTATATTAAATTTCTCGCCATCTTTGG
>CAZLDH010000122.1:0-8736 GCA_964558275.1 uncultured Chitinophagaceae bacterium
TTAGTCTCTTTGAGGAATTAAATTCAGCGCCTTACCCTCCCCAATTTTCCCGATCCAGGCTTCTGTAATTAATTGCTTCTGCAAGATGTTCCGGCTTAATATCCTCCGAATTTTCAATGTCGGCAATCGTTCGAGAGACCTTTAAGATACGGTCATATGCCCTGGCAGAGAGCTGAAGACGTTCCATAGCTGTCTTTAAAAGGGTTTGTCCGGCTTGATTGATGACACAAATTTTTTTTAGGAGCTGACTGCCCATATGTGCATTGGCATAAATACCTTCCTTATTTTTGAATCTTTCTTCCTGAATTTTCCGGGCTTTCATCACCCTTTTCCTGATGGATTTACTGTCTTCTGTTCTTCGGGTAGCAGAGAGTTCTGAAAAAGGAACCGGTGTCACTTCTACATGTAAATCGATTCGGTCAAGCAAAGGTCCGGATATTTTATTGAGATATTTTTGTACAGCTCCGGGAGGGCAGGTACATTCTCTGTCCGGATGATTAAAATATCCGCAGGGACAGGGATTCATGGAAGCGACTAACATAAAACTGGTAGGAAAATCTAAAGTTACTTTAGCTCTGGAAATGGTGACTCGACGTTCTTCCATCGGCTGTCGCATGACCTCCAGAACGGTTCTTTTGAACTCCGGTAGTTCATCCAAAAACAAAACGCCGTTATGGGCTAAGGATATTTCTCCCGGCTGAGGAATGCTCCCTCCTCCGACGAGGGCCACATCGCTAATTGTATGATGGGGAGACCGGAAGGGACGTCGGGAGACTAAAGTAGATTTTTCCGGCAATACACCGGCAACGGAGTGGATCTTGGTGGTCTCTAACGCTTCATGCAAACTTAAAGGAGGCAAAATAGTGGGTAAACGTTTGGCGAGCATTGTTTTTCCTGCACCCGGAGGTCCGATAAGGATAAGATTGTGTCCTCCGGCAGCGGCAATCTCCATGGCTCTTTTGATATTTTCCTGCCCTTTGACATCACTAAAGTCAATATTAAAGTCATATTGAGATTCAAAAAACTCGTGTCGGGTATCTACAAAAACAGGTTCCTGACCGGAGGGGGCTTCAAAAAAACCGATTACGTCTTTTAGGTGGTTGACGCCATACACGTCCAAATCATTCACCATAGCTGCTTCCCTGGCATTGGCTTCCGGCACAATTAACCCTTTGAATCCTTCTTCTCTGGCTTTAATGGCAATGGGTAGGGCGCCCTTAATAGGCATGATGGAACCGTCCAGAGAAAGCTCTCCCATGATGATGTATTTTTCTACTTCAGGCAGTTTGATTTGTTCATTTGCTGCCAATATTCCCAATGCTATGGGAAGATCATAAGCAGAACCTGCTTTCCGAATATCTGCCGGCGCCATATTTACGATGATTTTATTATGTGGCATTTTAAAACCATTATTTTTGATGGCTGCCTCTATTCGCTGACGGCTTTCTTTTACGGCATTGTCCGGAAGCCCTACTATAAAATAACTGACTCCCTGTCCCACATTTACTTCCAGCGTAATCGTAATTGCATTCACTCCGTGCACGGCACTACCGTAAGTTTTTATAAGCATGAGTGTAAATTCTGTTTTAGATGGATAATAAAAGTAGGTATTTTGTAAGAGAAGTTAAAATATAATAAATGGGTTTTGTATAAACAGGGGTATGTGTTATCTTAGCAAGGTGAGAATCAAGAAAATCATAAAGAATCATCTAAACCTTTTTTTGGACGTATGTCAAACGCATAATGTTCGGAGAATGTATGCCTTTGGCTCGTCTGTTACCGGAAAGTTTGATGAACGATCAAGTGATATAGATTTACTTATTGAATTGGATGTTGATGACCCCATTGAAAGGGGGGAACAATTAGTGAGTCTATGGAATCAATTAGAGCAACTTTTTCAAAAAAAAATTGATTTACTTACTCCTTCTTCTGTCCAAAACCCCTTTTTAAAAAAGAATATTAACAGCTCAAAGGTTCTGATTTATGATAGAGAGAACGCAAAAGTTATTGCATGATATTTTAAGATCTATAGAACTTGTAGAAGTGTTTTCTGAAGATATTAATGATTTTGAAGCGTATCAAAAGGACTACAAAACACAAAGTGCCGTAGAACGACAATTAGTCATTATTGGAGAAGCTCTTAGTAAGATTAGGAAGATGGATATTGGTTTGGGAATAAAAAATGATCAACAGATTATCGGGTTTAGAAACAGATTAGTACATGCTTATGATAGTATTGATAATGCTATTGTATGGGCTATTCTGAAACGGCATTTATCACGCCTCAAAGAAGAGGTGAAGGAGATAATAGAATGATTTGTATGAGGTACTTTGTAATATATTTTTGATATATTTGAAGTTCATAACGACTAAAATTAACGCTCTAATTGCAGTTTTTGAGAATTATTTTCCTAAAAACCTTCATGATATGAAAAAGATACTATTCATTTTGTTTATCCTTCCGGCTTGTATGTTTTTTACTAAAACACAAGCTCAAATTAAGTCCCAAGTACCTGCTCATGTCGGTTTTCAAAATAATAAACTTTTCAATTATCAATTTAGGGTGGTGACTACTGTGGAATCTATTGTTCCCGGAGGAATTGGACGTTCTAGAATGATTATTAATAACCCCGCAAAAATAGAAGAAGATACCACTAGAACAAGGTCCAATCACAAAGCTCCTTCTTCGGAGAGAGAAAAAGGAGAGGTTAAAGAAATTAAAATGAAAAATTTCTATAGCATGACGGGCATTAATTTCAAGAATATAGCGGAAAATGATGTACAAATTACCGAAATGCTAAATAAAATGACGAATAAAGGCTGGCAGTTATACAAAGTGGTTAGCGGAATGGATGGGGGGAATGACGATGGTAATGGTCTTTTTATTACGCGGTATATTTTTGTTCGGATTATTCCTACCAATCAAAATGCTGAGAAGACGCATTAAGGTAATCTTTGCAAATAATTTTCATAAAATGTCTGTTATTTTCAGGTAATCGTTGTAGGTTTTTTCCTCCTCTTTTATATAAAAAGGAAGATATTTTAAAAGAATAATGTATATAAAAATAAAAGATTAGCAGCATTTTTTATCTTTGAACTTCTCTAAGTTGTTCTGTGATGAGATTTTATCTGTTTTTAATCTGTTTTTTGTCTGAATCCTTTTTCTGTCTTGCACAGGAAACCGGTTTTCATCTAATGAATATTACGTTTCCTCCGCAGTTTCATAATCAAATTATCAAAGATGTGGCTCAGGATACAGCCGGATTGCTGTGGTTCGTTACCAACAATGGTCTCTATCGTTATGATGGAAATGAAATGATTCATTTGAACGAAAAGAAGATACGGATTCCAGATAAAAATATTGCTACCATCATGGTAGATCGACAGAATAACCTCTGGATAGGCGCTAAGGAAGGACTCATTTGTTTTAATCTGAACAGATGGACTACAAAAGAAATACAACTTCCTTCCGAGCAACCGGCTATGGGGCATAGTGTTTGTATTCTTGCGCAGGGCAACGAAGGAAATATTTTTGCCGGAAGTAATGGCGGACAGGTGTATCAGGTAAAGGGAGATAGCGTAGAAACTTTACTAGATGTGAAAAAATCTACTCCAAAGCAGTTTAAACATTCATTTATTACGTTTATTGCCAATCCTTATCCAGGACAATTGTGGATTGGAACATCTACCGGAGGATTCATAAAGATGAAGGAGAAAGATAATTATTATGATGATCCGGAATATCTTTTTCATGATAAATTTTTGGGTAATCCAATAGATATGGCAACTTTTGGCGCCGGTAATCAATGCCTGCTGGCAGTGGCTCATCTTGGAATATATCACTTTGATATTAAAGCCGGTAAACTAAAAAAAATACAAGGGAAATATAGTCAGATAGGAGAAAACGGGCAAGTTTTTATGGTTCCCTTAAATGAGCATAAAGTAGCAATGTTTACCAATGCAAAAGAGGTGGGGAAAAATAAATTGTTTATTTATGACTTTAAAAAAGAGACTTTTACAGAACAACAGTTGAACTTCCCTTCTTTCTTGAATGATAATCATTTTGTTTGGTTTAAAAACCTTGGAAAAACATTGCTGCTTTCTCTTAACGGGTATATTCTTGAGTTGTGTCCTTCCTCCAAATTATTCACCTCTTATCTGGTAGATAACAAGGCGCTCAGTAGTATCCGATCTATTTATAAATCACCGGAAGGAATCTTGTATGTGGGCTCTTACCGGGATGGATTTTTAAAATTGAATGAAAAAACAGGGGAAAAAGAGGTAATTGCCAGAAAGTATGTATATAGTATGTTGCCCTGGAATAAAGATTCACTGCTTTTAGGAACGGAAGGGGATGGCATGATGTGGTACGAGCCCGATCTTAATCGACTGACTCGCGCATCTTTTGAGCCTTTAAAGAAAGGGGATAGGAAAATAGGGGATTTTATCACGACTTTGACACGTGAAAAGCAAGATCAAATTTTGGTGGGTACTTATAGCGGCTTGTTCAGGATAAACCCTGATGCCGGTATTTCGCAAATAGTGGGGGATGACCAATTATCAGAGTTAAAGATTTATGAGGTTTTAGAAATGGACAATTGCTGGCTGATTGCAACACAATATGGCATTCAGAAAATGCCTAAAGCCGAAAAAGATTCCATCATTTCTTTTTTTGCAGATACAAGCGTTAAAAATGTGGTTTATTCTATGGTAAAGGTAAACGATCAAATATGGGCAGGAACTGGAGCTGCCGGTATCCTTATCATAGATAAAAAAGGGCACATCACAGATACGTTGGATAATAAAAAAGGACTTGCGGGAAACAGTGTTTACAGCCTTACCGGCTCAAATGGACTGGTGATTGCCGGAACCCAAAGAGGAATGAGCGTCATAAATATCGATGACAAAAGAATAAAAAATTATTCCCTCTTGGATCAGCTCCCGGCTGAAGAATTCAATAATGCGGCGACTTTTTGCAAGGGAGATACGGTTTATCTGGGTACAATCAACGGTCTCACCCGTTTTAATACAACGCAACCAAACCTTCAGAAGGAGACAAAAACTCAATTTTTATTACATATTACGCAACTATCAAAAGGGTATAAAGATGGGGAAATTAGGAAGAGTTATGCAATCCCCTATCAGAAAACATCCCAACTGGTTATTCCTTCCAATGTGAGTTATTTCTCAATCGGGTTGGGTAGTACGGATAATGAGGCACAATCATTGGATTATTATTATCGCTTAGATAAGAAACAAAAATGGAATAAGATAGGACAAAGAGAGCAAATAAATTTTGTCAAAATGGCTCCCGGGGAATATCAACTACAATGTAAAGGGCGACTGCCGGATGGTAGCTGGACAGGGATCCTTTTGAAAACGCCTCTGATAGTGAAGCCTGCATTTTATCAAAGTTTTTGGTTCAAAATCTTGATTGTGGTGGTGATTCTTGGCCTCTTTTGGTGCATTTTTAAGTTTAGAGAAAAACAGAGAGAAAAAGAGCGGCAGTTACGCATAAAAATTGCCGGTGATTTACATGATGAAGTGGGCAGTGCACTGGCCGGCATGTCCATGCAGGCCGATATGCTGCTGAGTGGTCATCAGGAACATTTGAAATCATATTTAAAAGATATAGCTCATAACGGTCGCGCTGCAGTCCATACCATGAGAGATATTGTTTGGTCTATTGACCCTCGAAATGATGATAGTATCAGTTTGATGGATCGGCTGGAACGATATGCCGATGAGCTGCTGGAGCCTGCAAATATTGATTTTTATTTTCATCAAAAACATCAGGGATCGCTGCCCATCTCTCAGAGAATAAGACAAAATATAATGTTGATCTATAAAGAAGCTATCACCAATATTTGTCAACATGCAGAGGCTTCCAAAGTAGATGTCTTTTTTAGATTTTCAGGAAAGGAAATGCAACTTATTGTGATGGATAACGGAAAGGGAATGAAAAACAAAAATAAAGGAGGACATGGCCTTCGCAATATGCAAACACGAGCAGATGATATACATGCCCGGTTGTTTTTTCCTAAAGTCAATAAGGGAGTAAAACTTATACTCGAATTAAAAGTATAAGACATGTATTTTTATCAGGAGAACTAAAAAAGTTTCTAAAAACTACTCTTTGGGGTGGTTGTTCTTACCCCTTTTATGCTTTTCTTTGATATTGTCTTTTTTGAACTCATTTTTGAACTCATTTTTAAATTCATTTTTGAATGCATCGTATAGCCATCATAGAAGATAATGAAAGCCTACGCAATGTGATGAAGGATTTTTTTACCGGAGAACCGGGCTTTGAGGTGTTGTTGACCTGCGAAAGCTTCGAAGATTTTTATCGACTATGGCGGGATAAACCTTTGGATATGGTGCTTTGTGATATTGGTCTTCCGGGAAAGTCAGGTATAGAAGCCGTGTGGTTGATCAAAGAGCATTCGCCTCGTACACAGGTCATGATGTTTACCGTTTTTGAGGAAAAAGAAAAAATTTTTCAATCCTTGTGCGCCGGCGCTTCCGGATACATGTTGAAAAGTGCCTCTTTAAAAGAAATAAAAGCAGGCGTAAAAGATATTTTGAATGGCGGAGCAGCTATGCCTCCCAAAATTGCAAAACAGGTTATCGGTTTTTTTAACAGAAGAAGCAGCGCCGTGACAGGTAATCGCTCTGAACTGACTGCTCGCGAGATTGAAGTCTTGTCTTTTCTGGAACAAGGAATCTCCAATAAAGCCATTGCGGCTAAAATGTTTTTGTCTATAGATACCGTCAAGTATCATATCAAAAACATCTACCTAAAACTACAGGTCAATAGCCGGGCAGAGCTCATTGCCAGGTATCGAACGCTCTAAGATATATATTACCACTTTTATAACTGGTTCATGCAACGTTAACTTACTAAAACAGCACGATCACTAAATAAAATGCATCGTTTATAGGAAAGAACCACCCGAATGGGTAGGGGATATCTTTCTAAAATCACTTTCTTTTGTATATATAATATCTTACCAATATTCTCATTATGAAGAAAGCGATACTTCCTGTTGTTTTATCCTTGTTTTTGTTAGTCTTCAATGCAGTTGGAGCTGCCCCCACCAGTGAAAACTTCGATGAGGTACCCTTGTTAAATCAGTCCTTTGGCGTTCCATATCCCGGCAGTGGTCCCGGCTATAATTTTGGTAGCAGTCCCCGGACTATTGGAGACTGGACCTTTAGCATGATAGATAATGCCGGCGCTAATGATGGAGGGGATTTTGTGGATGTAACAAATAGCACCAATGCAACCCATCTTGGGAATAATGGGAGTGATAAAGCGCTAAACATGGGCGGAACTTATCATGTGGCTACCGCAGGAGTAATTAAATCTACAAATGGCGCTGCTTTTTCCCTGACTTCATTCGATATTGAAAACGGTGCGGCTGCCTCCCCCAATTACAAGGTAGTCGGATATCTGGCAGGTACACAGGTGGTGGCACAAAATTTTACCGCGAAACAATATACCCAGAGCGACCCTTATACCGTTACACTTACGGATGCAAAGTGGGAAAACATTGATGAATTTCGCATTGTCAGGCAGGATGGAAGTGCAGATGTGAGCTTTTATATAGATGATATTACAGTGGGAACAGCTGAAACCTCCCCTGCCGACGCTTTTATCACCACCTGGAAAACCACCACAGCCAACGAAAGTATTACTATCCCCATCAATCCCGACGTATCCGGTTACAACTACACCGTGGATTGGGGAGACGGAAACACTTCTGCCAATCAAACAGGCAATGCTACGCATACCTATGCCTCTGCCGGCACTCATACGGTTTCTATTACCGGCGATTTTCCAGCCATACAGTTTGGGAGTTCCACAAGTGACAATACCAATGATGCTAAACTAATTTCTATAGAACAATGGGGACCCATTCATTGGATATCCATGAAATCTGCTTTTAATGGAGCTATAAATGTGGTTGGAAATGCTTCTGACATGCCCGATTTAAGTGGGGTTACCAATATGAGTTATATGTTTTTCAGCGCCTCTTCTTTTAATGGAAATATTGCGAATTGGGATGTATCTAAGATAACTAAAATGGAGAGAACGTTCTTTGCCGCCTCTTCTTTTAATCAGGATTTAAATAATTGGGACGTATCCAATGTCGGAAGCATGTATGAAATGTTTCGTGCTGCAAGTTCATTCAATGGTAAAATAAGTGAATGGAACACCGGGAAAGTGAATAACATGAATGGTATGTTTTGGAACGCCTCCTCTTTTAATCAGGATATAGGTCAATGGAATGTATCCAATGTTAGTATAATGTCATCCATGTTTAATCAGGCAACTTCTTTTAATCAAAACCTGAGCAATTGGAATATCTCTCACGCTACCCATATAAATGGGATGTTTTCAGGAGCCAACGCTTTCAATCAAAACCTTGAGAATTGGAATATTTCTAACATCATACTAATGACAGGGATGCTTGACAAATCAGGGCTCTCTATGGCTAATTATGATGCTACGTTAATAGGTTGGGCAACGCAGGCGAGTATTCCATCCAATATTACACTTGGTGCCGCCAGCTTAACTTATTGCGCTGCCGATTCCGCCCGTCAGGCGTTGATTGACAATCACGGGTGGACGATAAGCGGAGATAGTAAAGACCCCAATTGCGGTGTCTCTTCTACCGATGCCTTTATCACCACCTGGAAAACCACCACCGCCAACGAAAGCATTACTATTCC
>CAZLDH010000123.1:0-8706 GCA_964558275.1 uncultured Chitinophagaceae bacterium
AATCTGATTGGAAGTCCAAAAACTACCCCAATCTCCTTTAAAAAAATACAAATAGAAGTCTTGCTGATTCCCTGTGTATTGTTGTATTGCACTATTATCATAATCTCGATTCAATAGCTTATACATCAAAGTGGTGTCAGAAGACAGGGCAAGAAACTTGTTTTCTCTTCTTTGAATATTATCCTCCAAAAGTTCCTGAACATGTGATGGAGATGAGATATACCACCAATAATTATTAACCAAAAAAGACAGCGTAATCAGCCATGCAGAAATGATTAATAAATAGCCATTCCGGAAAACGAATTTCTTTAGTTTTGTAACATCAACCTTCATAAATCAGCTACAAAGTAATTTAATTTTCTTTTTCTTTTGCCCGCTCCCAAAGTTTATCCATTTCTCCTAAATTCATTTCAGACAAAGAATTATCTTCATTGGCACTATATTCTTCCATCTTCTTAAACCGATGAATAAATTTTCTATTCGTTCGCTCAAGTGCCTTTTGGGGATCGATACCCAAAAAGCGGGAATAATTCACCAAGGAAAAGAGATAATCCCCCATTTCAGCTTCCATCGCATCTCTGTCGTTTGCCGAAACCGCCTCTTCCAGTTCCTGTTTTTCCTCTGCCACCTTATCCTTTACTTGACTTGCTTTTTCCCAATCAAAGCCAATTTTCTTTACTTTTTCCTGAATTCTAATCGCCTTCATTAAGGCAGGCATGGCTTTAGGAACACCCTGAAGTACCGATCGTTTCCCTTCTTTTAATTTCAATTCCTCCCAATTTCTTTTCACCTCTTCCTCGTCTTTCACTTTCACATTGCCATAAATATGCGGATGTCTGGAAATTAATTTATCACAAATACCTTCAATCACGTCATCAATCGAAAATTTTCCTTTTTCAGAAGCAATTTTTGCATAAAAAACAATATGCAGCAACAGATCACCAGACTCTTCACAAATTCCTTCCCAATTTTCATCAGATATAGCGTCAGTAAGTTCATACA
Organism: uncultured Chitinophagaceae bacterium; assembly: GCA_964558275.1. Lineage (GTDB taxonomy): Bacteria > Bacteroidota > Bacteroidia > Chitinophagales > Chitinophagaceae > FW021-bin31. The sequence goes on from CAZLDH010000123.1 coordinate 1,003, forward strand.
GTTCTTCAATACTCTGCTGCCTAAGTGTATGAATCGTTTGTTTTCTATCCCAAGGACATTGGACTCTCAATTCATTCATGATTTCCAAAAGTCTTCCAAAGTCAGATTTGTCAAATTCCATCAAACAAAAATTTTTTTTACGTCAAAAGGATTGAATATCAGCATCATTTACTACTGAAATTCATAGAGCTAAGTTAGCCAAATATATTGGGTAAAATAAAGAAATACCGGATAGCTAGTGTTGACTGCGGTTTATCAGCTTATCAGACTCATTATTAAGAATATCTAAAGCTATTTTAACAGGATTGTGCGTCTCATGAAAAGGCTGGGATAACAACTGCTGACTCAACAACCTGCCATTTTCAGAAGGGGATAATTTGGAAGCTGTAATGTGAATATAGTGAATGACCTGCTCTTTGGCCGTAGAAACAGCTTCCCAGGAAGCGTCACTCAGATAAATCTGTTGAGATACATTATGCTCAAATTCGGCACGGATGGATTCAATAAAAAGATGTTCGGTTTCTTTGACAGTCAACTCCGGTCTATTCAGTCTTTTAACCAGAGATTCCAATCGCATTCTTTCCAAAAAAACCACCAGGCGTTCATACGCCTGTAAACACAGAGGTAAAACAATATCGGCTTTATCTCCTTGAGGAGACAAAGCCGAAGCATTATTTTCAGATAGTTTCTTTTCTTTCTTTTTAGAAAAAGGTTTCCAATCTTTAACTAAGGTAACTACAAACAAAACAATCGCAGCTCCCAGTATAATATAGTTAAAAGAAGGAGAACCCATAGATTTTATTTATTAACAGACTCTAAACGTGCCTTCCGATTAGCTATCCTTTCTTCTTCTTTAGACATTAAACCATTCTTTTTATCCAAATCAAGCACCAATGGGGAAGCTACAAAGATAGAAGAATAGGTTCCTACTACTACACCAATTAACATAGCAAATGCAAACCCTCTGGTAGATGCACCTCCAAAGATAAAGAGCATCAACAACACCAAGAATGCAGTCAATGAAGTCATAATCGTACGACTTATAGTATCATTAATAGCCTTATTAAAGATAGCATTTCTGTCTAATCCCGTTTTCTTACCAAAATACTCTCTAATACGGTCAAATACAATCACCGTATCATTAATGGAATACCCAATCACCGTCAATATCGCGGCAATAAACTTCTGATCTATTTCCATAGCAAAAGGCACTACATTCTTTAAGAATGAAAAGACAATAATAACAACTAAAGAATCATGTACCAAAGCAATAATACTACCGACCGAGAATTGCCATCTGCGGAATCTTACCAAAATATATAAGAAAATGGCAATAAATCCAAAGATAACAGCTTCTATCGCTCCTTCCTTTATACTATCCGAAATCGTAGGCAATACTTTCTGCGAACTCAGGATATGATTATCCGTAAAGTCTTTGTAAGTTGTTCCATTTGGCAAATACGTCCCAAGGCCTTTATATAAAGTATGCTCAACAACAGAATCAATATTTTCTCCTTGTTGGTCAATCATATAAGCCGTTGTAATATCAAGCTGACGTGAATTATTCACCGTTTTAACAATCGGAAAGTCTCCAAAAGATTTTTCCAAAGTATTTCTCACCTCGGACACTTCTACCGGTTTGTCAAATCGCACCGTATAACTTCTACCTCCGGAAAATTCTACTCCGGTATTAAACCCATTAAAAAAGGAAGCAATACCTAAAACCAAAATACAGGCAGAAATGACGTAAGTCACCTTTCTGGCTTTAACAAAATTGAAATTAGATTGCTGAAAAATCTTACGAGAAATAGTGGTGAAATATTTAAAGTGACGCTCTTTTGTGGTCCAAAACTCTTCTATCAAACGAGCAATTAACAAACCACAGAAAAGAGATAACAGAATACCCAAAATCTGGGTAGTTGCAAAGCCTTTTACCGGTCCCAGACCAAAATAGAAAAGAATAATAGCCGTCAACAATGTAGTTATCTGACCATCCAATACCGGATTATATGAATGTTTGTACCCATCCGCAATGGCTACCTTGTGACTCTTGCCTAAGATAAGTTCTTCCTTAATACGCTCATAGACAATCACATTAGTATCCACAGCCATACCTATCGCCAAAATCAATCCGGCAATACCAGGAAGCGTTAGCGTAGCTCCTAATGCTGCCAAGACACCAATAGTAAACAGCATATTGAAAATCAAAGAAATATTAATAGCTATACCGGAAGTATTATAGTATAGGAACATTAATATAAAAATCACAATAAATGCGATAATAAAAGATTTAGCACCGGCAACAATAGATTCATGTCCCAAGGTAGGGCCAATCACTTGCTCCTGAACAATTTTAGCAGGCGTGGGCAATTTACCTGTTTGTAGAATATTAGATAAATCCTGCGCTTCCTGAATAGTAAAACTACCGGTAATGGAAGAACGTCCGCCGGTAATCTGTTCACTAGGAGCAGGTGCAGAATAAACAACATTATCTAAAACAATAGCAATGGGTTTATTCACATTTTCGGCAGTCATATCAGCCCAGATTTTAGCCCCCACATTATCCATGGTCATGCTAATCTCCGGTTTTCCGTTCATATCCATATCCTGACGAGCATCAACCACATGTCCTCCGTCTAAGCGCGGCTTATCACTTCCTTTCACCATCTTTATGGCATAGACATCCACCATCTGCTTATTCGCATTAGGACCGCTATTTGATCCATAAAGGAATTTCAAATTATTTGGCATCACTCTTTGAACGGAAGGCAAATCGACATATCTGTTAAAAATGGCGGTATCACTAATAGAAATTGATCCTATAGCAGCGTAAGTAGTGGGTTGCTGCAACAGACTCATTAAAGGATTTTCCTGAGATAAGCCGGATAAATCTCCTTCTGAATTATCCTCACTATTATTGTCTTCGACCAGATTAGAAAGCGCGCCCAATTCACTGGAATCCTGAGCTGTTGTATCAGCCGCCTTCTTTGTTTCGGTTTTATCGGAGTCAGATGCTGCCTTTTCATCACTTTGTCCGGCATTGAGATAATCGGCCACCGCCTGATCCATTGGTCTCAATACACTATTCACAAAAGACTCATCAGCCTGAAAAGTTTCCCAAAATTCAAGCTGTGCAGTAGCCTGTAAATACCTGCGCACACGTTTAGGATTGTGTACTCCCGGCAAAGCCACTGTAATAATTCCCTGATTAACATCTAAATTAATCTGGGGAGAAGCCACCCCAAATTTATCGATTCTCTTTAATAAAACACGATAAGTACGTCTGATGGCATTTTTAGCTTCATCGCTAACAACATCTATCACTTCTTCATCGGTCGTATTAAAATCAATTTTTTCCTGAAATGCGCTGGAAAACAAAGGTGCCAGTCTATCATCCGGAGATTTAATTTTATTCCAATTTTGATAAAAAAGTGTAATCAAACTGGTGGAAGTAGCAGCCTGTTGTTTCACTGCCATATCCAAGGCTCTGTTAAATGTCTTATCTGAAGTATTATTCGCCATTTTACGAATTAGATCCTTCAAAGAAACTCTGAGTACGACATTCATTCCGCCTTTCAAATCCAGTCCCAGTCCCAGCTGTTCAGCCTTAGCTTCCGGCAAGGTGTATTCCTTTACTAAAGTATTATACACTATTTTCGTAGAGGTACTATCTTCAATAAATTGAACTCGTTCACGTGTTACAGAATCTAAAAAATCCTGATAAATTACCTGTTCTTGTCTGTTATCCGGGTATTTTTCCGAAGCGGAAGGATATTTATTTTGCACCCACTGGGTTGCTTCAGTTTCAATATTATCCTCTACATTATTAACTACAAAAGTAAAAGACAACTGATATATCGATATCAGTATCAATACTATAGTAAAAAATTTAACCAGCCCTTTGAATCGCATTTGTTATTTTAATTTGTAAACATATCTCAAATAAGTCAGCAAAGATAAAATATAATTTCAGAAAAACCAGTACTAATAATCTGACATCCTTTATTAATGTAAGAAATGAGAAAAAAAAAGGAACAATGCTATTATATAACGCTATAATAACAACAGCGTTATCTTCAAATTAAGCAGTCCGCTAATGCGGACTGCAATTAATATCTATTCCATTCCGAAACTTCAGATTAATTCACTATTCCGGATTTTACATCATGAAGGGCATAATACATCATATTGGTCATTCTTTTACCATAGCGATCAATATAAAAACCCTTTATAATCACGTTGTTACCTTGCTTTTCAAAAGCCTCTTTTAAATCCTGCGTATTCTCTACAGGATAATTTCCAATCTCTACAATAACAAACCAACTGCGCATATCAGTTTGTGAACTTAACAAACCTTCTCCAATATCACCAACCAAAACACCTCCCTGAATACCTAAAGAAGAAGATTGATCTTTATTTAAGGTAATAAATTTTGCCCCTAAAGCATCCAATATAGAATGTTCTATAATACCTGTAGTACCATTCTTATTCTTCAACAACACATCCACTTCATGCTTATCTCCATCTCTCATAAAGGTCACCTTCACTTTATCTCCCGGACGGTGGCGAGCTAATTCACTCAACAAGTCATTTTGACTATTTATTACATCTCCACTAATGGATACAATTCTATCCCCTTTCTGAATACCGGCTTTACCGGCCGCGCCTTTATCACTAATACCAACAACCACAACACCTTTTTTTAAGTCTTTTCCAGCGTTATGGAAAACACTTTTTACAGAATGATATCTTTTTCTTTTATCAATGAGTATTCCCAAAAATGCACGCTGCACTTTACCATACTTCATAATATCATCCACTACCTTTCGTACTAAATTGGAAGGAACAGAATAGGAATATCCGGCAAAAGAACCGGTAGGCGTTGCAATAGCTGAATTAATACCAATAAGCTTTCCGTCCATATTCACTAGTGGCCCGCCACTATTTCCGGGATTCACTGCAGCATCTGTTTGTATATAAGTTTCTACCGGGTTCGTTCCTCCTTCACTCACTCGAATACTTCTTGATTTTGCACTCACAATCCCTGCTGTTACTGTAGATTGGAGATTCAAAGGAAAGCCACAAGCCAACACCCATTGTCCCAATGTGACATTATCAGAATTTCCAAAAGTAGCATAAGGTAAATCTTCTGCATCTATTTTTAAAACCGCCAAATCTGTATTAGGATCCGCCCCTATCAATTTGGCTTTATATGATTTTTTATTATTTAATGTAACTACAATATCTTTCGCACCTTCGATCACATGATTATTTGTCACGATATAACCGTCTTTAGAAATGATCACTCCGGATCCGGAAGCCAATTTACCGGGGGTATATCTTGGTCTGCCAAACGAAAAGCCACCCCACATTCCTCGGGAGTATCCATTGTTCACTTTTTTTGGAGGAACCTTTGTATGAATATGTACGGTAAAAGGGACTACGGTATGCGCCGCTTTAGTAAAATTACTGGGAGCCGCCATCGCCGCCTTACTATAGCTCGCATAATGCACTTGCGCAGGACTATCAGATACATAAACTTCCGAAGTTGGCCCCATGTATTTTCTAAATACAAAAAAACAAACTGTAGCCGTGATAATGCTCACTAAAACAACCAGACCAATACTTTTAAATGTTTTATTTTTCATGATGTAATATTTAGAAGTTAAAAGGATTTACATTCATCGGTGAATAATACAAAATTAGTGCAGTTAGGCTAAATAAAATAACCCATGATATTAGTTTAACATTTATTTAGTCGGTTAGTTAATAACAGGTTAAGAATTACTCATATCCGCTATACGGTAAGTTAAATATATTGCCTTTAACACAATACTCATGGCAGGATTTATGCCATAAATGTCAAAATGTCAGGCATTATTTTAAGGCATCAAAAAGAATCTCAGCAGGATGCAGCGCTTTATGTTGCACTCCATCCAATATTTGATGCCGGCAACTCGTTCCCGGAGCGGCAATAATTTCTTTTTCTTTCATTTTACGCACCGCAGGAAAAAGAATTAACTCCCCAATCTCCATAGATAAATCAAAATGTTCTTTTTCGAAACCAAAAGAACCTGCCATTCCACAGCAACCCGAAGGAATCACCCTCACTTCATAGTTTTTGGGCAGTGCGAGAATGCGTTGTGTAACCCCCAAAGAGGTCAAGGCTTTTTGATGACAATGACCATGCAGCTTAATTTTTCTTTTTTCGTCCGTAAACTGCTCAGAGGTGATATGTCCCGCCTTCATTTCTGCTTCAATAAATTCACTAAACAAGAAGGTGTTTCTCCCTAATTTTATTGCATCTTCTCGCATAGAAGGATCTACCAACTCCGGATATTCATCCCTGAAAGACAAAATAGCGGAGGGCTCAATCCCAATCAATGGCTTTTCTCTGGAAACAATATCTTTCAAAAGCGTAATATTATTTTCTATAATTTTCTTGGCTTCTCTCAATAGCCCTTTGGATAAATAAGCTCTTGTACTCTCCCCATGTTCAGGAATAATCACTTCATATCCCAGTCGCTCTAACAATTTAATCGCTTTAATTCCTACCGGCGTATCATTATAATTTGTAAACTCATCATTAAATAAATAAACCCGTTTAATGGCATTATTATTTGCAGGTGACTGATGCTTTTTCATCCATTTTTCAACCGTTGTTTTATGAAGTGGAGGCAGCGACCTTCCTTGTGCAAAACCGGTCATGCTTTTAAACAGACTGGAAGTTACTTTATTGCTTACAAAAAAGTTATAAAACCCGGGAGCAATGGAAGCCAATTTTGAAAGCTTGCCAAAATGTGCTATCATCTTAGAACGTAAGGGTGTTCCATTTGCATCATAATAGTGCTGCAAAAATTCCATTTTCATCTTTGCCACATCCACCCCGGAGGGACATTCTCTTTTACACCCTTTACAAGCCAAACAATTATCTAAAACGTCATATATTCCTTCTGAATCAAATTTATTTTCTTTCGTAGAATGAGTCAATTCTTCTCTAATAATATTGGCTCTTGCTCTGGTAGAATCTTTTTCATTACGAGTGGCCATATAACTGGGACACATGGTTCCTCCATTTTTCTCCGTTCGCAAACACAAACCGGTACCATTACACTGTTCTGCATGTTGCAACATACTCACTTCACCAAAATCAAAGATGGTATCTGTTACAGGAGGCATTTGATCAGGTTCATAACGTAATTGGGTATCCATCGGTGGCGTATCTACAATCTTTCCCGGATTAAAAATAGCTTGCGGATCCCAACATTGTTTAATTTGTCTCAATAACTCATAATTATGCTCCCCTACCATTTGTTTTATAAACTCTCCTCTCAATCTTCCATCACCGTGTTCCCCACTCAGCGAACCCTTAAATTTTTTCACTAAGGTGGCAATTTCTTCGGCTATAGCCCGATACCTTTCATTTCCCTTTTTTGTTTTCAAATTCAACATCGGACGAAGATGGAGTTCCCCTGACCCGGCATGTGCATAATGCACACAAGACATTTCATGCTTCTTCAAAATAACATTAAATTCCCGGATAAATTCCGGCAAATCCGCTACAGATACAGAAGTATCTTCAATAACACCAACCGCCTTGGTGTCTCCTTTAATATTTCCCAATAAACCTAAGCCATCCTTTCTGATAGTCCATACCTTCGCCACATCATCTCCTAAAACCAATGGAAAATGATAACCCAGTCC
>CAZLDH010000124.1:0-8506 GCA_964558275.1 uncultured Chitinophagaceae bacterium
ATTAATTAGCCTAATTATTGTAATATCTGAGCTATGGGAATAAATAAAGAAAAAGTGACCCGTCCTGAAAAAAGTTTACAGTTTTTAGATAGATTTTTAGATAATCCTGATACAAATTTACAATTTAATTTTAATCCTGAAATAGTTTTACATTTGTTTTTATCAACGGAAGCGGAAATTAGCTCTGCTGGAGAGCAACTAGTGAGGAATACGTTGATCAGATAAGGTTGGCTCGGGACTTCTGTCCCGAGTTCCTTTTTATAATACAACCTATTCTGCCTATGCCTTAAAAAACTCAAATCGTAGTATTGCATTCTGCTTTTGTTTTATAATAGTTCTTCCATAAGCGCCTTATTTCACAATCTATATTACCCTTATCTACAGTGTTTGGCGTCAGGTTATTTATACTGGAATGAGGTCGTTGTTCGTTATAGAGCTTTACCACCGCTTTCAGTACCTTCCTGGCTTTTGATAAAGAATCAATGTCATAATCAAAAAGATATTCTCCTTTTATAATGCCATTCACTCTTTCTGCAATAGCGTTTTCTAAAGGGTCTCCATTCTCTGTCATTGATATCTGTATTCCCCGTTTTTTTAGTACTTTAACATATTCAAAACTGCAATATTGTGATCCTCGGTCAGAATGGTGTATAATACCGGTAGCATGAAGGGGAATGTCTTTTAAAGCCATTTTCAAAGCCCCAACACTCTCTACTGCTTCCATTGTTTCCGCCACATGGGCGCCCTTTATTTTCCTTGAAAAGGCATCAGTTACAAAGCTAATGTAATAGTGCTTGCCTCTAACTTTCCAATAAGTGATATCGCTTACCAAAATATGATTGGGGCAGGTAGCCTCAATACCACTAATCAGATTGGGGTATTTCCTCATCCAATGATTCGAGTTTGTTGTCTTGTGGTAACATTTTCGCTTCTTTACCAGTAAATTATTAGTTCTGAGCAAATTAAAAAATAGGTCTCTACCCATTTTTATTCCCTGTTCTTCCATCTCTTGTTTAAGCATTGAAAATAATTTTCGACCTCCCATCCGAGGATGAGATGCCCTTATTTTACCAACCAATTCTATAACAATATCCTCTTGTATTGCTTCTTTGTATGCACTCTTTTTGTGTTGGTAAAAGGCCTGTCGTGTGATACCAAACCACGAGCATAAAACGGCTAAACTTATGCCCTTAAAGTTAGTTTTCATTTCTTCTATGGTTTGGTATTGTACTTTTTTCTAATCTGAATTTTAAGTTCTCGTTCTGCAATATCAACCATGGTAGAGTAGGCCGTAGCTTTTATCTCAGCCTTTGCCAGCTTATCTTCCAGTTCCTTTACCCTTTTCTTTAGTATTTCTGTCCCAATATCAGATTCGGCTTTAATAGGAGTGTTTGTTTTCTTAGGCATTGGTTCAAAGGTACCACTTTCTTTATCCTTTAAATTAAACTTTCGTAACCATTGACTAATCTTCCCGTGTTCATAATCATGACCGGTATATCGTCTATAAACGTCGCGTCTAATTTCATTACCTGATAAATAATCCTTGACAATTATTAATTTTTCTTCGTCCGTTAGATAAAGTTTTCCGTGAATCTTTTGACCTAATTTTGGCTTACATTTTGATTTCATTTTACTGTTTTTTGGTGTAAACCTATTTCAGGACAAGACAAACCTTTAGACTCGGCTTTCTCTTTCCCATTTTTTAATTCATTTTTTGTTGATTTCAGAGATTTGATTTTCTGTTCTGTTTTCTTATCTATACCTATCAAGGGTTTCACACCGGTAAATATAGACTTCCACATGAGATTAAAAACAGAACGATAAGGATCTCTTTTATAGCTTATTTGCGCAAAAGAATCAGACCTATTAGCATTTTTAATGATAAAAATATTTGCTGCAAAAGAAATCAATCCCTGCTTTTTTAAGTTCCCGTTTCGATTGCTTTTAGACAAAACTTTTACTTCTAATTGATCATAATTTAAAGCTACTTTCCCCACAGCGCCATGGTTATCGGCATTCATTTCATAATCTAAAGAATGAATTCTTCCTTTCTTTAGATTGAGCTGCCCCAAAGGATGTGTAGCCGGATTTAAGGCATTAACTTTCAAAGCACCTAAGTGCCCTTTATAAGAAAAACTATTTTCAGGATCCGTCAGATCAAAATTGAAAAAAGCATGTAACTTTCCCCGGTTCATAAATAAAGTTTGAAGATCTACCTTACAATATTTATTTTTAAGTAACTGCATACTATCATTGGTAATATTCAAAATATTTCCGTGAATCTGATTGAAAGATACAGCACCAACTTGATTCGTCTTAGGATTTCGCTCCCGATACTTAATATTGATATTTTTAAGTTTCAAAGTATCCACCCTCAAATTGATCCCAAGGTGGCGAAGCATCTTTTGAGGTAATGGTTTTTCCACCTTTTCTATCGGCAGTGCAGCATCCAGATAAATATCTATGGCAGCGTCTCTCATCTTTATTTTTTTAAAGTGCCACTTCTTTTGTTTTAATTTCTGCGGAGAAAGATCATAAAAAAGCAGGCTGTCTATAGCAACTTCAAACCGATCGTTTCGAAATTCAAACTGACTTTCAAATTGCTGCTCCGAATAGCGTGGTTTTAGTTTTAATCCTTTAATAAATCCCCGTCCGCGGTTTACCGAAAAGAACAGGCTGTCGGTAGCTATTTTATATAAACTGTCTGACGTATAGAAAAGGCTCTGTTTCATAGACAAACGGATATCTTTTGCGAATAAAAAGCGAGAAGTATCTCGGACTGTTGCCGTATCTATTTTTACATCTTTTATTTGAATGTTTAAGTTTTCTAAATCTACGGTCCCGGATTGCGGACTATTCATGTTTTTTTGACTAAAAAAAACATGATAAAAATCAAGTTCTTCAATTTGAATAGCTTTCAGAGAACCGGAGGTGAGTCGGGTTAAAGTCTGTTTTACGGAAGTGTTTTCTTTTTCTTCAGAAGCAGCATATTGGTATATTTTCAGCTGTGGTTTTTCAGCCTTTATGGCTTCAACTTTTGCTTTTCTATTTGTAATGAGTGCAAAAAGTCGAATATGTTTTAATTTAAGTTTTGCTACAAAAAATTCAAACAGTTTATCGGGAACAGACGTCCTTTTCCTTAGTCTGTTGTACTGCGCTGTATCCGGAATGATATACAAAGAATCGATGGTCAGATTACCCAAAAGAGGATTTAGATGGATAGCCGAAAAATTGACATGATAAAGGCTATCGGTAGCTTTAAATACTTCTTTCTTTATCTGTCGGGAAAAGATGGGTTTAAAGTGCCGCATAAAAAGCCATGAACCAACTATTAAACAAAACAAAATCACGAAGAGACCCAACAGATAATATTTGTAATTTCGTCTTATATACGTCTGCTTTTTTTGCGCCATAATATGATTTTAAAGCGATAGTTATAGTTATTGGGTCAGGGTTATAAAAAGCAAACACTTTGCCTTTATGTAGATTTTATCTGATTATTTGAAGTCGTAAAGTTGCCCTGTGATAATGAAGGTATGAATTTTGCATTTATATCATTAAATTTATCCTTAATAATTAAAATATTTTTTATGTTAGGTTGGGCCATTGCATTTTTAATTATAGCCATTATTGCCGCAGTTTTTGGATTTGGAGGAATTGCTGCAAGTGCTGTAGGTATTGCTAAAATCCTATTTTGGATTTTTATTATACTATTTATTCTCTCTCTCATTTTTAGAGGTTTCAGACGAAGAAGATAACCTAAAATGTTGAGGTCTTATCTCCCCATTTTGGGGAATTTTAATACCCCCTTTTAAACACAGAAACGAATGGGGGGAGGGATTTATTTTTCTATTTATTCACCATTAATTATTTGACTATATGAAACCGGCAATTGAAAAAATTCCTTTTGAAAGGGAAAAAGAAGGCACAAAACAAAAATTTATAATAAAGAAAAAAGACTACGGAACGGTGGTGTTTTTTGATATCTTCTTTGACGATTTATTTTTATTCTCTCTTGCACAAGATGGTACTATTTTAGTTGCCAATTGGGAGGTGGCGGAGAAAGAACCTTTAGCGCTAAAAGAAGAATCTTTAAAGGAAATGCTCGATTTTGCGCTTGAAAAGAACATAAGGAATGAGGACTACCACTTACCGTTAGATTAATGCAATAGACTCATCAGGCTATTTATTTGTTCTCAAATTGTTTTCTCCTTTTTAGAGAAGAATCTTTCATGGCATCTTGAATAGCTTCTGCACTGTCAAGATGTTTTTGCAACTGAGTTAAAACATGCATAATATAGTTTTTCACGCCAGAATCATCAACTTTATTTTCTGCTTTTTGAAACCGGTCTATCGCTGCTTTATGCCCTTTCACCATTTCGGTTATAAATATTTGATCCAAACTTCGCCCTTTTTTATCCTTTAATTTTATGGAATCCGCTTTATGTTTGGGATCTAAGGATTGCGGGAGCACCACCTCATTTTTACGAGCCAGCATTTTGAGCTTTTTATTGGCTTTTTTGTGACTTCTAATTATCTCAAATGCAAAATTTTTCACCCGTGGAATCGTGGCTTTTTCTTGCGCTATACGACCCAACTGTATCTCTGTTCTGTTAATCATAGCTGCATCCACCATAAAATCGGAAGCATCTTCAACTTGGGTACCATTGGCTTCATTAATAGAATCCGCTTTTTGTTTGCTCCCATTTCCATTACTGTTACAAGATTGAAATACAAGGAAATATAAAATAAATATACTTAATGAACCTAAATGCCTCATAATGTTTTTTTTAATAAAAGTTCAAAATTGATACCATGATAATTAAAGACTTAAAATCCCTTTTTACTTTAAAATTGGAAAAAGTATATGGTATGCAGAAATATATCAACAAGAAACTACTATATATATCATTACTGTATTAAGGCTGCGGAATGGGCATGGTCGGAGTACTTTTTTTAAGTTGGCTCATATCCATATTTAAGTCTTTTTTGATAGTCTGTGCAGAATCTTGATGAGTTTTTAGCCCGGGCAATGCATTGTTAATATAATCCTTCAGCGCTTCATTCCGAATATCCTTATTTTCAGCTGCTTTTTTAAATGTTTTAATCGCTTTTTCATGACCCGCAATCATATCTTTGATAAAAAGCTTGTTTGTAGCATGTTCATTTTTCTTTTTTAATTCGGAAATTTCCGAACGGTTGCTTTTACTTAGCGAATTGGGGATAGCAACATGTTCCTTTTGGGCCAGTTTTTGAAGTTTGTCTTGCAGTTTCTTGTGATCGGAAACAATCATGGAAGCATAGCTTTTCACTCTGGACGAGGCGGCTTGCGTTTTTGCAATCTTTCCCAAATTTATTTCTGTCAAGTTTATCATAGAGGCCTCCACCATAAAGTCGGAAGCATCTTTTGCCATAGGTTCGTTGCTTGCATTCGTTGAGTCTGCTTTTTGCGCATTGCTTTTCCCTCCATTTTGGCAACTTGGGAATAGCACAAAAGAAAAAAGGATACAACTAATAAAAAATAAATTTTTCATAACTATTGATTTTGTTTTATATAATTAATTCAAAATCCGTTCCATTTGGTTTTTATTGGCTATTTTCTACTTTTATCTGTTAAGAAAATATTCACATAATTTTCGAGCATAAGGAATGCAAAAAATATTTCTTAATTTGGTTTACAATTTGCATCTTTTTATATGAATAATTGAAAAAAGCACGCTAGTACATTAACTATAAAACGAACCGATTTAAGAAAACATTCCACTGCAAACAAGAAAGTCAAAATGTTAGCCCGGATTATTCATGGGCTTAGCTTTTTGTAGATACAAGGCGTCAAATCCTGCAGCTGTAGTAACCTACTGCAAAGGATTTGCAACGAAGTAGATGCAAAAAGATAAGGTCAAACCGTTCCTCAAAATTGGGAAACAAAAAATAAAATCATTTTTACTTTATCGCCTGATGATGAACCTATTAAAGGAGGAATTACAAAAAGTGGTGAATAATCCGGGTTAGCTCAATATTCTATTTTATATTAGATTACAGAATTTAAAAGAGAAATATGAAAACAGTTACATTTGTAGATGATGATCCTGATATTCAGGAAATATTTAGTCTGGTTTTTGCCAATGCAGATTTCAGATTAAACCAACTTACCAAAGGTTCTGCGCTTTTGGAGAATGAGGAATATACAGCAGATGTCATCATATTGGATAAGCAACTCCCGGACATAGATGGAATAGAAGTATGTCGGAGGCTTAAACAGGCAGAGGAGACGATGGACATTCCTATTATAATGCTTTCTGCAAATCATGATATTAAGAAGCTGGCAAAAGAAGCAGGCGCAGAAGAGAGTATCGAAAAACCATTTAGCATCAAAACGCTGAAGAAGGTTATTGATAAGTATATTACATAATTTAGAAAAGAAAGGAGGCTAAAATGATGAAAATGAATGAAAAAAGAGGCTGTTTTTGGGGAATGTTTATCATTTGGATATTGATTGGTGCATGTACCCATACCGGTAACAGGAATTCCGCTAATAATTATGGAACTAAAAGTATTGATTCGGCGCAAAACCTGAATAGACAAAAATTTCCTGTTGATTCCTTAAACAGGCAATCTTCCGGTTATTTAGTGAAAGCCTATTCAAACAGTCTTTTCACTATCAAGTTATCTCAAGCTGTATTAGACAGAGAGGTTCATCCGGCAACACATCGGACAGCCACCTTCCTGATAAAAAAGCAATCTGACTTCAACAAAAAAACAACACATTTAGCAGAAAAACTCAATATAAGCATTCCGGAAAATATAGGAAATAAACAGGAAAAAAACTAGACCGACTGAAAAACAATAATGATTTTGAAGAAAATTATTTTAGAACACTTCTCAATCTGCATGAAAAGACATTACGGATTTTAAAAGAAGCCGAGAATAGTAGCGACACTGCGATTAAGGACTGGGGGAAGAAAAACAGCACCCGCTATCTCCAATATATTGATACCATAACCACCGGTCAGAAAAGGATAGACGCTCTTTAAAAATTCACTGCTTACAAGTGATTTGTAGCATAAAGAAGTTCATTGATTTTATTTTGTATTTTATCATTATTTCGTTTAATAATATCTAAATAGCTTTTGAGCTCTTTCAAAGCCATATCTTCTTCTAATTGCTTAACAGACAAGTCAATATTAGTAACGGAATTTTTCAAGTCGTGTATAATTTCTTTAGCAACCTTTTGTATTTCAACCAATTTTTCCTTTTCTGTGATTATTTTATCGGCATGAGCCTTGGGCTCTTTATTAGAGTCTTCCATATTCTTTTAGCTTATTGTACAGTGTTTTACGATCGATATCCAGAATTTTAGCTGCTTTAGACTTATTAAAATCTACAGATTTGAGTACTTTTATAATCGTCTGATATTCCGCTTCCTGACCCACAGCTTTTAAACTATTATCCTTATTTTGACTATTAGTTTTTATAGTAATCGCATTATTTTGTTTTAGGTTACCTTCCAGTTCTGCATGAAATAATTCCGGGGAAAGTGCGTCCCTGCCTATCATTCCGGAGGACGTCAAAAGCACTGCTCTGCGAATCACATTCCTCAGTTCACGTATATTGCCCGGCCAGGAATAAGCCAAGAAGAGCTCCATCACATCCGCTTTAAAACCCTTTATTTGTTTCCCTGTTTCTTCGTTAGTAAGTTTTAAAAAATAAGAAGCAAAACCGGGAATATCTTTTTCTCTTTTTCGCAAGGGAGGAATTTGTATGGAAAATTCATTCAGTCTATGGTATAAATCTTCGCGAAAAGTTTTATGCTCATGAGCTAAACGCAAGTCTTCATGAGATGCCACAATAATACGGACATCCAACAAAATTGTTTTCGTACTACCAATTTTTTTCATTTTTCTTTCCTGAATAACACGTAGAAGCGCTGCTTGAATATCCTGAGATAAATTGGCAATTTCATCGAGAAATAAAGTTCCCCCATTTGCCAATTCAAAATGCCCTTTTTTATCCGTAACAGCACCGGTAAAAGAACCTTTTATATGACCAAAAAGCTCGCTATTGGCTAATTCTCTGGATAAAGTTCCACAATCCAAAGCGACAAAAGGACCGGAAGCCCTTGTACTTCGCTCATGAATAGTTTTGGCTATTACTTCCTTTCCACTGCCACTTTCTCCATGAAGTATAACACTATAATTGGTGGGTGCAACAATATCCACTTTCCGATATAATTCTTTTATGGCTGCCCCTTCCCCTTTATAAAATTTATTTTTTTTCGTGGCTGAACGCTCTTTTTTTTCGGTTTCCTGTAGTGGTGTAGCTTTTTGCGATTTATAATTTGCATGTTCCAGTGCATGTTGGATTAGATGAACCAATTCTTCAGGCACAAGCGGCTTGCTTATATAATCAAAAGCACCGGACTTTATCAACTTGACTGCAGTCTGAATATCTGAATAAGCTGTGATAATAATCACTTCCGTCTTTGGGTACATTGCTTTTATTTCCT
>CAZLDH010000125.1:0-8334 GCA_964558275.1 uncultured Chitinophagaceae bacterium
ATCCTCTGCTTTGTAATGTGTTTTTTTCATATCCTACAGCTTTTTCATGGTACTGAATTTTATTTATTCCGTCCACACGCTCTTTCTTTCAGCCTTATTTTCAGGAAAATCTAATTTTCCTCTATCCCGCTGAAGACTATCTTCTTCTGTAAAAGAAAAAGGAGTTGACAAAATATCGGCATATAGCGTTTCAACGGTATCAATGCGCACGTTTATTATAGAATCAGCCTCTTTATAAAAATGTAATGGTTCCAAACCTTTCAATTCTTCATCAATCGATGTTTCATATTTCTTTAAATAATCGATATCCGATTGAAAGAAGAAATTTTTCTTACCATCCAGTTTCTTTATGTATTTCTTAAAGACTTTTTTGGAGAAAGCATCATTCATATCCTTGGGGGAATAATGAAAGTGTTCTATCACATTTGTCATTACACTTGCAATAACCGCCTTCCTCGAATTCATATTTATATCCTGATACTCCGGGCTGTTACTATAAGAATTAAAAGCGAGTATCCCTGCCGCCACAATAACCAAAACGGACGGTATAATATATTTCAGTTTCATCCTGTATGTTTATATTCTCTATCTATAAGCTTAAAAATCAGCCAATATAGTCAAAACTATTCAGCAAAAATAACTTTTAAATTATTCATACAATTAAATCCCCTACAAAAGCTTTTGATTTAACAGTATTTTATACCTCAATTCCTATCTTTCGCATGAGGATAGAAGCATTCATACTTGTACAAATTCCATGCTTTAAAGCATAATCAAAAAACAAAACTTCTTTTTGAACCTGCACATCAAAATGGTAATTGAAAACTTGCTGTGGATATTTTTCTTCCAAATCAGTCAAGGCAAGATCATGTGTAGCCAAAATCCCTACAGCATCTACCTTTAATAACTGTTCTATCAGCGCCCTGGATCCTGCATGTCTATCGTTAGAATTGGTACCACGCAATATTTCATCCATCAGTAGTAGGTTTCTACCTTTCTTTTTAGCCTCTGCAATAATATATTCCAGCTTCTTCAATTCTGCATAAAAAGTAGAAATGTTCTCTTCCAAGTTATCGGCTATCCGCATGCTACTAATCACTTTCACAGGAGAAAGCGACATTTTTTTTGCACAAACAGGAGCTCCTGCCATTGCCAATACTACATTCACTCCTACAGAACGCAAAAAAGTACTTTTCCCTGCCATATTAGAACCTGTAATAAGCATCATTTTCCCTACTCCTCCCAATTCAACATCACTACATACCCGTTTCTTAGACACAATCAAAGGGTGTCCTAATTGAATAGCTTCGAAAGTAAAATGCTGTTCTTTTATTTCCGGAAAATCCCAATCCCTGTTATTATATGCCATATTCGCCAAAGAACATAAAGCTTCTATTTCTACATATACATCAGCCCATTTTAATAACTTCTCTCCTACTTTGCGATGCATGCTACTTAAGGCGCGATATTGGTGCCAATCCCAAAATAATAACAGATTCAAAGGAAAATGTACAAGCGGATTATAGCGAAGATCCAATTGCGCCATAATCTTCCTTAAAGACTCAATCACCTCATAAGCTTTCATACCCCTCAATGCTTGTCCCGAATCCAAATCTTTCTGCAAGGCTTTGAGTCCGGGATCCTTAAATTCCTTGTTACTAATCAGATATAAACTTTTTTCAAGAGCAGCAAGAGAAGCCACCGTCTTTGATAATAGCGCATAATGCGGCATTACAATCTTTCCCGAACGCCATATAATCCAAGAATGCACTATGAGAGAAATCCATAACAACTGCCATGAAGCCAAACCAAAGCTAGCCAACAAAATAAAAATTACGGTCATAGATAGTGCGACAGAGGTTAAGACATTCCATTTCTTAAGATTTTCATTTTCAGGTTTGCTTTTTGCCCATGCCAATATTTGTTCAAAATTCGACTCTTTGATTTTATCATTTCGACCAATTGCCTGGAGATCCTGCCTCCATTCAACCGCTTCAGCCAACGCTTTAACAGACTTCTGTCGTTGATCTATCACCTCTTTGGTTTCGGGATACTTTAACCAACCGGCTAACTTTTCAGTAGATCTACCGGTAGTTGTTCTGTTAAGCATCTGGAAGATACTGTGTTTACCAAAAATATCTAGGTCTCCGGTATATGGATGTTCATTATCCATAAATTCAACACCCGAATTAAAAGAAAGAATATCCCCTTCTAATGCCTTCAATTCTTCTTTATTAATTTGAATAAGCTGTTCAATAAATCTCAGCTTTTTTGTATTTTCAATATCCTTTTTTGTTACAATAGCAAACACGATGATCAATACAACCGCACAAACGGAAGCCAATAACCCATTGATAGACAAAAAAATAAAGAAGAAAAGAATAGCGGCTAAAAAACTTACCAACCGAACGCTCCCTAATCGTTTTTTATTTTTAACTCGTACTGCTAATTTTTGCTGTAAATGAGTGATTCTCTCTCTATAGGCTAATTTAACATTCTCCATTTATCAAATTTCTTGTTTAATCTTTATAATAAATTCAGACTACAATCTTATTTTTGCTGCAAAATACATTAATAGGAAGACTATTTCTATAAAAAGGAAGCATGCAGATAAAAGAAATATCAGATCGCGCAAAGAATATCATTCTTCATCCCAAACAAGAATGGAATCTTATACAATTTGAACAGGCTTCTACCAAAGAGCTACTGCTACAGTATATTATGCCTATCGCAGGTGTGGCTGCCATCGCCACATTTATAGGCTATGGTGCAATCGGCTTCAACACCGGTGTTTCCAAAGTAGGAGGTTTTAGAACAGGAATTATTTTGGCAATAAACCAATTTATTGGAACAATCGGAATTACTGTATTAGGTGGATATGTTATTGATGCTCTTGCTCCTTATCATCGTGCAGAAAAAAACTTGGAAAGCTCCATGCAACTCATGGTTTATGCCTACACGCCTGTCATGATTGGCAATATTTTGAACATTATTCCGAGTTTGTCTATGATTGGGAATCTTTTTGGACTATATGGAGTGGTGTTGCTATATTTGGGAGTAACCCCCATGAAACATGTTCCACAGCAAAAGAAAACAGTTTATCTTATCTTGATTTTATTCGCTATTTTCATTCTTCATTTAATTATTGGATACGTCTTGAACGGCTTTTTTGGAGACCCTTATTCAACGCCAAATCAAAGCAATATTCCACAGTCTAGTCTTTATTCAACCTAATCAAAATAGCCTGCCTTTACATTTAACAGCCTTATTCACTTTCCTCCTCTTTAAACAGAATACAATGTAGTAATTGATTCAAGTCTTCTTTTGTATGTAATGCATTAATAATAGCTCTCGTTAATAATGGATCATTCATGGTAGGATATCTAAAAGCAGATAAAAGCATTCTATATCTCATTGCACGTTCATATAATGTAGTATCCGAGAGGAAACAGGTGGGTAATTTACCGTCAAATTGAATTTCGTTAGCCTTTTTTATTCGATTCTTAAAATAGCTTAGATTTTCTCTCAATTCCCCCAGTTGTTTTTTAAAAAGATTTTGTCCTTTCACCCAGGCATGCACCATCACCGGAGACATTGGCGCAGCAGCAGTAAACTGAGGCATCGTTTTAACCATTTGAATATCTTCATCCTCTCCAGAGACAGCGCCCCCTTCACAACTAAAAGCTTTTGACAAAGAATAACATATAAGATATTTCAAATAATCCGACCCTGGAAGTAGTGCTTTCACTCCTTCTCCATTTTCTCCCAAAACCCCAATACCATGTGAGTCATCTACCAAAACGCGCACAGGTCGTTTTATTTTTAACAACCAATCGAAATTCAACAACTGCCCCGTTAAAGGATTTACAGATTCCAATATAATGGAACAAGGCTCATTTGATGAATTGACAACCTCCACAATAGCATCCACAGATGGCATTTTCTTCAAATTAATATGCTCCAAAGCAGGATGTAGATGCTTTAAAGAGAAAATATTGCTCTTAGAAGCTAAAAATTGGGTAGCTGCAGAGGCTGCAAGATAACCGGAAGAAAAACAAGCGCTGTTCTGACAACCTATCTGCTCAGAAAGTGCCAATTCAAAATCTTGATATAGCTGATGTCGCGTATTGCTTACCCGAGAAGAAGGGAAAACAGCGCCATACTTCCCAACACCCTCTCGTAATAATTCTTGAAATTCAGGAAGTGAAGGCATTCCCAGATAGGCAAAACCGGAAAAAAACAAATAAACCTGCCCACTTATATTTGTTATTCGTCCGGGAATATCATTCAGATACACCATATACAATTATTCTACTCATGATAAGTGACAGCCTTCAAAAATAACGTCATTTTAAAATCGGCCATTTCTGTATCAAAGTTCAATTCATCCTTATTAATTTTTAAAATAAGAAGTCGTTCATAAGCTTTTCCTCCATGACTAGGATATAATTCTATTTCATCCTTGGCAATTAAAGCATATTTGGCAGTATCTATTTCACCACCAAAAGATGCAACAAAAAGACTATCTTCCAGGAACTTAAACCATGCCCCTTGATAGAAACCATTTTTTAATTGCTTTGCTCGCTTGCTATTTTCAATATTAAAAGTTCCTTCAGGAGGTTTTACATCATAAACTTCCCATTTTTTATTCATTAAAAGTCTTTTGGTTTCTCCTTCGCCACAAGACATTAAAAAACTCATCCCCAGTAGCAATAAAGAATATATCAAAAGCTTCTTCCCATTAAAATGTACCATAATGCTATCCTCCATTTTTTAATTTAATTTACCATTTCTTTCTTTTGGCATAGATAGTGATTCCCAATCATTTCCTCTAAGATGTTTGGCAATATATACAATCTGACCAACATGATAAGCATAATGTCCAACCTGTCTCAATAAAGCATCCATCACCAAATGGTCTTCTCCTCTAATAGTAATCTTTCTAGAAAGATCTTTATCCTGTAATCCTTCTAAAGCATGCAACAAACAATTCCAACCCTCTTCCCATTTCTCTATAATTTGTTCTCTATAAACAGCATTACTTTCTCTAAATTCCCCTGCTCTATCTCTCCAATCCTTCTCTCCATCTGTAGTTAGAAAGTCAGTAAATCGAGAGAGCATATTTCCATGCATGTGATTAACAATCACATAAATGCTATTTTCTGATTCATCCTTTCTATAATGAAAATCCGAATCTTTTAATTGGTCAAATGTTTTATCTCCCAATTCTTTATAGATAATAAAACGCTTCCTTATAATTTTTATAAAAGATTGGTTTTCATTCATAACATCTAATTTATTAGCTATAAATATAATTTTATTATAATTACACTTATGTTACCATTTCATCTTAATCCAATTATAAATATACGTAAAATTGCTGACAATAGCCTATATCCATGACTATTTTGTTTTTAAAAGGGGGTTTTTGATTACGAATTCAAGATTGTATATTTGCCTAAATTCCTCTTTCTATTTGAAAGTCATAAATGGAAAGAAGTAAAATTTTATAATTAAAATTTGTTTCATTATGCAAGAGAGTTTTTGGACACATCTACAGGACAAGTCAGTGGATGTCCTTATGACCATGGGCACCAGGGTAATATATGCTGCTATCGTACTCATTATTGGATTAATCCTTATTCGTCTGATTATGCGTTTAATCCGGAAAATAATGGATAAATCCAAAACGGAATTATCCTTGCGTACTTTCATAGAGAGTTTAAGTATTGCACTGCTTTACGCTATTTTAATTTTCGTCATCGGGCTGACTGTAGGTATTAAAGCTACTGCTTTCATGACGATTTTTGGTGCTGCCGGTATTGCTATTGGGTTAGCACTCCAAGGGAGCTTAGCCAATTTTGCAGGCGGATTGTTGATTTTAGTGTTCAAACCTTTCAAGATTGGAGATGAAGTAATCGTTAACGGAATAGAAGGAGAAGTAAAGGATATCAATATTTTATATACCCGCATTCACGATTGGCGTGGAGAAGTTTATACGCTACCCAACGGGAATGTGGCAAATAGTGCAGTAAGAAACAATAGTGCAGAAGAATTACGACGCGTTCAAATTGAATTGCATTTCTCCTTCGATGAAGATTTCGATCGGCTGCGTGAAATCATTACAACTGAAATGAAGAAACATCCGGATGTCATTCAAGAAAAGCCCTTTCAACTGTGGATTAGTAATTTTCAAGATTACTACATTAAAACTTCTGCCAGATGTTGGTGTAAAAATGTAGAGTATTGGGGCGTTTATTGGGATATTGAAGAAAAATTGAAAAAAGTACTTGAAAAAAATAATATTAAACTGGCTATCCCAAAACAAGATATTTATTTACCGGAAGGCCCCAGAGGCGGCGGCAAGCAACAACATACTATTGAAAATAAAGAGTAGTAAGCCGGTTTCTGATAAAATAATGAACCCTTGAACAAAAAATGCCAAGGGTTTATTATTTTCAGGTATTATAAGAAATTATGTAATTATTCGTTATACACTCTCATTTCATAAATTTTTGCAGACGAAGCACCATTAGTGGCCAATACTTTTATTCTCAGTTTATTTGCTTTTATCCTCTCAAATTTATGAATTCTCCTACGGACATAATTACCTTCTACCTCAATAATTTTTCTCCATGAAGTCCCATTAAAATATTCTAATTTATAATCCTTAACACATTCAGGATATTTAAACAATGGTAAAATCACTCTTTTATTCTGATCGGTATCGAAGGTTAATTGAATAGTATTAAATTCAACAGGAGTAGCCCATTCAAGCTGTAAAGTAGCCGGTAGTTCTTTACCGGAGTCTGAGATCCAAATATTCGACCATTTGTCTGGACGATTTGTTCCTTTTACAACATTACTTGGCTGAAAAGGGAAACTTTCAGGAGTAACTTTTAAACATAAAGTCCTCCCCATAGTTAACGGTTTCCAATGTCCTCTTTTACCTGAACCCGGAATATCTTTCAATTCAACATCCGAAAAAAGTTCTCGGAAAGTTTCAGACTTTTCAGCATAGTTCGTTTTAGGAGGTAATACTGCTGCCGTTGCACCAATAGGAACTTGAGACAATTCCCCTTCAACATCCTTAAATGATTGCCAATAGATTCCTGGCTGTTTATCCGTATAGACATAATACAACTTCTCCGGTTTTACATCAGCATCAAATTTAAAAGAAATCCATCCCTCAAAATTGGCAGGAACAACTGCTTCTGCTACTGCAATATCCTCTTCTGACCTAAAATCCCAAACTGTAGTGGCTCTTCTGAGACCTAATCTTATTTTTACAGGCTTATCTTTTTTAGATTTTAAAAGTAATTCAACATTATCGATACGATTAGCAGTAACAGGAAAAGACTGTGCATAAGAAGGCCACTTAAGTTCTCTACTATTATTGGGAGCAGGGAAAGTCAGTTTTGCATGACTTGAAGCAGTTACATTTGCCTTTGGGGCTATATCTTTTACATCAGTATTATCAACTCCGGGTATGGAGCAGCCTTGTCTGAGTAGGATTTGTTGTGCTTCTTTAGCATACAACTTTGCAACCCCTTTCGGGAGTGTATTATATTTCTTTGCTAGAGAAGCTACCACGCCTACTGCTTGTCCACAAATTGAACCTGTAGAGAGCACCCTACTGGAAGCAAAACCTAAATAAGAACAACTAATTGGACGTCCTGCCATCATAAGGTTATCTACTTTTCTCGAATATAGCGAACGAATAGGGATAGGGTAAACCATGGTGCATAAGTCCTGCCAGTTTCTGGCACTTCCGGGAGAAGCATAAGGTTCTTTATCGTTAGCCAATATTCCGCCAGGCACATGGACATCTATATGCCATGTGCCGTAAGCTACTGTATCTAACAGAGGCTTCGGATCTTGTATATCATCCTGTGTAATAACATAATCTCCAATTATCCTTCTAGAAGCACGTTTATAAGGCCAAAATCCTGCAAATTCCAATCCATATTGTTCAGCCTTTTTCCTATCGACTTCGTCACATTGTTGATTTTTTATATGATCCCATACGCCCAATAGTTGCTTTAAAGCTTCATGGCGAGTTTCATTATTATCTTTTATCGGATGATAAGGCATCCCAACTTCTATCCACCAATATCCTCCATCTATAAAACTGTGTCCTCTATAAGCAAGATCTTTTTCTTCCGAAAATTTTGCAGCCCAATAAGGTCGTTTAAAAGGAACAGGTTTCCCACAATTTTTTGCTCTAAAAAACAAAGTATTCCCCATAACTGTTTCATCAGACTTATACGGGGCCAAGGGTTCTCCATACTCTTCTCTGGATTCTCGTCCCCATCTAAAATCAGCTTTAGCCAA
>CAZLDH010000126.1:0-8090 GCA_964558275.1 uncultured Chitinophagaceae bacterium
TGAAGCTAATCCTGTCATCGGCACTGATGTTTACACCTGCACCATTAAAAATACTAGAGAAGAAATTATTATCAGTTATAACGTATAAATGAATATTTAATTATAAAGCCTTCCTTTATGAAAAAGAAGTTATTGCTCATTATCTGCTGTTTTTCATTTCTAACAACACAGGCTCAACTCCCTAAATTGGATAGGGTAGTGCCCATGTCTTGGTGGACACAAATGGCGAACCCGGAGTTGCAACTTTTGGTACATGGAAATCATATCTCTGACTACAGGGTTTCTTTGAACTATAAAGGAGTTACTATACAGTCTGTGGACAGGGTAAAAAATCGCAACTATATTTTTATTAATTTAATCATTGATTCTACGGCTCAACCGGGCAGTTTTGATATCCTTTTTACTAAGAAGGGGGAAGAAAATCTACATTATCAGTATGAACTTAAACAGCAGAATGACTCGCCGAACAGGATACAGGGGGTAACCAGTAAGGATTTGATTTATTTATTGATGCCGGATCGTTTTTCAAATGGAAACCCTGAAAATGACCGCATCCCGGGTATGTTGGATCAGACGTTGAATAGAGATTCTATGTATGATCGACATGGAGGTGATATTAAAGGAATTATGCAGCATTTGGATTATATTAAGGCGTTAGGGGCAACAGCCATTTGGTGCAATCCTATGGTGGAAAATGATATGCCCAATGCTTCCTATCATGGATATGCCGCGACTGATTTATATAAGATTGATCCGCGATTTGGTACCAACGAATTGTATAAAGAGTTCGTCACGAAGTGCCATGATATGGGGCTCAAGGTGATTAAGGACGTCGTGCACAATCATGTAGGTACGCAGAGTTGGCTTATTCAAGATATGCCAATGAAAAACTGGGTACATCAATGGCCGGAATATACCAATTCCAGCTATAGAGATCAGCCGATGATGGATCCACATGCCTCTAAAATAGATAAAAAATTACAGGTAGATGGTTGGTTTGTTCCCACAATGGCAGATCTTAATGAATCAAATCCTTACGTTGCAACTTATCTGATTCAAAACAATATTTGGTGGATAGAATATGCCGGAATTGATGGACTTCGATTGGACACTTACCAATATAATGATCCTCAATTTATGGCAAAATGGGCTTTGGCTATGAAGGAACAATTTCCCCGTCTCTCTATTTTTGGGGAAACTTTAGTTACTTGGCCTTCAGAACAAGCCTACTTCACCGGAGGAAATACAGTAAATCGTGGTTTTGATACTCATTTGCCCGGGGTGACAGATGCAGCTTTGAAAAGTGCCATTTATGAAGCCCTGAATGGAGAAAATGGCTGGGTAAGTGGTATAAATCGTTTGTATGCTGTGCTTTCTCAGGATTTTCTATATAAAAATCCAATGAATAATTGTATTTTTCTGGATAACCATGATATGAGTCGTTTCTATTCTATGATAGGTGAAGATTTTGATAAATATAAAGAAGGATTGGGAATCTTGTTAACAATGAGAGGAATACCCGAAATATATTATGGAACTGAAATCTTAATGAAGAATTTTTCTCATCCTGATGGCTTGGTTCGTGAAGATTTTCCCGGAGGATGGGCTACTGACAGCGTGAACAAATTTACGACTGAGGGACGAACAAAGTTAGAAAATAAAGCTTTCCAATATATACAAACATTAGCGCATTATAGACAATCTAGTTCTGCTTTACAGACGGGAAAGCTCATGCAGTACGTTCCTGAGGATGGGGTTTACGTGTATTTTCGATACGATAACAAGCAGACTGTGATGGTGATAGTGAATAGTAACGAGGATCAGCGGGAGCTATCTACCGATCGGTTTGTGGAAAGGATGAAGGGTTTTACAAGTGCGCAGAATGTGATTACAAAAGAGATATTGGAGGATTTAAAAAGTATTCCCATCTTGGGGCAGTCCACGACTATTTTAGAGTTAAAACGATGAGCTTATGATAAAGCGGATATTCCTTTGTTGCTTTTTTGTTTTTTGGGGATGCACTATTGTACAGGCTCAACAGAAGAAGCCTGTAATTTATCAAATGCTGGTACGTTTGTTTGGAAATATGGATACGACTAATCAGTACTACGGTTCAATTATTGAAAATGGAAGTGGTAAGTTTAATGATATTACGGGAAAAGCACTGGATAGCTTGAAAGCGTTGGGAGCGACCTACATTTGGTACACGGGAGTCTTAGAACATGCTACGATGACTGATTATTCAGATTATGGTATTAAAATGGATGATCCGGATGTGGTAAAGGGACGTGCAGGATCTCCTTATGCAGTAAAAGATTATTATGATGTGGATCCTGATTTAGCAGTAAATGTCAATCATAGCATGGAGGAATTTCAGGCATTGATAGATCGAACGCATCGGCATGGGCTGAAAGTACTCATGGATTTTATTCCTAATCACGTAGCTCGTGCTTATTACTCAGATGCAGCACCGGATAGCGTTATAAGTTTCGGTGCTCAAGATGATACTGCGCTGGCATTTAGCCCCAAAAATGATTTTTATTATTTGCCGGGAACGGTTTTTCAAGTTCCGGAAGGAGTGAATGCAGGGGGAGATGACTTTCATAGCCCTTTGAAGGATGGGAAGTTTAATGAAGTTCCTGCTAAAGTGACGGGTAACAATGTTTTTCGCCCGGATCCTTCTATCAACGACTGGTATGAGACGATTAAGCTTAATTATGGAGTGGATATTCAGCATGATAATAGAGAATATTTTAATCCCATTCCACCGGTCTGGGAAAAAATGCGTGATATTCTTGTCTATTGGACGCAGAAAGGAGTAGATGGTTTTCGCTGTGACGTGGCAGAGATGGTGCCGGTAGAGTTTTGGCATTGGATTATTCCTCAAATAAAGGAGATTAATTCAAAACTAATCTTTATTGCAGAAGCGTATAATCCGTCAGATTATGAAAAATATATTAGCTATGGTGGCTTCGATTATTTGTATAACAAAGTCGGTTTGTATGATGTGTTGCGGAATCTGATTACTGCAAAACCGGGAAGTAATGTGCAGCGTATAGATAGTGTCATGCAGGCGCAGGAATCCTTTTCTGGTCATATGTTGGGCTTCTTAGAAAACCATGATGAACAGCGTATCGCTTCTAATCAATTTGCAGGAAATTCTTGGCTGGCAAAGCCTGCTATGGCTGTTGTAGCAACTATTTCCAGAGGTCCTGTTTTGATTTATTTTGGTCAGGAACTGGGTGAAAAAGGCGCCGGAAAAGAAGGTTTTAGTGGAGCCGATGGACGAACGACAATTTTCGACTATTGGAGCGTGCCTACGCTGGTGAGATGGAATAATCATGGTCAGTTTAATATGGAGAAATTGACAAAGAGTGAGCGTCGCCTACGCCGGTTTTATCAAGAATTATTGTGGATCTCCAGGGATAACAACGCAATCACCAATGGCAGCTATAAATGGATAGAAAATGAGCATCTGAATGCTAAGCAGTTGGCTTATTTCAGGCTGTCTTCACAGGAAGTTATTTTGGTAATAGCTAACTTTGACAGGAAGGAAACTTTGGACATGAAGTTGTATCTTCCTGAAGGGCTTCAAGATCGATATCACCATGCTGTTAATTTATTAACTGAGCGCAGCTATAAAATTAGGAATAATAAGCTTAGGATTTCGGTCTCTCCCTCCGATGCCTTCATTCTTAAATTGGAATAAGATATGGTCGAAAAATTACAACAAAAACCGAGGCTTTCGCTTGCTCAAATTATTAACATGAGCATTGGGTTTTTAGGAATTCAAATGGCATTTGGTCTGCAAAATGCAAGTGCAAGTCGCATTTTATCCAATTTAGGTGCAGATCTCGATCACTTATCTTGGTTTTGGTTAGTAGCACCTATTACCGGCTTGATTGTTCAGCCCATTATCGGACATATGGGAGATCATACCTGGACTTTTATGGGGAGAAGAAAACCTTACTTCTTAGTGGGCGCTATTTTCTGTGGAATAGGATTGGTGTTTTTGCCGAATTCAGCTTCTGTTACTGCTTTTATGGGAGCCAATGTTTTATTATTGGCAGTCGTTTTTTTAGCCATGATGGATGCTTCCGTGAATGTTTCAATGGAACCCTTTCGTGCATTGGTAGGAGATATGTTACCAAAAGAGCAAGGTACGATGGGCTTTAGTGTACAGACAATATTAATTGGTATTGGTGCCGTGGTGGGATCGGAATTGCCATTTTGGTTCACTAAAATAGGGATAGATAATGTGGCGCCGAAAGGCTATGTACCTGATAATGTAATTTATTCTTTTTATGCAGGAGCCATTATTCTGTTGCTGACGATTCTTTATACCATCTTTACTACGAAAGAATATCCTCCCGAAAAATTTAATCAGTATGTAGCGGAAGAGGATGAAACTACAAATCAGGCTAAGAAGAAAGGGCTGGCTTCCATGTGGGATGATTTTAAAAAAATGCCTAAAGCAATGCGTCAACTGGGTTGGGTTCAATTTTTTTCCTGGTTTGCCTTGTTTACGATGTGGGTTTATACCACCAGTGCCATTGCAACACATCAGTTTGGATTGAGTCATACAAATACGCATTCTGCCGCCTATAGTGCTGCCGGAGATGAGGTAGCTCATTTGTTTGGATTATACAATTTATTTGCCATTCCTTTTGCATTTTTATTGATGCCCATTGCCCGTAAATTAAGCAAGAAATATACTCATGCACTAGCTTTGGTATGTGGTGGATTGGGAATGATTTCTATGTATTTTATTACCGATGTAGATTATTTGTGGGTGAGTATGTTGGGAATTGGTTTTGCATGGGCGAGTATTTTAGCCATGCCTTATGCCATTTTAATAGAATCTATTCCACGACATAAGATGGGGATTTATATGGGGTTATTTAACTTCTTTATCACCATCCCCCAAATTGTCAACGGAATTTTAGGAGGAGTTATCCTCTCTACATTTTTTAATAATTCGGCTATTTATTCTGTAGTGATGGCAGGCGCATTTTTAATCATCGCTGCTGTTGCTATGTTAAGGATAAAAGAAGTTTAAATTTATTATTATGAAAGTATTTAATTTAAAATATATACTTGTTTTTTTTCTTGGATTTATCGTACTCGCTGGTTGTCAAAAGGATACGCCTAAACCGCCCGATGATACGTCAAATCCTGATATTGATACTACTAAAAAAGAGGTGCCGGAAATAGCCAATGATGGCGTTACTTTTGTAAATGATGGGAAAACGGCTATATTTAATCTTTTTGCACCGAATAAAAAATCGGTTTATGTGATTGGTAGTTTTAATCAATGGCAGAAAGAAAAGAAATTTAAAATGATACAATCGCCTGATGGAACACGATGGTGGTTGAAAATTGATGGATTAGACCCTAACAAGAGTTATACTTATCAGTATTTAATTGATGAATCATTAAAAGTTGCAGACCCTTATTCAAAGTTAGTTTTAGATCCTGCACATGATCAGTATATTCCTCAAAATGTATATCCTAATCTTCCTAATTATCCGTCGGGGCAGACAGGAATTGTAAGTGTTATGCAGGCCAGCAAACCTGCTTATTCATGGAACGTCAAAAATTTTCAAAGTCCACATCCTAAAAATTTGGTTATTTATGAATTGTTGCTTCGTGATTTTGTGGGTACACATTCCTTTCAAACATTGATTGATACGCTGGATTATATTGCACGTCTGGGAATAAATGCGATTGAGTTATTGCCGGTGAACGAGTTTGAAGGAAACAGCTCCTGGGGATATAACAGTAATTTTATGTTTGCTGTAGATAAATATTATGGGACTTCCAATGATTATAAAGCTTTTATTGATGCCTGCCATGCCCGTGGAATTGCTGTGATTCAGGATATTGTATTGGAAGATCAGTTTGGCTCTTCTCCTATGGTACAAATGTATTGGAATGAGGAAATGAACCGACCTGCAAAGAACAGTCCCTGGTTTAATGTAGAAACCCGAAATCCTTATGGTGTTGGTTTCCAATTTAATTATCATGATTCGGCTACGGTCTATTTTGCAAAAAATGTGATTAAACATTGGATAGAAGAATATCATATTGATGGTTTTAGATTTGATATGGCACAGGCTTTCACGCAAACAAACTCTGCGGAAAACGAGAGCTTATGGACCTCCTATGATCAGAATAGAGTGGATATCTGGACGATGTTAAACGATTATATTAAATCCTTGGATCCTCATTTTTATGTTATTCTTGAGAGTTTTGCAGAAGCTAAAGAATTGCAAACTCTTGCACAGCAAGGGATGATGAGTTGGGCTAATCTAAGCTTTAATGCCGATCAGGCAGCCATGGGATATAATGATGCCGGTGGTTCTTGGGATTTATCAGGAGTTTTTTATGACAATTGGGGCTTTCCAAATACTTTGCCGTATAGCCTGGTGACTTATTTCGAAAGTCATGATGAAGTGAGAATGCAATTTAAAAATGGAGCCTACGGAAATTCTTCAGGAAGTTATGATATTACAGATTTAGCTACCGGCTTGAAAAGAGATGCAATGAGTATAACCTTTTTATTGTCTGCTCCCGGACCAAAAATGATTTGGATGTTTGAAGAATTAGGCTATGATGATGCCAGCTCCGGTCCCAATTATGGGAATTTACACAATACAGGAGATAAACGAACCGATCCTCAGCCTCCTCATTGGGAATATCTGCAAAACCCAGATCGAAAGGCTTTGTACGATTGGGTTGCTAAAATGATTCATTATAAAACACAAAATGAGGTGTTTTCAACTACCGACTATATTTATAACCTGGCTGGAGCAGTGAAACAAATTCAATTGACAGGCGCAGGAGGTACTATTGTAAAAGTGATTGGTAATTTTGATGTCGTACCACATTCTGTTACTTTGAAATTTCCTAAAGATGGGGAATGGATAGATAATGTATCCGGGAATCACATAAATATAACTTCTTCAGATTATTCTGTTACCCTGGCTCCGGGAGAATACCATCTTTACAGCAACCAGGCGCTGAATAAATAATGTTTATTTTAATTTAAATATTTTATTTGCATTGTTTATCTTCGTTATGTGGGAGCGGTATAAACACTAACAAATTGCTAGAAATGGAGAAGATATATTCAGGCTTTTATAATTGGATAAGGAAAAATATAAATTGCTGGTTGCAATATTCTAATATGAGATTTTTTTTACTTTTTATTCTGTTACCCTGTTTTTCTCAAGCCCAGGATATTACTGTAAATCCCCAATTATTGGATGGTCACTGGAATGCACATTGGGTCGCTTGTCCTGATTTTCCGGCTCAAGCCTATGGTGTATTCCACTTCAGGAAAGAATTTCGATTAAACAATGTTCCTGAACGTTTTATTATTCATGTATCTGCTGATAATCGCTATCATCTGTTTGTGAATGGAAAATCTGTGGGAAGAGGTCCTGCAAGAAGTACGCGTTATAATTGGAATTTTGGCTCTTATGATATAGCATCTTATCTGGATTCCGGCGATAATGTGATTGCTGCTCAAGTTTGGAATATGGGGGAATATGCACCGGTAGCACAATTGTCTCAGCGAACAGGCTTTTTGGTTCAGGGAAATGACACAGTTTCTGAAAAAGTGAATACTGATGGTACATGGAAAGTACTTCATGATACAGCGTACGCACCCACTTCTTTGAATGCCGGTGCTGTCTTACATAGCTATGTTGCAGTAGGAGCATGTGATAAAATAAATGGGAAGTATTATCCCTGGGGATGGAAAAAACAGGATTATGATGCCTCCGGTTGGGAAAATGCAAAAATAATTCATACCCCTGTGGTGACTTCCGGTTATGGGAGCGATAATATATGGACTTTATCTCCCCGCACTATTCCTCAGATGGAAGAAAAAATGCAACGTATAAAAGAAGTAAGACGAAATAGTGGGGTGGAAATAAAAAACAATTTTTTGTTGGGCAACCATCCAGTAACGATTCCTGCACATTCAGATGTAACCATTCTGTTGGATCAGACTTTTGTGACGATGGGTTATCCTGTGTTGAAAGTGAGTGGGGGGAAAGGAGCTAAGTGAAACTGACTTATGC
>CAZLDH010000127.1:0-8068 GCA_964558275.1 uncultured Chitinophagaceae bacterium
GTGGCCGATTTATTTTTATTTGCGGAAAATTGTATTCGATTAGCACCACCATTGTGTATTACAGAAGATGAAATTCAAAAAGCTTGTCAGATTATATTAGAATCTATAGCAGAAGTGTAATTATAAAATAAGAATATTATCAATGAATACCTTAAATTGCAAGTTCAAAGAATAACATCATGCATGAGACAGATTTTTTAGTGATTGGTTCCGGTGTGGCCGGGTTAACCTACGCATTGAAGACCGCACAGCATTTCCCTGATAGCAGAGTGACTGTACTATCGAAAGGCGAAATTTCTGAGACAAATACGAAATATGCTCAAGGTGGCGTAGCTGCTGTTACTGATTTGAAGCATGATAGTTATGAAAAGCATTTACAGGATACGTTGATTGCCGGAGATGGCATGTGTAAGAAGAATATTGTGGAAATTGTGGTGAATGAAGGGCCAAAAAGAGTAGCGGAAATCATAAAAATGGGGGCTGATTTTGATAAAGATGGAGATGGGGATTATATTTTGGGTAGAGAAGGAGGTCATTCTGAAAACAGAGTATTGCATTATAAAGATGTGACCGGAAAAGAAATAGAACGTACCCTGGTGGCAGCGGTTAAGAAGCAGGAAAATATTCATTTTGTTAGTCATTGTTATGTGTTGGATTTAATAACCCAACACCATTTGGGGTATTTGGTAACGAAATCTACAAAGAATATAGAATGTTATGGTGTCTATGTTTTTAATCATAAAACTGGTAAGATAGAGAAATTATTAGCGCCTATCACTGTTTTAGCAACCGGAGGTAACGGACAGGTTTATAGAACAACCACCAACCCGGTGATTGCTACCGGTGATGGTGTAGCTATGGTCTATAGAGCAAAAGGCAGGATTGAGAATATGGAGTTTATCCAGTTTCATCCTACGGCATTATATGCTGATGGGAAAGAAGGGGATGCTGAAAATACGACGGGACAGGACTTTTTGATATCGGAAGCAGTTCGTGGAGACGGTGCTGTTTTAAGAAATTGTCATGGCGTGGCTTTTATGGAGAAGTATGATGATAGAAAAGATTTAGCACCTCGTGATATTGTAGCTAGAGCGATTGATAGTGAGATGAAAAAGACGGGAATGGTTCATGTGTTTCTTGACTGCAGAGCCATGGATTTTGAGAAATTTAAACGTCATTTTCCTAATATTTATAAAAAATGTTTGAGTATTGGGATAGACATCAAGAGAGAGATGATTCCTGTTGCGCCGGCAGCACATTATAGTTGTGGTGGCATTAAAACTGATGAATGGGGGCGAAGTTCTATTAAAAATTTGTATGCCTGTGGTGAATGTGCATCTACCGGCTTACATGGGGCTAATCGGTTGGCTTCTAATTCTTTATTAGAAGCAATGGTGTTTGCACATCGTTGTTTTCTGGATAGTGTTAAGCATATAGGAGAGATAAAGGTTCATCATGAGGTGCCGGATTGGGATATGCAAGGGACAATGGAACCAAAGGAAATGATTCTTATTACGCAAAGTCTGAAAGAATTGCAACAGGTGATGAGTGATTATGTGGGGATCGTTAGAAGTAATGTGCGTTTGGCCAGAGCCATGCGTCGTTTAGATATCTTACATGTAGAAACGGAAGATTTATATGAGCAAACAACAGTCTCTCCCCAACTTTGTCAGGTTCGTAATTTGATTACCATTGGGTATCTGATTGTGAAAGGAGCAAGTTTCCGTCAAGAAAGTCGTGGGTTGCATTTTAATACGGATTATCCGGGTAAAAGTGAATTATTACAGGATATTGTGCTTTAATAAATAGATAACTTCATCTTGTTTTTAGGAGGCAACCGGAATAAAATGAGTTATAATTTCTTTTGTTTTTTGAACGGCGGTTTGTAAGTCATCGTTCAATATGATATGGTCAAATTTATCCTGATATTTCATCTCTTCCGAAACACGATTCAGCCTTTCCTGAATATCAGATTCGGCTTCCGCATTTCGCAATGTCAACCTCTTTTGTAGTATATTAAATGAAGGTGGTTTAATAAAAATGGAGCAGGCTTTTTCCTTGAATTGTCTCTTTAAGTTTGCTGCTCCTTTGACATCTACAATCCGAATAGGGATTTTGCCTGCATCCCAAATCTTTTCCAATTCAGAATATAATGTTCCATAGTATTTTCTTTCATATACCTTTTCATATTCCAAAAAAGCTTCTTTCTTAATTTTATTTTTAAATTCATCTACAGAAATGAAATAATAATCTACTCCATCAACTTCCCCACTTCTTGGCGCTCTGGTTGTTACGGAAATAGTTAACGCCAATTCCGGTATTTGTTTCATTAATGCCCTAGCAATAGTTGTTTTTCCTGCGCCAGAAGGAGCTGTGATAATAATTAATTTTTTATATTTTTTGCTGGTCACCATTAAAAAACTAGTCTATTCTTTTTATTCTTGCACCAAGTTTTTGTAATCTACCCTCAATATTTTGGTAGCCCCGGTCAATTTGAAAAGCATTTTGAATGACACTTGTCCCTTCGGCACTTAATGCTGCGATAAGCAGAGCTATACCGGCTCTAATGTCAGGCGATGACATGGTTACACCATGTAAAGGACGGCTTCTGTTAAGACCTACAACGACTGCACGATGTGGGTCACAAAGAATAATTTGCGCTCCCATGCTGATGAGTTTATCCACAAAAAATAATCTGCTTTCAAACATCTTTTGATGAATAAGCACGCTGCCTTTGGCTTGAATAGCAGTAACCAGTGCAATGCTCAATAAGTCAGGAGTGAATCCGGGCCAAGGATGGTCGTAAATCGTTAGTACTGATCCATCCAAGTAAGTTTCTAATTCGTAGGTCTCTTGTTTAGGAATATAAATATCATCTCCTTTAATCTGCAGATTAATTCCTAATTGTTTAAATTTAGTAGGTATAATGCCCAAATGATTCACGCCTGCATTCTTGATGGTTATTTCGCTCTGTGTCATAGCGGCAAGACCAATGAATGAACCTATTTCAATCATGTCGGGAAGTATGCTGTGTTGCGTTCCTTTAAGTTCTAATACGCCTGTGATAGTCAATTTGTTTGAACCAATACCATCAATTTGTGCACCCATGTTTTGTAACATGGTACAGAGTTGTTGAATATAAGGTTCACAAGCGGCATTGTAAATTGTTGTTATTCCTTTTGAAAAAACGGAAGCCATCATTAGGTTGGCGGTACCTGTTATGGAGGGTTCATCCAATAACATGTAGATGCCATTTAATCCTTTAGGCGCTTCTATCGTTGCATATTGGGAGGAAGTACTCGAATGAATTTCTGCTCCCATTTTTTGGAAGCCTCTCAAGTGTGTGTCCAGCGGGCGACGACCAATTTTATCTCCTCCGGGTTGTGGAAACCAGGCTTTTTTGAAGCGAGCCAATAATGGACCTGCTATCATTACTGATCCTCTAAGCTTACTTGCTTTATCTTGAAAAGCATCGGTGTCTAAATAATTAAAATTGATATTATCTGCCTGGAAAGTGCAATTATGTCGATCTTTTCGATCGATTTTGACTCCCATATTCTGCATCAATTCAATTAATTGATTAACATCCAATATGTCCGGTAGGTTATGTAAGGTTACTTTTTCTGAAGTGAGCAGGCAGGCACAAATAACTTGAAGTGCTTCATTTTTAGCTCCTTGTGGAATGACTTCTCCATGAAGAAATTTTCCTCCTTTTACTTCGAATGCATTGTTCACCTGTTTCTATTTTTGTGTTTGTGTCTGTTTCTTCCGTTGTTTCTACCTCCCTTATGAGAACGACCTCTTTTTTTGTTGGGCGAATTAAATAGGTTGTCCGGTAGTTGTAAACTATGGTCATTTTCATACTGAAGCTTTCCGTTGGTAATTTCAGCAAGCTCAGCCTTAATCATATCATCGTGCATTTCATCCTTATGCCAAGAGGCGTAAGCTAATTTCATATAGTAGCCGATATATTGTATCAGTTCATTTTTTTTCTCAGCATCCTTTTCATTTATTGCCTTTTTTATTTCGTTTTCAAGGTTTTTCCCAAGGTGTTTTGCTTTTGGATGGCGTTTGGGATAAGGTAAAGGATCCGGATGTTTACTTAAGGTTGTTTTTGTTGGAATGGGGTAAGGAGATTCCACTTTCAAATGGAAATCTGATATTAAGAATAAATGATCCCAAAGTTTATGACGCCAATCTTCCACATTCCTGAGATGGGGATTCAATCTGCCCATTAATTCAATGACTGCTTCTGTATTCTTTTGGCGTTTTTTATCGTCCTCAATGGTGAGCAGGTATTCAACCATTTTCTGCACATTTCGACCATACTCTCTGATAGCCAAATGGTTTCTTGTTGTATTATATTCCATAATAAATTTATCTCTGCGAGCTTTATTGGCAAAAATAAGGAAAATATGTGTCCTTATTGATAAGGAAGTTAAACCATTCTTTAAAATGGAATTACTTTTCGGGAGAAATATTGATGCTTCTGTTCATCGTTTCTTCAAGAGAAATAATGGTTTCTGTACGTTCGATTCCATTAATTTTTTGCAGTTGATCATGCAGTATTGTACGAAGTTGTTGTATGTTTTTACAAACAATTTCTACAAAAATACTCCAATTCCCTGTTGTATAATTTAAGCGAACGATTTCCGGAATGTCTTTTAATTCCTGAGCTACAGAATAGTATAAGGAACTTTTTTCTAGGTATATTCCTACGAAGGCAATGACATCATAGCCAATCATTTCCATATTGACTTGCATCTTATTGCCTTTTATAATCCCTAATTCATGCAGTTTTTTCATCCGCACATGTATTGTGCCGCCGGAAACAAGCAATTTTTTACCTAAATCAGCATAAGAAACACTTGCATTCTGCATCATTTCATTTATGATGCGCAAATCTAATTTGTCTATATGGGATGATGGCATATCGTTCAGTGTACTATTTAAAAAAAATCTAAAGAAAGGTCTAAAGTAGTAAAAAAATAAAAAGGATTCAATGTTTTGATTAAGTTTTTTGTAAAAAATTAAAATCTATCGGATTGTACTAAATTTGCCTGCTATGGGACATAAGAAATTAATACGATTTGAAGAAATAAAGACCTTTCCTAATGTTTTGATATTTCCAAAAGAGATCAAAGGTGAGTGGGGTTCAAAACATTTTCAGAATAAATTTCCTTTGACTTTAGAACTTGCTTGTGGTAAGGGAGAATATACTGTTGGAATGGCTAGACGATTTAAAAATAAAAACTTTGTAGGGGTAGATATAAAGGGAAATCGTATTTGGAAAGGAGCAAAGACTGCATTGGAAGATGAAGTCTCTAATGCTGCTTTTCTTAGAATTCAAATAGATCATATTGCAGACTATTTCGCAGAGAATGAAGTGGCAGACATTTGGATTACATTTCCGGATCCGTTCCTGCGTAAATCCAAGGCTAAAAAGAGATTGACCCATTTACGCTTTTTACATCAATATAAGAAGATTTTACAACCTGGCGGGCGTATTCATTTGAAGACAGATTCTCCGGAATTATATAAATTTACCCAAGATGTTATTGCTGAAAGTCATTGCATTATGCATAAGGATCTTCCCGATGTATATGGAAATGAACCCGATGAATTGCTGAAAATTAAGACATTTTATGAAAAGATGCATTTAGAAAATGGACGAACTATTCGCTATCTAGAATTTTCATTGCCGGAAGTTTTGCCGGAATGGCCTAAAAAAAAGAAAGATGAATCAAAAGAAGAACAAAGCCGATAAGCCTTTTTATGAGGCCGTTTATGCTGTAGTTCGTTCAGTTCCGGTGGGTAGGGTAACTACTTATGGAGCAGTGGCAGAGGCTACAGGTACACGTCTGTCTGCAAGGATGGTAGGCTGGGCATTAAGTATGAGTCATCAGGCTCATCCGGCAGTTCCTGCGCAAAGAGTGGTCAATGGATTGGGTATCCTTTCCGGGAGGCATCATTTTGCTACTCCTACCTTAATGCAAGATTTGCTAGAGCAGGAGGGGGTAGAAGTAAAGGATGATAAGGTCGTTCATTTTGAAGATAAATTCTGGAATCCTTTAGATCCTGATGCTTAGACCTGTCATTACTTTGAAAAGGATTTAATAATCCGGATTGGAATAAATAACTTGTAAGACTGTTTGCCCCACGGCTTTAAGTGTTTTTTTGCTAATATTATCCATATTGTCAGTGATTTTATGATGCCAAGGCATAAAATCTCCATTCCCTTGTAAGCCAATAATATCCATGGTAGGAATACCGGTTATTCTGTTTACAAACTCATGATCGTCAGTGATGCCGATATTTCCAATTTGTCTATATCTAAAGAAACTAGAATATCCTATTCTGTTAGCAATATCCCAAACCATTTTTGATTCTGCATCGGCATAATGTCGTGTAATCATCTCTCTGAAAAAACGTGCTCCTTTCCCGCCAACCATATCCAGCAGAATACCATATTTAGCATTATATCCATTCTGTTTTGCTTTTCTTGACCAATATTGAGTGCCTAATCCCCAGGAATTGGCTTTGTTATCTACCCCGGCATCCTCTACGTCTGTAAATAAAATATCTACCCCAATTTTTGGATTTTCTTTTTCTAATTGCCGTGCAATTTCTAATAAAGCACCAACACCACTTCCTCCATCATCCGCACCGTCAAAATGCTGATTCGCTGTTTCCTTGACTGCATCTGCAAATTCGCGCGTATCCCAATGTGCCAGTAAAAGAATTCTTTCCTTCGCATTAGGATTAAAATGTCCTATAATATTGACAGATTTATAGGCGTTGCCAAGGCTGTTTATTGTGGCTCGTTGAACAGTTGTTTTGTTTGCAAATGACTTCATTTTTGAAATAAGCCAATCGGCACATTCCTTGTGCGCTTGTGTGTTGGGTATCCGCGGCCCGAAGCTGACTTGCTTTTCAATGTAGTGATAGGCACTATCTGCATTAAAAGTAGGTGCCTTTACTAAAGGCTGTTCCTTTGTTTCTTTTTGCTTCTTGTTGGCATCCTTATTACCGCCTGATTGACATGCAAATAAGAAAAAGCTTAAAGCGAGTATAGGGATAATCTTTACTTTATTATTCATATAGGTCAAACTTATTAAGTTTCTGGGTAAAATGTGACAAAATTAAGGTTTAAATTTTTTCTTGTGGAATAAAGGAATTTTTTCATTGTAACTTTGTAAAAAAAATAACATTGGGATAGGCATTGTAGAATAATTAAGATATTTATAAATTTGAAACATTGTTGTAATTAATATGGCACAAATAATTCCATTATTGGAAGGTAGTTTTACCGTAGATAAAAGTAAGGATTTTCATCCTTTTGATATAAAGAAAGATAATCTTCAAGAACGACCTCATGGATCTTTATTGGTTGAAGTACAGCCCTTTTTGTTAAAAACAGCGGAAGAGAATATTGTAATAGATACCGGCTTGGGATTTGAGAAAGAGGGGATGTTACAATTGCATTATAATTTAATCGAAAATGGCGTTCAGCCAGAGGATGTTGATAAAGTTTTGATGAGCCACCTACATAAAGATCATACCGGAGGTATGAGTAAGATAAATGAAGAGGGCAAAAGAGAATTGAGTTTCCCAAATGCAACTTATTATATAAGCAAAAAGGAATTGGATTACGCGCTGGATAATATTGGTTCTTCTTATGTGGAGAAGCAGCTTACTATCCTTGAGTATAATCCTCAAGTCTCTTTTTTTGATGGCGATGGTGAAATTAATTCGTCTATAAGCCATAAATTATCAGGAGGACATTGCCCCTATCATCAGGTTTTGTGGATTAAAGATGAAGCGGGTATTTATTTTTATGGAGGAGATGTTGCCCCTCAATATAGTCAGATAAAACGCCGTTTTATTGCTAAATATGATTTTGATGGAAGAAAAAGTATGGAATTGAGGCAAGAATATTTGGAAAAAGGAAAAGAAGAAAATTGGACTTTTTTGTTTTATCATGATATTAAAACGCCTTTTATTCAGCTGTAATACCCGAATTTCGCAATCAATATTATTGAGTAAAATTTATCTACTTTATATGGTA
>CAZLDH010000128.1:0-8043 GCA_964558275.1 uncultured Chitinophagaceae bacterium
AACCTGCCATAAGCGTTGTATGTTTTAAATAATGGTCTTCATAGCCCACTAAAAAATTAAAAGTATGCCGTAATCCCAGGTTCAAATCATAATTAAGTAACAACTGTTTTGTTAGACTTTTTTGAGAAGGTCTATATTCATTCAAATTGGTTGTTGTATGCCCATTAACAAGACCTCCAATTTCAGTAGCATTATTCGTGCTATAATATGGCACTTTTTTTACAAATTTTGTTTCTTTTGCATTCTTAATTTTCGGCATAAGGACTCCACTTATTCTTAAACCTCTAATTGGTTCCAACTTGATAGCAAACTTTCCAACGAATCTATTATCATTTCCATCATCAAACCCTCCATGATTTAATCTTGCCCAAGGGTTAGTACCCAATCTACCCGGTGCTGTTCGACCATCAGGCCAGTACGGTCTCCACAAAATATCAGGAAATTCATATGCTTTTGGAATAGGATTTATAATAGGGCTTTTATTAATAGAGTGTAAATAAAACATACTAGTTTCAAAAGATAAAAATTTAGTTATTCTCAAGTTGCTATTAATTCTAGCTCTTATTCTCTCAGATGATCTATTATTGTATAAGGCTTCTTGATATTCATAGTTTATACTTCCAAGCATTTTAATAGTACTATCCCCATAATTAATAGTTAAATCATGCCTAGTAAAAGGCGCATGATTGTTTAGCAATTCTTCTTTCCAGTTTGTAATCGGGAAATCACTAGGATTCTTTTTGCTATTTGCAACATAATTATTTATTTCATCTTCAGAGTAAGCAGTAAATTGACCATTTTCTTGATTACCTCCATCATTCCATGCAACTTCATTTATCATTTCCATATATCGCTTTACTCCAACTCCCTCAGGAAATTCTGTAGGTTCACTTATACTATAAGATCCAGAATATTCAAGACTTAATTGACCCGATCGCGCATGTTTGGTAGTTATTAAAATAACTCCAGCCGCCGCTCTAGATCCATAAATAGAAGCTGTAGCTGCATCTTTCAAAATAGAAATATTTTCCACATCATCCGGATTTACCATGTCAATGTTATCTATAGGAATCCCATCTAATAAAATTAATGGATTGCTATTATTTAAAGTGGTGATTCCTCTAACCCTTAGCGTTGCTGAATTATCATTTGGTATACTTCCATCCCTTGTGACTCTCAGACCTGGAGATAAACCTTGTAACGCAGTTGATAGATTAGCAGTCTTCTTTTGAGAAATCTGTTCATTATCTATGACGCTAACAGCTCCAGTCAAGTCCTTTTTCTTTTCAGTACCATACCCCACAACAACGACTTCATCCAGTTTGGAACTCCCTGGAATCAAGGTAATTGAAAGAGGAGAACTATCTTCGATTTTGACTTCTTTGCTTTGATATCCAATAGAAGTAATCTTTAATATATCCCCTATCATTGCATCTATTTTAAACTCTCCGCCATCGATAGTTATCATTCCTCTATTTTGGCCTTTGACCTGTACACTAACCCCTATCATTGGTTCTCCGTTTTGATCAACCACATGACCGGTAATATTATAAGTCTTGTTTTGAGAAAATCCATTTAATGCAATAAAAATCAAAAAGACAAATAATAATATGAGTTTAAATCCATTTTTTTTCATACTGTACATTTTATTCATAATAATAAATTTACCAATATCTTCCATCAAGTTTTTTTTCTGCATAAACTACCTAACACCTATAATATCAATACAAGAATACTTTAATGATGGGGGGGGAGCAGAAGAATAAAAATCTTAAAATAGTTTTAGTCTGCCTGATTCCCGAATATATCAATCTAGTAACCCCTTCACACCTAATCAAATTTTCCTTTAGACTTTAAACAGGATTCTCTTTTAATACTATATACAGAGCAAATGGGGGTGAGCTTTTTAACTATAAAACTGATTGGTTTCCATCCAATAAAACAAATCTTTCATCCAAACATCCCGAGGCGGGTATTGATGAAAACCGTGCCCGCCCTTTTGATAAAAATGTAAGGAAACCTTATTTCCGTAATCTATCATAGACTGAAAGAATAATAAACTGTTTTCTATGGGAACTACTTTATCATCCTCCGCTACCACTAAAAAGGTAGGTGGCGTTTTTTCATCTACCTGTAAATCATTAGAAAAATTATTGACCAAATCTTTTGAAGGATGTGATCCAATAAGGTTTTTTCGGGAACCGGCATGAGTAATCCGTTTTTTCATGCTGATGACCGGATATTCAAGAATGACAAAATCAGGTCTCAGGCTAATATCTCCGTGTTCAATCACCGGATGTTCAAAATGCGTTCCCGCAGTTGATGCCAGATGACCTCCGGCAGAAGAACCCATAATCCCAACTTTATGGGGATTGATATCCCATTTTTTGGCATTCTCACGTATGAGATAGATAGCTCGTTGGGCATCTTGTAGCGGACCGATGGATTTATCTTTCATTGTTACATCACTCGGCAGTCGATATTTCAGGACAAAGGCTGTAACTCCTTTCTTATTAAACCTTTTAGCCAAATCATATCCTTCCCACTGAATAACAAGATCATGATATCCTCCTCCTGGGCAAATAATGACAGCCGTTCCATTTGCCTTAGCAGCAGCAGGTCGAAAAATGGTCAGCGTAGGTTGGGAAGTTTTAAACACCACCGTACTGTCTTTGTTCCAATATTCTTTATTTGGCACATTTTTGCTGTTGGGAATAGTTCCGGAATATAATAGTATCTCCTTTTGAGCAAAGACAGCTTTTGCACTGAAACATAAAATCAAAATGAAACCACAAAAAATTAAAGATGTCTTTCTCATCATATTTGTTTTTAATATTTGCTTAAATAATTCTTCCCATCACCAAATATTTTATTTATCCCTCACCATGGTTAAACAATCTCTCAATTAATAGCTGATGGATCCCCTCTTTATCAAAATTTTGCTGTTCTTTTTCAGGACAGTCCTTCGCCTGAAAAGATTGGAAAAGTAAATCATACAATTCCTTCCCATCCGTTTCTTCTAAATAGGACCACATCCATTCTATCTCTCGACTATTCCATTCTACTTTTTCCAATAGAAACTTTAATTGGTCAAGCAGCTCGTTTTTGGACAAATCTTTTATTTTAATCTTGTTATCACTTGTCATTTTCGCGCTTATTCAAACAAAAACTATTGTATCGTTTCATACCTCACCGCTTCTTTCATGCCCTGCTGTTTCACTCGCTGTAAAATATCTATAAAAGTTGTTGTAAACTTCTTGGATTCAGCAAGGTTTCCAAACAAGGATTCCGTACGTAAAAAAGCCAATACGCTGGATGACCTTACCTCCAACATCTTTTCTTTTAATACATCGCGGCCTTCATCCTCCACCTCATCAAAACAATCTTCTTCTAATTTTTTTTC
Source organism: uncultured Chitinophagaceae bacterium (assembly GCA_964558275.1). Taxonomy (GTDB): domain Bacteria; phylum Bacteroidota; class Bacteroidia; order Chitinophagales; family Chitinophagaceae; genus FW021-bin31. The sequence continues at coordinate 3,404 of CAZLDH010000128.1, forward strand.
CAAATACAGATACCAGCAAGCAACAATCATTGTACAACATCTTATAGATTGTTCCGCCTGCAGATTTTCTTTTATGGTCGGTATGACAAACCCCGGAATTTTGGCTGAACTCCCCAAAATAATTCGTTCTACCCGATCTTTAATATACGGATTACTAAATCGCTGTATTAATTTCTCTCTATACGCATTTAGATCTATTCCGGACATCGCATCCAATGTTAAGGACACTTCTTCATCCATATATTGTCGGTAGTAATCCTGAAATAGAGGAAATTTGACTACTTCGTTAATAAACGAATAGCCTGCATGCCATCCTATAAAACCTAACAGGGAATGCCCCCCATTCAATAATCGAATCTTCATCTTTTCATAAGGCGTAACATCTTCTACAAACTGCGCACCTACTTTGTCCCATGGCGGTCGCCCCGCTTTAAAATCATCTTCAATAATCCATTGATAAAAATCTTCTGTAACCACCGGCCAGGCATCCCGAATCTGATAATTTTTCTGCAACCATTGTATATCTTCCGCTTGGGTTACCGGAGTAATTCTGTCCACCATACTATTGGGAAAACTTACATGAGTCTTTACCCAGGATAGCAATTGGGGTTCCGCCACTTCAATATAAGCCCATAACATATCTCTTGTCCTTTGTCCATTATGCTGGATATTATCACAAGACTGTATCGTCACAGGGAGATGATGTTCTTTTCTCTCTTTTAAAGCCGCTGTCAGATATCCAAATACCGTTTTAGGTGTGCTCGGATGAGCTATATCCCATTGAACATCAGGATCATCTATCTTAAAACTTCCATCTTCGTGATTAAAATTATATCCTCCTTCCGTGATGGTGAGCGTGATAATTTTTACAGCAGAATCGGCCATTTTTTTTATGACCTTCTCCGGATTATCGGGAGCATAATAATATTCCACAATAGAACCTATCACAGCGGGCGGAGCTGAAGTCAAAGGGTCTTTTACTACAAGTGTATATAATCCATCCTGACGATGTAAAACATCATACATTTTCTTATCCCTTTCCAATAAACAGATACCACAGATACCCCATCCTTTCCCTTCATTTTTATTCAAAAGCGCATTCGTAAAAAAGGCCTGATGTGCTCGATGAAATCCTCCCACCCCGATATGAACAATACCTGCTTTAACATTAGCCCGTTCATAACGAGGAACAGACACTCCCTCGGAGAGCAATGGTAAATTCTTTTTATTTAAATCAATAATTTCTTGCACGTGTTATTCTTTATTTGTAACTACTTAGATATTTTAAGGATATAGGTATTTCAGTTCTTTTTTCCCCGTCCCTAAAGGGTGAAAGACCTGAGGAATTACCTTATTTAATCTCTTCATAGTATTTATTATTAATATATTTAATTTCACTTTGTATAAGTGGTGGTTTCGGCTTCGCCCGCCTGAATGACAAAGTCGGACAGGCTCAACCACCACAACCCGGTCATTGAGCGAAGCCGAAATGACCGGGTTGCCATCTTATTTCTCTTCAAATCGCTGTAATAAAACGGCTAAAATAATAATCGCCCCTTTAATGACCTGTTGGGAATAAGAAGGAATATCCATCAAATTCATGATATTTCCAATTAATCCCAAGATAAAAACACCTAAAAGCGTATTGATAGCAGAACCTTTCCCGCCAAAGAGACTTGCTCCCCCTATCACCACAATAGCAATGGCATCTAATTCCCAACCTACGCCCACTACAGGAGAGCCCACTGAAGTCCTCGCCACCCCTATAATGCCTGCTATCGCCGATAAGCCGCCAATAATGGCATATACACTAAAAATATAAGCTCCGACTTTAATTCCCGACAAACGAGTGGCTTCTTCGTTACTCCCTATGGCAATGAGAATACGTCCAAACACATTAAATTTCAACAAAACAGCCGTTATTAAAAATACAATAAAAAAGATCCAGGCTGGATTAGGGATCCCAAAAAAAGAACCATTCCCAAAGCTTAACAATGCTGAGGCCGAGTCATCTACCATAATGGGAGCACCTCCAGAGAAAATAAATCCCAATCCTCTCGCAATCGTCATCATCGCCAAAGTAGCAATAAAAGGAGCCATTTTTTGATAAGCCGATAGATATCCGGAAATACAGCCAACCCCTACTCCTGCTAAAATAGAAACAATAATAGCGAGAGACAAAGGCATCGCATGAGTCAGAATGGCACAAAGTACCCCAATCATGGCTACAATAGAACCAACTGACAAATCAATACCGGCAGTTAGGATAACCAGCAACATCCCCATGCTGACAATTCCGATAGGAGCCATCTGTCGGATCAAGTTAGAAAGATTGACTGCCGTAAAAAAATGATCAGAGATACATGCCGAAACAATCAATAAACAAATAAAGATAACAGCAGTGTTATATTTTATAATGTATCGAAGTACCTTATTTATTTTTACCGTCATAGTTTTACATCTAAAGTTATATATTCAAAATTTAATCATTTTTTTCAGAAGATACTGTTTCGGCCATTGCAAGGCGAAGTACATTTTCTTCTGAAAATTGATCTTTCAACAGTTCTCCTTTCACACGTCCCTCATGCATTACTAAAATACGATCACAGATATTGAGCAATTCTGTTGTTTCAGAGGAAACGACCAATAGGCCCAATCCTCTATCCGACATATTATTGATCTGATTGTATATTTCTATTTTAGCCCCCACATCCACGCCTCTCGTTGGCTCATCAATCAATACGACATTACACTCCCTGGTCAACCATTTGGCAATAACCACCTTTTGCTGGTTCCCACCACTCAGTTTCTTTGCCTTCACTTCTTCATTTTCAGCTTTTATTCTCAGGGTCTTCATAAACGCATCGACGCTGTCTCTTTCCTTTTTTTTATAAATAAATCCTAACTGGTTAGAAATCTTTTTCAGATTGGTCAGACTAATATTCTCTTTAAGAGATAAATTCGTAATCAATCCTGCGGACTTTCGATCTTCGGGAACCATCCCAATTCCCAATTTTACAGCTTCCCAAGGGGTTCGGGGGCGGATTTCTTTTTGAGAAAGTTTTATTGTACCTTTCTTTCGCTTTTTGGAGCCAAAGACAGCCTGTAGTGTCTCTGTTCTGCCACTTCCTACCAGTCCGGCAATACCAACGATTTCTCCGGATCTAACTGACAGAGAAACTTCTTCGACTTTATTTTCTAGGCTCAGTCCGTCAATTTTTAGCAATTCTTCTCCTATATTTGATTCATGATCCGGAAACATTCTCTCCAATGCTCTGCCCAACATGAGTTGAATGATCTCCTCTTTATTCGTATCCTCCACTTTCAAACTATCGGTAGATGTTCCATTTTTAAGCACAGTCATCCTATCTCCTATCTCAAACACTTCTTCAAGACGGTGAGAGATGTATATAATAGCCACTCCGTTTTCTTTCAACCTTCTTAAGGTTTTAAATAAAGTCTCAATTTCGTGGGAACCGAGAACGGCCGAGGGTTCATCTAAGATCAAGATATCTACCTTCAATGCCAGTGCCTTCGCAATCTCTACAATCTGCTGTTGTGCTATACTGAGGTGCTTGACTTTCGTAGAAGGTTGGATATGAAAACCAATACTTTCAATCAATTCCGCTGCCTCTTTTTTCATTTTTTTCCAATCCATCCAAAATCCATAACTTCCTAATTGATTGAGGAAAATATTTTCTGCTACAGATAGTTCCGGTACCAGAGAAAATTCCTGGTAGATAATACCAATACCTAATTTATTGCTGTCGTGCGTATTTCGTATTTCTACCTCTTTCCCATCGATCCATATACTTCCGGTATCTTTTCGATAAGCACCCGATAATATCTTCATCAGCGTAGATTTTCCTGCTCCATTCTCTCCCATTAAAACATGGACTTCACCTCTTTTTACCTTAAAAGTAACTCGTTCAAGTGCAGTAATTCCCCCAAAAGATTTAGAAATATCTTTTAGTTCAACTTTATACTCTGATTGTGAAACACTCATATAATTTTTTTCAGAAAATGCGATCTATCAAAAATTAGAATAGTGCATCGGGATCATAATACTCATTTACATTAGAATGATCAATTAAGACCGCCGGCGTATAAATGATTCTTCCCATTCGCTTATCTCCATTAAGGTACTTTACAACCGACTCTACCGATAATTTTGCAAGATTTTTCGGACTATTCAATGCGGTTGCACCATATTTTCCTTCTTTAATTAATTTTAAGGCTTCTTTTTGACCATCAAATCCCGCCACTATAATATTAGAAGTTTTGTGAGCTTCATCAATTGCTCTTAAAGCACCAATGGCCATCGCATCGTTTTCACAAATCAGCAGATTAATGTCAGGATGCGCCACAAGGATATCTTCTGTCGCCTTTAATCCCCCACTAATGCTCCAGTCACCCCAACCCTGAGCAACAACGTTAAGCGAAGCATGACCCCGGGAAATCAACTGTTCATTAATGACCCCACGCATAAAACCCATCCGTTTTTCTTTCCCCACCGGATTGCCCTGTGCACCACTTACCAGCGCCATGTTAATCACATTGTCTAACTTCTTATCCGCCCATTCTCCTACCAATTCCCCATTTCCCTCGTTATCTGCCATCACCGAAGTTACATATTTTGC
>CAZLDH010000129.1:0-8023 GCA_964558275.1 uncultured Chitinophagaceae bacterium
AAAACGTAGATTCCAACCTCAAAGATACCATTTTCATTAAGCAATTGAAAAAAACGTTTGTTGTTTTCAATTAGTTCTTCAGGTATTTCACACTCTTTGGCCGTATTCCTTAAGGATGCTTTTTGGGCTAATTTTTTCCGGGCGGCAACAAAACTGACAAAATCGCTGTTCGCAATTTCTGATTTTAATGCTTTTTTACTATCTGAATGAAAGTAATTATTATAGGCTTTTTCACTTGGAAAAATTACCCTTCCATCCTGAATTTTTACTGAAAATTTATCCGTTGTTTTATTAGGATCTTTTATATTTTCAGGCGCTTGGTTCTGTTTTTGACAGCCAACAAATGCAAATACCGCAATTACTGCTAAAAGTAGATTTCTCATGATTGACAATTTTAAAAATTTAGATACTCTTATTGTAGTCCTTTATTTCATTCTGGATAATGCTAAATCTAAAAATGAATTATCAAACCTCAGAAATGAAATATATAGTTGATATTTTATCCAATAATTAAATTTCACGAGGGCGGAGACCTGTCATGCGTAGGAAAAAATGGTTTCGATAAATTCATAACATTTAATTTTAAAAGACAAAATAAAGTATCAAGCAATATCCAGATTTATGACAAATATATCCTAATACAAATTTACATATAAACAATAATAATCATACCTATACTATAGTATGGTTTTTTACACTCAATTTCCCCCAAAGGCATTTTATCTACTACAATATCTACATTGAGGTACCGCTTAGTTATCTTGATCTAAATGTCAATCAGATAAAAAGGGAATATGTCTGAATAGTTGAATGATACAATAGGCAAACCGCGGCAGAAAGATGTTGATGCTCTTTTATTTAAACTGAAAGCTATACGTTAACGAAGGAATAATAGGAAATAAGCTAAACTGTTTTAATTGCTGCTGATCATACCGGCCTCTCTGGTAATAATAAAAATAAGGGTTCTGACGGCTATACAGGTTATAAATACTGACATTCCAGGTGCGGATTCCGTCTTTTTTTTCCTTGATGAAATCAAGGCTCAGGTCAAGCCGGTGATAAGCCCGCATACGAAAATTATTTCGTCGCGGGATGTATTTTACTGTTGTCTGATTTACACCATAGTAAGATTGGTCAAAGGTGTTAATCCCCATATTATAAGGCACATTATATTTGAAAGTGGGCAGGGTCACCATATTACCCGAGGCATAAACCCAGCTTGCGGAGGCCTGAAAATATTTGGAGAAGTGATGAATGAGGACTAATTTTATATCATGTCGCCGGTCAAACTTATAAGGAAAACGCTTTCCGTTGTTGATGTTGGGAAATTTCCGGTGGTTCCAGGCCACAGTATAACTAATCCAGCCGGTGGTTTTTCCTTTTTTCTTTTGTAGAAAGAGTTCCAGGCCGTAAGCCTTCCCTTTGCCTATTTCTACTTTATCTTGCCAGTTGACATTGATGTTGGAAAAGTTAGCTCCATTTTTATAGGCAATAACGCCGTCCATGGTCTTGTAATAAGCTTCAGCTGTAAATTCATATTGTTGTTGATATGTTTTCGCTACTCCTACGGTATATTGATTGCTTGATTCGGGAGGTACTTTGGAAGTGGCAGGTACCCATAGATCCGTAGGGAGGCCGATTCCGCTGTTGATAAGCAGATGAAGGGGTTGGAACATACGGGCATAACCTACTTTTAGCGCCCATTGATGACCTAATAAATACCTGCCTGCAAAGCGAGGTTGTAGAGATGAATAATAATGGTGGTCCACGTTGTAAAGTGCAAAGCGTAAGCCGATGTTAGCCTTCAAATGATCAGTGAAAGTAATATTATCTTCTCCGTAAAGATCAATTTTTTTGCTGTAAATAGGAGCATTTCCCTGTTTTGTTTTTGAAGGAGGGCCAACCTGACTACTGTCCCCGCTGTTATTACTTATCTGAACGCCCGGTTGAAAGCGATGGAAAATAAAGGCTCCGCCAAATTTGACAGCATGTGCCGGTGAAGGCGCATAATCAAAATCCAGTTTAGCAGCCCAGTCACGAATATTGGACTGGCAATTATATTGAGATTGCAAAGCCTGCTGTTTATCCGTATTGGTTTGGTTGTTTTTAGCTTTCAAAGCATATTGAAAGCGGGTGTAGCTCAGGGTAAGGTTGGAAAATAGTTGAGGGCTGATTTCCCTGTTCCATCTGGCTGCTCCTGTGATATTTCCCCAGCCAAGTCCTGCTTTTGTCGTAGTGTGGTAAGTATGGTCTGCATCTTCATTTGTTTCCTTAAATTTTGCATGGAGTTTGTCATTTCCTCCGTAAAAACTAAAATAGATCCTGTTCTTGTCGTCGATAATATTGTTAAATTTAGCTGTGTAATCCTGAAAATAATAGCCAAACATTTTGCTGCCGTTGTCCGTTTTACCAATGAGTGCAATAAATGGCTTTGCCAGTAAATCAAGATAGCTCCGCCGGGCAGAGACAATAAAAGAAGATTTGTTTTTCTTTATAGGCCCTTCCAGGGAAAATTTGGCTGATAATAAACCGACCGCAACATCACCTTTCATTTTTTTCATATCTCCTTCTTTCATCCGGATATCCAGTACGGAAGATAATCGTCCGCCATAGTGGGCAGGGAAACCGCCTTTATATAAATCTACACTTTGAATAGCTTCGGGTGTAAAAACCGATACAAAGCCAAATAAATGAGAAACATTATAAACGGGTACACCATCCAATAGTATCAGGTTTTGATCCGGACTACCGCCTCGAACAAACAGACCGGTACTGCCGTCATTACCGGTTTGTACACCCGGCAATAACTGAATGGCTTTCAGAATATCTTTTTCCCCCATCAGCGACGGAACGGAAGATAATTCTTTTACGGGGATAGAAATATGACTGATGCCGCTCTGTCGTTCAACAGGAATATGACTACTTACGGTTATTTCCTTTAAGAAAGAAACACTGGGAAGATGAAAATTAAGGGTAGTATCTTTGTTTAAATAAAAGTGAATAGTATCCGTCTGATAACCTATGTAAGAACAGGCCAAAGTAATTTCTCCCGCTGTTAACGTAATGCTGTAAAAGCCAAAATCATTACTGAAAGTGCCCTGATGAGATGCAGGTAAGCGCCTGATATTCGCGTTCATTAACCTTTCTGAACTAGAGGAATCTGAAACATAACCGCTAACAGTAAAATGTTCTTGCGCAAAGACCAATGAGGAAGTGGTACTTAATAAGGTAAGAAATAAGAAATATTTTATTGTTGAAGACATTGCTTTTAATCACTTATTAAACAGGTAAATACTAAAACCAATTTGTATATCGGTGATATTTGTTGAAAATTCTGTTTTCGCATTATTTCCCTTTTCTACCTGTCCCGTCTGGCCAAAACCTAGAGAAGCGTCTATTGAAACAGTGTTCGATAGAAAAAATGCTATTCCGGGTGCAAGCCGCCATTTGTATAAATTGTAATCATTATGGATGAAAGAAGGCTTATAAAACATACGTCCGTAAGTAAAATATCCTTCCGAGAATAATTTTACTTTTGATGAGACGGGAAAGTAATAACGGATAAAAGGCCCGATAGACAGGTTATAGGTATTGAGGTTTGCTGAATTAGGATCATTGTCTTTACTGATATCAATATCAAAGGAGGGCATCAGGCCTATGACAAGATTATCTGTCACAAATAGTCCTCCTTTGGGATAGAATTGTAAACTTGTACTTTTTCTGTTACTTCCATAATTGAGTTGTTGAAAAGAACCTGACCCGCTTAAGAGCCAGTTTCCTTTTTCTGTTTGTGCATGTCCAGTTTGGAATGTACAAGCTATAAATAATCCACTGATCATCATTGCAAATAGTCGTTTCATATTTAATAGATATTTTTAATTTTTGCTTTCTCCGTTTTAATTAATAAACTCTTATTCTTTCTTTCTGATACCCTGCAAATATTCCAAGGCCTCCTTTAATATTGCTATAAACCTGTACCGGTCTTCTAAAAAGATTGTCCCGGTTTAGCTGTTGTTTGATAAAAGTTGTTTTGAATTGATAAGCAGCTTCACTTAGAGTGAATAAATCCACCCATAATTCCAATTTCTTTTCTTTTCCGGTATTTAAAGGGCTTCTTCCGTAACCATATTTAGGAGCAAATATCTCACGAGAAGAATAAAGCAGGAAGCTGTTTTTATTTAAAGTATTTTCCCCTTCGGCAAAAGCCGAGTATAGATTTTCATCAAAGATGTTATAAAAAGGCTGTTGCGTTGCATAAATATCATTCGGTAAAAATAGATCTTTTATATGTTTATGTGTGGGTTTACGTTTGGAGTACTTAATTGCGGTATTATAAGCAAAAGATATCCAGGGGTTGCTGACTACTTCTTTCATTCTCCTTACGAATTCAGACTGACTTAATATAGGCTTATTTTTTAATGTTGAAAGTTCTGAAATGATCGAAGACGGGTCTCTAACTGCATGTTTTTTTAATTCCTCCAGTACTTTATTCAGTGTTCTGTCTGTAATGGTGTAATAATACAGATCATACTTGCTATAGACCGGTATCTTCACCTGAGCATAATTTTCCTGGTTAAAGCCGTCTATGGATAAATGCAACTTGTTTACTTTTACTTTATCCAATATGAGGAGGTCGGTAATGATAATAGGTATGGTATCAAAGGTATAGGAGGATATGGTAAGTTTAGCCGGAATACGGTCAGATGCTTCTATAGTATGAAATCCGGGAGCCGATACTTTAATGGTATATTTAATCTCTGTTTTCGGCTTTAGATTAGAAACATAAAAACCGCTATCCAGATAGGTGAGATGAATGGATTGGCCATTCCGGGAAATCGTAACGTGCGCATCGTCAATCATTGAGGTGGAAGTATCTTTTAAAGGCCTGCTTTCCCCTACAAAAACTTTCCATGTGCTATCCGGGTTAAAAAGGCAATTGACTACGAGCTTAGCTGGCTGTTTAGGGATATTGAGATAAAGATCCTTTTTACAAGACAAAAGCAGGGCGATTAAGAGATAAAATACTATGTTTTTTTTATTAAAACTCATTTTATCAGGTTATGGATGGACAGCCATCCTTATTGGTTATAACGATATAAGATAACATGTTATTTTACAGAACTTGGCAGGTCTTTATCGTAGATGTGGCTAATCCTTTTTATACCTACCGTTATTGTATTCAGTTAGATAGCGTAAGCAGCTATAAATATTAGAATGTTTATTTTAGTTTGTTTAACGTGGTCTAAATAGTAATCTATTAATTTGATTAATATTAATACCTTTTTTGAAAGTTAACGACCGACAGCTGATGCAAATAATTTTTCTTTATCGCTGTTCAAAATTAGGTTTCTGAATATATTATCCTTTTAGCAGATTTTACCTGGATTTTTACCTTTAATGCAACCGACCATCATAATACTTCATGTGTTGGAGAGGCAATAGTGCTTTACTGAAGAGGTAAAATGCCGTTATGGTATCCGCTCTGAAACTTTTTGTTTGAATGTGAATCCGTTTTGATGACAGAGATTTATCTCTGGTCGAATGAGCGGGACTATCCTATTTTTCATACAGCGCTGTTTAAAAAAATAGATCAGAAAGAAAGTTGTATAGGTTTCATTTTTTATTTAATCTTTATAAAGGCTTCCCAACGAAAATAATTAAATATGAATGTAACCCAAACTTTCTCTCTTTCGAATTCCTCTTTTGGTTTCATTAGCACGATAAAAACCCGTTTAACATTCTTCATATCTATCTATGCAGAAGTCTGATTCCCTCTGCTTTTAGATATTAGTTTCCTTTTGCTTCGACAAATTTGCCATGAAGGGGGCATAGATATTAATATTCGATTGGCTGTACATGTACAGCCAATCGAATAAATTAAGGATAAAACCTCATACAGAACTTTACATATTTAATCACTACTTATTTGTAATGGAGTAAGTTCACATCCCCCAACTTCAACATAAAAATCGTATTCTGTTAACGCGGTAGAGTTTCCATAAGGCCTAAATTTAACTTTTCCTCCATTAATCTCATATATGTTTGGAACTGGATAGTTGGCAGGGTCTCCCATCCAGGAAAAAGCACCGCCACATCTCGGTTTAAAATATATGTCTGCGTTAACCATATAAGGAGTTGGACTACCAGTGGCCCACCAAATACCCAAAGTCCTTTTTTGAGCTTTACCCTTTGCCAACAAAGAAAAATAAATGCCGGCTTTTTGATAGGTTACTTTTTTCTTTGTTCTGGTCCTACTATTACAATAGCCATATTTTGTTTCTCTGCTCATTATAGCCATTGGTTCACTACAAAGAGGCATTATCTGGCCATTTGATACGAGTTCAGTAACCACCTCATCATTAGTACTGAAAGTTAATACACTACTATTAGTAACATCATGTACGATGATGCCAACGGCATTAGATATGGAATCAGGAATAGCGTAAACAGTTTTGTTACTTAAATCAACCCTTACTATATAATCAAAAAGATGGACTAACTTTTGCTTATTAAGCACATCTAATAATGGCCCGTAATCCGAATATAAAGTATCTGCAATAGCAGGGTTTTTTAGGTATGAAGATGAGTTTTGTACCTTTAACAATCTAAGTCTGTTCACTGATTTCCGTAAAGGGGTATAGTCGGATTCAGATTTCTTCTGTTTTAAAAATGTTGGGTTATTGTAAAATTTATCCAATTCTTCTTTGCTGCTAAATGAGAGCATATTAGAAGCGTTTGATGAGGAATTGATATGCAAATTTGAAAGTTCCGAAGATGATTGAATCTTAGGATCAAATTTACTTCCTTGGCCCGCGATCATTTGGCTTTTATTGCAGGCTACAAACGCCATCGTTAAACCTAAGATGACGATGGATATTGTCAAATTTATCTTTTTCATTTCATAAATATTTAGCTAAGTTAAGAATTGTTTTGCAGTTAGATATCAGGAGATTAATACGACTGGAAGATCGTTGGTTCTCAAGGAGGGGGAGATGTATCCTCCCCAGTATAAGGAGAGCCTAATAGTATCATGATTCTATATTCAATGTAATAAAAAAAGATCAAACAAAATAAAATTACATAACGAAATATCCGCCAAGTGCAATATTAAGTATAAACCAACATAATTATGCCTATACAATAGTATGGTTTTTTGTACCAATTTAAGTGAAGCGGCATTTTTATCTATTAAAAAAGCTATTTTTCGTTTTAAATTAAAATTTAAGTATCATGTTACACATTAAACAATTAAAAAAAAGAATTAATTAGTCTTTCAAGATTTATAGTCTGCGAAAACCGTATCCAACATGAAGTCACAGACTTTAAAGAAGCGACATTATTAGAAGAAATACAGGCGTTATACGAAGAAGACATTTCTTTATTTAATAGCTCGAAATTCTTTGTTGCCATAAATGGAAGAAAGATAGTTGGCTCAGTTAAGGTGACACGATGGAATGAAAACAGCATTTTACCAATTCAGAAGCTTTTTGCTATCAATCCGTCTAACATTAAAGCTATAAATAAAATAGATCATATTTGGCATATAGGAAGATTTGCAATATCAAAAACAGAAAAAGAAGGTGCAATCTTATTGAAAAGACTAATTGCTCTTGCTATTTATCCAATATGTCAAGATCCCAATAGCATAATGCTTGCCGAATGTGACAAACGATTTGTAAGGGGATTAAATCTTTTGGGCATAAAAACAGAACCGTTAGGGCCAGGAATAACGTACCTGGGTTCGCACACAATTCCAATATACTCCAAACGAGAATGGCTACAATTATTCCTCGAAAAAAGCATTTATCTTAGTGAAGCCATCAATATATACATGCCGAATAGGCGTTACCATAAGAAAAGAAAAAAAGAAATTAGCGTTATATCATAAAGATTCGACACTAACGGTCACAGCTTACGGTAAAGAAAGAAAATACCAGATAAGTCAAATACCTTACTTTATAGCCCTTTTACATTCTATTGTACGATTATTTTATTGTCGGGAGGCATTCCAATTTTTAGAGTT
>CAZLDH010000130.1:0-7953 GCA_964558275.1 uncultured Chitinophagaceae bacterium
CAGTCCTCATGCCTTTCGAACTGTCTTTAAGCGCGTGACAGGATTGACACCAAAATCCTATAAAGATAAATATAGTGTCATGTATTAAGCAATTTTAGTGGCTCCTTATGAATTGTGAAAGGTGTCGCCTTTCCAATTTCGAGGATTATTGATGATATAATTTTTTATGTTATGGTATGCAGTATTGTTACGTATCACATGGTCATGGTAGTCATGTTGCCAATTTTTATGTCCTGGTGTATTGCGGAAGATATTGATTTGTTTGGAGGTCTGCATTTTCATTTTTCCTAGTATTTTAGGGATAATCATTTTCCGACGATGTTTTCGATATTGTTTGATTTCGTCGATTGTCGGTTGATAGTTGGGGCGGTGCCACCAGGGGTGGGATGATGATGGGGATTGGTGGTGTTGTTGGTGGGATGATGGTAGATGTAAATAAAATTCATGAATTTTATTTACATCGCGTTGATTGCCACGTTGGTCATCGCGTTGATTGCCACGTTGTACGTCGCGTTGATTGTTGCGTCCATTATTATTGTCAATATCTGCCCTGCCATTGTCGAAGTTATAATCCCCCAATTCGATAAGACAATGGATATGATTGGGCATGACAATCCATTCATCCAATATAACACGTTTATGATATTGCGGCATTTTTAATATTTCTGATTTGACAATTTTGCCCAATTCTGATAGTCTCATCTGTTTATCAGTCACATTCCCCAAAATACATTGTCTGTTGATAATACAAATAGTTACAAAATACCTGCCGGGAGAGGAGTAATCCCAAAACCTCCATCGGTTAGACGCTATACGATATTTGTTTTTAAATTTCTCCATTATAGTATCGTAGGTAAATATAATATAATTCCTTTAAAGTAAGGTTTAAAGTTCATTTATTAGCTTCTTATATTGATTTAAATAAATCAAATAAAATTCGTAATATTATGTTTTATCTGAATCACTAACCTATATTTGACATGAAAAAAATACTGATTGCAGTCCTATTTTGTCTTTTGTCTTTTTCTTCTTTTGGTCAAAATAACGAAGACCGTATTCATATTGTACCTGAGCCGGTATCTGTAGTGGCACATGAAGGGTATTTTCATCTTCCTGAGTATGTGACGCTTGTTGTGCCTGAGAATGAAAAGTTTGAAACTGCTGCGCAGTTATTTAAACAACAATTGGCTACCACTACCGGAGCAAAAGTTGCGGTGAAGCATCAGCTGGTTCCGGGAACTACTATTGTGTTTGAGTTAAATGAAACAGCGAACAAGGATCTGGGAGAGGAAGGTTATCAGCTGTTGGTGCATCCAAATGATATTGTCGTGAAAGCGAACCAACCTGCCGGATTATTTTATGGGATGCAGTCATTGATTCAGCTTTTTCCTAAAGAGATTGAAGGACATCAATTGGCAGAAGGAATAGACTGGAAAGTCCCTTTAGTAGAGATTAAAGATTATCCCCGTTTTGGCTGGAGAGGATTAATGTTTGACGTAGCTCGCCATTTCTTTACCAAAGAAGAAGTAAAACAGTTTATTGATGAAATGGTGAAGTATAAGTTTAATCTATTGCATTTGCATCTTACCGACGATCAGGGATGGCGAATAGAAATTAAAGGATTGCCCAAACTAACAGAGGTTGGTGCTTGGAATGTGAAAAAAGTAGGTTATTTTGGTACTTTTTCTAAGCCGGATGCGGATGCACCAAGAAATTATGGTGGATTTTATACACAAGAAGATATCAAAGAGCTGGTACAATATGCGAAAGATAGATTTGTAGATATTTTGCCGGAGATTGATGTTCCCGCACATAGTTTGGCAGCCGTTGCAGCCTATCCGGAGCTGTCATGTACGGCTGCTGCTGTCAATTATCAGGTGAATTCAGGAGAACAATTTATGGATTGGTCACAGGGAGCGCCACCTATTGCCTTAGTGGACAATACGCTTTGTCCGGCTAATGAGGAAGTTTATGATTTTTTAGATAAAGTATTTACGCAGGTTGCGCAATTATTCCCTTTTGAGTACATCCATGTAGGTGGTGATGAAGCGCCGCAAAACTTTTGGGAGAAAAGTTCCGAAATTAAGAAATTAATGGAGAAAGAGGATTTGGCAGATATGCATGATGTACAGGCTTATTTTACCAAAAGAGTAAATAAGATTATTACTTCCAAAGGGAAAAAGATGATTGGCTGGGATGAGATTCTTCAAGGAGGGGATTTGCCAAAAGAGGCAGCTGTGATGAGTTGGCGGGGAATGAAGGGGGGAATCAAAGCGGCTAAATCCGGACATAAAGTAGTGATGAGTCCGACAACTTATGCTTATTTGGATTATATGCAGGGAGATCCTATTATTGAACCGAAAGTGTATGCTACGCTGAGATTAAGCAAAGCTTACAAGTTTGACCCTTTGCCGGAAGGCGTTAATCCAAAATATATAATGGGAGGTCAGGGCAATTTGTGGACGGAGCAGATTTACAATATGCGTCATTTGGAATATATGCTTTGGCCCAGAGGAATGGCAGTTGCTGAAGCGGTTTGGTCTCCGGAAAGTAAAAGAAGCTGGCCAGATTTTTTTAACAGGGTAGAATATCAGTTTGAAAGACTCAATGAGGCAGGGATTAAATATGCGCCCAGTGTGTATGATCCAATTTTCAAGGCTACAGAGACTAAGGAGCATAAGCTAAGTATTGAGCTTGCTACGGAAGTGAAAGATTTGGATATTTATTATAGTTTTGATAATTCTTATCCGGATCAGTATTATCCCCAATATGAACATCCATTAACTCCTCCTGAAGACGCGGTAATGCTTAAGGTGATTACTTACGAAGGAGATAAGAAAATGGGGAGAATGATTTCTATGCCGATAAAAGAACTGAAGAAGAGAGCCGAAATGGAATAAAACCTTAAATTATATGGACAAAGTGTCTTTTTAATAAATATTTTAGTGTTATTAGGCAGTAATACCAAATAATTAAGGATAGTTTTATATTTTCGCATTTATAAGAATATATAAAATAGGAAATAGGTTTATCCTTGTATGGAAAATATAAAAATCACATTGCCTGATGGTTCAGTGAAGTCTTTTGAAAAAGGAATTAACGGACTGGATATCGCAGGTTCGATTAGTCAGGGTCTCGCACGTAACGTATTAGCCGCAGAAGTAAATGGAGAAATTTGGGATGCTACACGAGCGATTGACGAAGATGCAGAAGTAAGTTTATTAACCTGGAAAGATAAAGGAGGGAAGAAAGCTTTTTGGCATTCTTCGGCGCACCTCTTAGCGGAAGCATTAGAGGAGGTTTTTCCGGGGGTTAAATTTGGTATTGGACCACCGATTGATAATGGGTTTTATTATGATATTGACTTAGGTGATCGGCAGATTTCTGATGAGGATTTGATCGTTTTGGAAAAGAAGATGAAGGCATTATCCAAGCAGAAGAATGCTTATGTCCGTAAGGATGTTTCAAAGAAGGATGCCATTGCTTATTTCAAAGACAAGGGGGATGAATATAAGCTTGAACTTATTGACGGTCTGAAAGATGGATCCATCACCTTTTATACCCAAGGGAACTTTACAGATTTATGTAGGGGACCCCATATCCCCAATACCGGATTTATTAAAGCGATTAAGCTGACCAGTATTGCCGGAGCTTATTGGCGAGGAGATGAGCATAACAAGATGCTGACGCGAATTTATGGTATTACTTTTCCGAAAAAGAAAGAACTAACAGAATATCTTGAAAGGGTAGAAGAGGCTAAAAAGAGAGATCATCGAAAGCTGGGGAAAGAGCTGGAATTATTTACCTTTTCCGAAAAAGTGGGAGCCGGATTGCCGCTTTGGCTGCCTAAAGGAGCCAAGTTGAGAGAGCGATTACAAGGTTTTTTACAGGAGGCACAGCGTGCTGCCGGTTATGAGCCTGTGATTACACCGCATATTGGGAATAAAAGTCTGTATGAAACTTCAGGTCATTATGCCAAATACGGAAAAGATAGCTTTCAGCCTATTCATACGCCACAGGAAGGGGAAGAATATTTGTTGAAGCCGATGAACTGCCCGCATCATTGTGAGGTGTATAAATCTTCTCCCAAATCTTATAAAGAGTTACCGGTTAGATATGCCGAGTTTGGTACGGTATATCGCTACGAGCAGAGTGGCGAGCTGCATGGTCTGACAAGAGTACGCGGATTTACACAAGATGATGCGCATTTGTTTTGCCGTCCCGATCAGGTGAAGGAAGAATTTTTAAGAGTGATTGACTTGGTATTTTATGTTTTTAAAAGCCTTGGTTTTGAAGAATATACAGCACAGGTCTCTTTAAGAGACAAAAAAGATCATTCGAAATACATCGGATCTGAAGAAAATTGGGAATTGGCTGAACAAGCCATACTAGAATCTGTTAAAGAGAAAGAATTAGACACGGTAATAGAATATGATGAAGCTGCTTTTTATGGACCAAAGCTTGATTTTATGGTGAGTGATGCCTTAGGAAGGAAGTGGCAATTGGGCACAATTCAGGTAGATTATAACCTCCCTGAAAGGTTTCAGTTAGAGTATATAGGTGCTGATAATCAAAAACACAGACCGGTTATGATTCATCGTGCGCCTTTCGGGAGTCTTGAACGTTTTGTTGCTGTTTTAATAGAACATTGTGGTGGGAATTTCCCGTTGTGGCTCACACCAACACAGGTGAAAGTGCTACCTATTAGTGATAAATCTAATAAATATTCGGAAAAAATCGTTGAATTATTAGAAAAAGCGGATATTCGCGCTGAAATAGATGATAGAAGTGAAAAAATAGGTAGAAAAATTCGTGATGCAGAATTGATGAAAATTCCCTATATGCTTATCATTGGTGATAAAGAAGTGGCTGAAAATAAATGGTCTGTAAGAAAACATAAGCATGGAGATCTCGGGAAAGTAAATCCGGAAGAATTTATCCAAATGCTGTCAAAAGAAGTAAAAGAAAAAAGCGTTTTTGAATAAAAACAAAATTTGTCAATCAATTTAAATTTTAATGAAGAGAAGAAAATCAAACAAAAGAAGGTTTAATCGGAGAAAAGGACCTGAACACAGAATTAATGAAAGAATTAGGGTTCCTGAAGTGAGAGTGGTAGGAGATAATGTAAAAGTGGGTGTCTATTCATCTGACAAGGCGCGTGAGATGGCAAGAGAACAGGAATTGGATTTGGTGGAGATTTCTCCTAACGCAAAACCTCCTGTTTGTAAGATTATTGACTATAAAAAATTTCTATACGAGAAAAAACGTAAGGAAAAAGAAATTAAAGCAAAATCTGCTAAATCTGAAGTAAAAGAGATTAGATTTACACCTAATACGGATGATCATGATCTTTCTTTTAAAACAAAACATGCAGAGAAATTTTTGAAAGGCGGAAATAAAGTGAAAGCTTATGTGCAATTTCGTGGTAGAGGTATTCTGTTTAAAGACAGAGGAGAATTGCTATTGTTGAAATTTGCGGAAAGTCTTTCTGAAGTGGGACAATTAGAAAATATGCCGAAGATGGAGGGAAGACGCATGATTGCTATTTTTGCTCCCAAATCTACCAAGAAGAAATAGGGTTATATAAGAGATATTAATAAGTAAATAATTTATTAAAAAAAGGGTGGCAAGGAATATTTAAAATACGCCTTACCATCCTTTTTTCTTATTTTTGCGAACTGAATTTTGACTTTTAATAGAAAAATATAGATGATACGTAAACTTTTTTTGAAATATAGATTACACCTTGGGCTATTATTTATTCTGCTCGGTCTGTTGTTTAACTTTACAAATGGTATTAGCTTAGCCTGGATATTTTATTTTATTGCTTTAGTTCTCGTATTTACTCACTTTTTTCTTGGTCCCTTGGGACTGGCTCAGGGCTATCTTGAGGAAGGTGATTTAGAAGGAGCAGAAGTAATCTTAAATAAAATCCAATTCCCAGGGTTATTGTATAAACCTATTCGCTCAACTTATTACTTCTTAAAGTCCATCATTGCAAGTACAAGGCAAGATTTGGATGAAGCTGAAGATTTTATGCAGAAATGTGTTTCTTTGGGCACACCGATGAAAGAAGTGCAGGCACAGGCCTTTTTTCAGTTGGGAAATATCTCTTACCAAAAGAGCAATATGAAAAAAGCCAAAGAGTATTTGCGTAAAGCTGTCAATGCCGGTTTGCCGGATAGAGAAAGTCGTGCAGCGGCTTATATTCAATTGGCTTCTATCTCTATTTCAAGTAGGGATATGCGTAATGCACGTCGTTATCATAAATTATGTAAGAAGGAAAAACCAACCTCTACCGAGGTAGTCATGCAATTAAAACAATTAGACAAATATATCTCTCGTATGCCGGGATAATAAAATAGGCTTGCAATAGCGAAAAGATATTTTTATCTTCGTGCCGATTACTTACTTATTAATAAAAGAAATTATGTTAAAAGATATTCAAGTTTTAGGAGAAAAGGCAACCAGAGATGGGTTTGGTGCCGGTATGGAAGAACTGGGAAATGAAAATCCGAATGTTGTCGTTTTGACAGCTGATCTTGCCGGTTCACTAAAGATAGCTCCTTTTATAAAAGCTCATCCTGAACGTTTTTTTCAATGTGGTATTTCTGAAGCCAATATGATTGGCACAGCTGCAGGATTGACTATTGGTGGAAAAATTCCATTTACAACCACTTTCGCCAATTTTTCTACAGGAAGAGTCTATGATCAGGTAAGACAATCTGTTGCCTATTCAGGGAAAAATGTGAAACTTTGTGCTTCTCATGCAGGATTGACCTTAGGAGAAGATGGAGCAACGCATCAGATTCTAGAAGATATCGGAATGATGAGGATGTTGCCCGGAATGACGGTGATTGTTCCTTGTGATGCCAATCAGACCAAAGCAGCAACTAAAGCTATTGCTGATTATGATGGTCCTGTTTATCTTCGTTTTGGTCGTCCGAAATGGCCCATTATTACTCCTGAAGATCAACCTTTTGAAATTGGTAAAGCACAGAAATTAAGTGATGGGGAAGATGTAACAATTTTTGCTTGTGGTCATTTGGTTTGGAAGGCTATTGAAGCCGGTCGTGTATTGGAAGAGAAAGGGTTAAGTGTGGAAGTGATAAATATTCATACCATAAAACCTTTGGATAGGGAAGCTATTATTGCATCCGTAAAGAAAACAGGTTGTGCTGTTACTTGTGAAGAACATAATGTAAATGGCGGATTGGGTGATGCTGTAGCGCAAACTACTACACAGAGTAATCCCGTTCCTTTGGAGTATGTCGGTACACAGGATACTTTTGGAGAAAGCGGAAAGCCTAATGAATTATTAGCAAAATATGGTTTAGATACACCGGACATTGTTGCTGCTGCAGAGAGAGCAATGAGTAGAAAAGGGTAAATAGAAAACGTTTTTATGAATTTCTTGTTAATAGGTGCCGGGGGACGTGAGCATGCACTTGCCTGGAAGTTAAAAGAAAGTAAGCTTTGTGATCATCTGTATATTGCTCCCGGGAATGCCGGTACCGCATTGTGCGGAGAAAATATTAATTTGGGGGTAAGCGATTTTGAAGCCATCAAAAAAGTGTGTCTGGAGAAAGAAATTGATATTGTTATTCCCGGTCCTGAAGTGCCCTTGGTGGAAGGAATTGTTGATTTCTTTAAGGCAGACTCCATGCTACAGGATATTGTCGTTATTGGTCCCGGAAAATCAGGGGCTCAATTAGAAGGGAGTAAGGCTTTTGCTAAGGCATTCATGAAAAAATATCAAATTCCTACTGCTTCTTATAGAGAGTTTGATGCTTCAAATTTTGATGACGGCAAGGATTATATTGAATCGCAAAACCTTCCTGTTGTTTTAAAAGCGGATGGATTAGCAGCGGGTAAAGGCGTTCTTATTTGTAACTCTCATGAGCAGGCTTTGGATGAATTTGATCAGATGATTCATGATGAAAAATTTGGAAA
>CAZLDH010000131.1:0-7920 GCA_964558275.1 uncultured Chitinophagaceae bacterium
GTATTTACCTTTGAAGCCTTTATATACAAGTGGCTTTTGAAGCCCCTTGTAAATTGAATATTCCTTCCGCATATCACAATGAAAAAATTGCTTTTACAACAATCGGTGCCAGAACTAAAAACACCGCACTTCCTCCCCAACCAACAATCTCTTTGTTGATGTCGTGATCTCCCGACTGCCACTTTTGATAGATTCTGATAGCACCGATCACTCCGACAATCCCCCCAATAACCATAATAATTCTAACGATTGGGTCTATATATTCACTCAAGGACAGTCTTGCCGCATCTAATCCAGTAGTTAATCCACCTGTATTTTGCGCAAAAGAAATGCTTGCTATAAGCATTAGAGATAAAAATAAACTGATTTTTTTTTTCATGATTTTTATTGATTGATTAATTAATTAATATGTGTTAAATATTTGTGCAGTCCGCTGGACTGCGTCTGTCCGAATAGTGGACAAAAGGTTTTTCATTTCAAGACCACCTGAAATGGCGGTGTGTTGTAAGTCAGTGCCTTGACCGTTCTGTACAACAGGGTCTGTCTCTTTTACTGTTACTTCATCTTTAATAATTGTTGTTTGATCTTCGATAAATTGAACCTCATCCCCAGCCACAGGAACTAGCTTGGGAGTTTCTTCGCCTCTGCCTTTAGAGCTTTTTAATAGGTCAAATGTGATTATCAGTAAATAATAAATTGCATATACTGATATCACTGCGATAATAAATTGGGTAAATGTCATGTGTTTATTTCTTTAAGTTTCTCTTCAATTAGATTTTTTATTTCTTTATCCTCTAGAACTTTTTGCAAAGCGTAAACGGCAATCTTGTTTTTGCTAAATCCTCTGGATGAAATAAAGCTTAGAAGCACATGAATATCTTTCGGGAGCCTCATAGTCATTCGGACACATTCGGAATCATCTACTTCTATATTTTGTATTTCCTGGATCGTACCGTTTTCTTTCTTTTTTTCTTTAGTCGTTGTTTTTACAGTTCGTTTTATATTTGGTTTGTTGGATACTTGTTCGGTTTTGCCTTCTGGTTCAGCAAGTTTTTGTTGCTCTTGCCGGATAACACTTGCAAGGCTTTTTATTTTATCACTCATGATTCAAAATTTTATTAAATGCTGATTCGATTTCGCCGATTTTATCCATCGGCAGATCCTTTGTCATTAACCTTTCGTATTTGACAGACTGATAAATACTTTCAGTCACCTTCCCATAATTGGTGAGGGAAGTGTCAACATCATTTTTAAGCTCATAATTGACATTTCTCTGCACCATATTAGGTACAAAAAAATATTCTGCGGAAGGATTGATTTTTTTTGAAATTAACGTAAACAGCATGGTTGACTCATAAGTCATGCGCTCATATTTAAATGGAACAATTATGATATCAGCTGCTTGAATAACTGGGATAAGATGATCGTCATCTAATTTGCCCGGTAAGTCGATAATTATAATTTCATCCTCCGGGTTTCCGATCGCTTTATAAATTGTTGGAAACTCCTGTAGATCGACTAGCATTACCTCGTAAGGAGCTGGGTTTTCAAGTTTTTCTGCCTCCTTATATTTAGCATATAAGGATTGTTGGTAGTCCATATCTAAGACCGTTACCTTTTGTTTTTTGACCAAAGTCAGCCAGTTTGCGTATAGGATGGCCAATGTGCTTTTTCCAGCACCTCCCTTTTGATTTCCAAAAATGATTATCATGATAGCGTAATTAAAAAAGCCACTATAGAAGTGGCTTAGCATTAATAGAATATGTTTGTATTTAATATTGATTCCTTTTTCGGCGCTTTGGCTGATCGTTTTGATCATCACCTCCAAAACTTTCCATAATAGAAGCCATTCCGCCAATAGCATTTAAAGGGCCTACAGCTTGTTCTTCTTTTTGAGAAGAATATTCTTGCTGTAATTCTTCTAAATAAGTAGGTGGTAAAATTTGATTAGCTTCCAAAATATTTTTTTGAATAGTATCGACTACATACTGCTTCCCATCGAGTTTTTGAATATCCAAACCCAATAAACCGGATTGATCTAAGGAGTGCTCCTTCAAAAAACCTTTCAAATATCCTTTGTAGAACTTAATATCTCCATCATCTAGTTTCTTTGAAGTCATCCTGATTAATCCTATCGGTATTTTATACTGTTCACTCAATAGTTTTTGATGTGCTTTAGAGTTGATGTTAAATTTCTGAACCTCTTGTAGCCTACTCCAAAGGTCATGGCTCTCTGGCTTGAATTCCTTCATCTTTTTTAAGGACATGATGGCAGAGCCTTTAAGTACATTTTTTTCACTATGATCAATAAGCGTATAACCATAAGGAGGTTTATTGCCGCTGTGATGGTAGATCATTTCAACACCAAAGCGATCCTTAAGAAATTCAGATAAATCCGATTGATAGGATACTATGGTAGGGTTTCTTTTTCCTGCCTCATACCTATAAATCGCTCGTGGCTCATTTGAAAACAGTTGACCATACTTATAAAGCCATGCTTTAAGTTGCTTTTTTCTGTTAATATCTTCTGTATAAGCTTTGATTTTGCCCTCTATTTTGGAAAAAGGAATGACCTCTTGGATATTCAGGTCTTTGTAGATCGTAAGTCCATTGGCTGTTTCTCGATGCAAATATCCAGCCTTTTCATATAATAGTTTAAGTTGAGCTTTGGTCTGAAAGTTATACTCTTCAAAAAAAATATGATTTTGTCCATACCCAAGCTCAGACATAACTTCATTGATGTTTTTCTTAGCGTTAAGCTTTTCAAAATTGTCTTTAATTTTCAAGCCATTTTCCGAACTTATCCTTGTTGAATACACATGGACATGATTGTTATCAGTGTCATTATGATAAACAATAATATAAGGCTGTTTACTATACCCCATTTTTTTCATCCACTGTTCAGCTATTTCAGTCAATTGGTCTTTATCAAACTCTCTTCCTTTGCAAGAAATTGCCGCATGAAACTGTGGTTTTTTAATGCTGGAATTTACGGAAGAAACAAATTTTAAATATTTTTTAACTTCTTTAGGGCTTGGGTTTTTTCCAATATAATCGGGAAAATTTCTAACAGCCATTAACTCACCTCGACCATTGGACGTTTTTTTATGATTGTAGTCGACAGCATGAAATGAGGCGGAAGAATCTAAAATTTTAGCGATCATAATAAATAAATTCAGTGATGTTAACCAGCTATTATCTTGATAAGCTTTTTGATTTCTTTGTTCAAATCCCACTTCATCTGATATAGTTTTTCAATTTGTTTTTGATAATCTATCCAAATGCTTTCGTGAATATGACCTGTTTTTATTTGACTGTTTGCTGTTTTTGCCAGTTGATTTACATTATTACCAATCCGAGAAAGCTCAACATTTAGTAAGTGAATGGTTCGAACAACCTCTTTATGGTTAATGTTTACAGGCTGATTTAAAGATTTTTTTATAATGTATTGAGTTACATTCAATCCGTACTCTTTTGCAAAATCTTGTATTTTTTTCTTTTCATCTTCCGTACATCGAAGGATGATATTCTTTGTTTTCTTCATATCCATTAACAAAATGAGTTGCGATTTTTGTTTTCCAAACTGGGTTTGGCAAGTGGTCTTTGTATATACAAAGACACAACTTGCAACACTAAAGTAGCCCCCAAAATCCGGGTACATTGCTAACTGATAAATTCCATGCGGAAACTTGAAAAAACGGCATCGGTATTTAAGAAAAATTAAGCGAAGAATAGCTTGGTTTTGAAATAGGCTGCTTCTAATTTAAACAATAGAAGCATCATGCTGTTGTGCTGTTGTGTTATTGTGCTGTTGTGTTATTGTGCTGTTGTGTTATTGTGCTGTTGTGTTTAAAGAATTTAAGACAGCACTAGAAAAAATCAGGCAGCTAAAAAAAAATTAAAAGGAATGGCTTTCGCCAATCAAGAAATCATTTACATCTTTGTATCCTTTGTATTTTCCCCTGCAGTCTTTTGCGGATATTGTTTTTGATAATAAGCGGGTGGCTTTGTCACCGGCGGGATCGTTATCTAAGAACAGGTTTACAGAATAGTCATTGGCTTCTATTATTGAAATGGCCTTGTTCAATAATGCCGTTGAATTTAAAATGATAACATTTTCCTGTTGTGAGATCCATTTTAGCTTTATTGCAGATAGGAAATCAAACATACTTTCAAATACTGACACTTCTTTTTTGGAATAAACTTCATTTTTAAGCGATTTAACGACATCTTTTTTAAAGAAGCACACTTTACCGTATTTCGATGAGATTTCCCAACCTAGAGCTTTATTTTGCCATCCTACGCCAAAGTAGTGTCTGTAATGATTGTTTTTAAAAACCTTGTAATAAACTTCTTTGATAATTGGAAACCTTAAAGCCTGGTCGTAAATTCTTCTCGATTTGAGGTAATCTACCAAAGCTGGGTTGTTACCGATCTCCTGTGTTTTTAAAATTACCGGTTGTCTGCCATTCTCGATGTCGGAAGTCCTATTTTGCTTTAGAGTATAAGGTGCAAGCTGTTTACTCCCATCTTGTCGATTGAAGTATCGAATAATTCCCGATATGTCCAACCCCTGGAGCCTCATTGCTAAATCTATGATCGTACCCCCTTGACCTTCTCCATGATCATACCAAACTCCTTTGGTATCGTTAACAAAAAAAGAAGGAACAGTCTCCTTTCTAAAGGGGGAAAGGTAAGCCAATTGACCGTTTGTTTCTTTAAAAGGTTTATGACCATGTAGAAATAGGTAACTGCTAATTTTTATACGCTCTTTAATTTCTTTTAGATTCATCAGTGAGGGTTTTATTGGGGTGTGAAAAAATCTTTCTCTTTTAGCTAGCAAAAACTTTGTTTTTCCTTTTTATATATAATAATCTTATTAATACGTATGTATATATATAGTATTGGTCGCAATACATTACAACGACCCTCGCTCTAGAGCTTGTAGAGGGGGGTGAGGTTTAAAAACGGTCGCAATACATTACAACGGGTCGCAATACATTACAACGGGTCGCAATACATTACAACGAAGTCGCAATACATTACAACGGGTCGCAATACATTACAACGAAAGTCGCAATACATTACAACGGGTCGCAATACATTACAACGAAGTCGCAATACATTACAACGGATATTGAAAGATTATGGGTTTTGTATTGAGTTTTCTAAATAGAATGTCAAGCCCGTTTTTATTACGTTTATAGCTTCTTTATCCGATAGTTCAATTCGATATCTTTTATAATAGCATCGTTTTAAATGATGTGCCTTTGCAGGCATGTCAACATAATGATCGGTCAACCACTCCTGAAAGTTTTCGACCTTTTCTTCTTTTGTTTTATAGAATTCATTTAGGCTATCAATTAAATCTGCAAAAAAGATATGATCTTCCTTTACGGCATGTGGGCTATAAGGGAAAGTCAACTGTATATAGTAAGCATACCTGCTCTTGGCAGTTATGAACTTATATACTACATTAAAATCCGTTTTTTCATTGACTGTATCTAACAATCGTTTTACAGATTGTTTACGATGCTTGTCTTCGTTTGTTTTTATGCCTGCAGCTTTCGCTATCTCATCAACTGTTAAGATTGTAGCTGTTGTTTTTTTCGACCATAATATGTGCCTTAATTTAGAAAGGTAAATCATAAACCGCTTGCGCTGGTCTCCATTCCTACCTTTCCCCAAAGCTTTATAGGCTATAAAATCTATATTATAATAGCGTCGAACAAATCCCTCAAGTAGTTCTGGAGAAATGTTGACGTTGTATATTTTTCTCTTTTTATTTTGTGCGTCATATGTTATGCGTAAATCTGAAATAATTCTAATTGCTTCTAGTTTTATTTCTTTATCGCCACGCACGGTTGTATATGCCTTTGTGAATATGAGGTTTTTTTGCATCATATCATATAAAGCATAATCGAATACTGTTTCAAATTTATATCCACCAACTTCAGGGGGATCAATTTGTATGTTATTAAATCTCTTGTCAATATATGACAATGAAACCCTAGTTCTTCCAGTAGCCTTACAAAAGTCAGCTAAAGTGAAAGTCGTAAAGCCGAATAGGTCAAATTGCACCTGTTTTAAGATAAATATGATGAAATCTTGTACAATACCAGAGTTTTCTTTGAAATTTAATTCTATGTCGGGTATGTTATCAGCAATTGCCCGATCAATTCTGCTGAGTTCTGTTGTTTTTTTCATAAATTTACCCTCCTTTGATTGTCTTTTCAAGCACCTAATTAAACAGGAGGTGTTTGTATTAGACATTAATTGAGAGCAGGCAAGTCGGTTCGACCGTAGGCCAGTAAATCAGTTGAAGAGCTTTACTGCCCTTGCCTGCTTATTTTGTGTAATGTTATATTTTCATTTATTTGTTTCGAGGGTACTTTGTCAGCAATTACATGCCGGAAATAAAGCTTGATCCTTTCAAACCTTTCTTCTTCCTGCAGCTCACTATCAAACGTCATATTAGATGATTACATTCTAATTACGTCCTCAAGGAACACACTCAACTCCCTTTGTATCGGGTAGCATTTCCCCTCTATATGTCAAAGAACATCTTCAAGGAATCTCTCGCAGATTCTTTCTTATTATTGCTTTTGATTTTATAGCAATTCAGTATTTTATTTTTCTTTAATGAGTCGATTAATACTTTTTAAGGAGTAAAGCTTCCCTTTACCTTTCCCTTTAGTATCTATGAAACCGTCTCTAACTAATTGACTCAACTTTGTGTTGCCACACTTTAGAAGCTCTCTTGCCTCGTCACCTTTTAACCAGGTATTCTTTAGTTGAGCATTGAGCATTTTTGAAAGAAAATCAAAAATTTCACCCTTAAACTTCTCTAAATCTTGCTTAGTCAATAATTCATGTGGATTCATCTTTCTAATATTTATGTGGTGTTCCGTTTTGATTTTTCATTCTCAAAGCAGAGTCCGGTTACTGCATATAAAACTTCTCTAGTAGCTTGGATAATTTCAGCGTTTTGTTTTACTGAAACTTTTGTCAATTCATAGACAACTTTCCATCTTGGCTGGTTAGTCCTATGGACTATCATTGAAACCATCCCCCTCGGCATGTTGTGTCTTAAGAAATCTAATTCTTCTTGTGAAGCAGGCTTGTATATCCCGTCCTTTTTCTTCATTTTTGAATAGTTAAAGTTCAACACTACAAATATATACACTACACTGTACAAATGCAAAAATATTGTACAGTACTATTCACAAAAATGAATATAAACGATGTAACAAACAGATTTATAGAGTTTTACACACACCTATCAAATAACGGTATTGTAAAATCTGCTTCACAATTTGCAGAAAAGATAGCCCTTACTCGCAGTGGAATGAATGAAATCTTAAAGGGAAGAAGTAAAGTAGGACTCCAAACTGTACTTAACACTGTACATTCCTTTCCGATTCTAAACACAAAATGGCTAATATTGGGAAGTGGTTCTATGCTGGAATCTTTAGATGAGAATGAAGGAACCCCTCAAAATCATAACTTAGACTCTTTAAAAGAAGAAATTAAGAGTTTGCGGAATGAAATAGAAGATAAAAAAAAGATGTTGGGTATGCAGGAAGAATTAATAGCCATGATGAAAAAAGAGATTTCTCGTTTAGAAGATGTAGATCATAATAGAGGCAAACCAACCTCCGCATAGAGTGGATTAACCCTAAAATTGGCAAATAAAACGATAAATGCATAAAAATAAAAACTACCATTATAAAATAATTGAAGTAGATATAAGCTGTTTTTATAAGACCTTTTTATTTACCTAAGCGAATAATAAGCAATATAACAATCTGATAAAGAATGGGTTAAAAATATAGTTAGGAATCCTGCCACCCCGACCAGAACCGAATACAAACGGTCAGAAACGGCTTCTAAATAACATTAGAAGCCGTTTTTCCGTTT
>CAZLDH010000132.1:0-2761 GCA_964558275.1 uncultured Chitinophagaceae bacterium
GGCTTTTTCGGAAGTTGTCAATAGAATAAAAGAGGCAGAAATTGTTTTGACAAATAAGGTAATTGTAAATGCTGAGGCTATTAAAGAAGCGGTCAATTTAAAATATATTGGTGTAATGGCAACCGGTATCAATGTGGTGGATGTGGCGGCTGCAAAAGCAAAAGGAGTTGCGGTGACGAATATTCCGGCTTACAGTACGGATTCTGTCGCACAGCTTACTTTTTCTTTGCTATTGGAATTTGCAAATCATGTGCAGGCGCATGCCGAAAGTGTAGCTGAGGGAGATTGGGTAAAGAGTGAAGATTTTAGCTATCTGGTAGCTCCTCAGATTGAGTTGAAAGGAAAGACTTTGGCATTGATTGGTTTTGGTAAGATTGGACAAGCTGTAGCCCGAATTGGATTAGCGTTTGGGATGAAAGTTATTGCGGCACATCATCATCCAAAAAGAGATGCTATGGAAGGAGTGTCTTTTGTAGAAGAAGAGTATTGCTTTAGAGAAGCAGATTTTTTAAGTTTACATTGTCCGCTGAATGCGGCTAATAAAGGTTTTGTAAATAAAGAACGACTGAAACTAATGAAATCATCTGCTTTTATTATAAATACGGCCAGGGGGCCTTTGATTAATGAGGCTGATTTAGCAGAAATGCTTAATGAAGAAAAAATTTCGGGAGCAGCGCTGGATGTACTTTCTACAGAGCCTCCATCAGGAGATAATCCATTGCTAAAAGCTAAAAACTGTAAGATTACCCCGCATATTGCCTGGTCCACACTGGAGGCGCGAACGAGATTAATGAATACGGTGACCAATAATATTGAAAATTGGCAGAAGGGACATCCTGTAAATGTGGTCAGCTAAACAAATCAGTATCTCGTTCTGTTAACTAGAAAAAACAATACAATATGTCAGAGAAAAAAGTAGTTTATATTACAGGTGGAAGTAAAGGAATCGGTAAGGGGATTGCTCAATATCTTCTTAACGAAGGATATAGAGTGGCAGTTAGTAGTAGAAAAAAAGAAAATGCTGATGCTACAGTTGCAGATATTTCAGGAGATGCTGAAGATAAACTGGCGCTGCAGTCGGATGTTCGAAAGAAAGAAGATGAAGAAGCTGCGGTAGCAAGTATTGTGGAGAAATGGGGACGATTAGATATTTTGGTTTCTAATGCCGGATTAGGAGTATTTGCTCCTATTGAGGATTTATCGCATGAAGATTGGAATAAGATGATTGACACTAATGTGAGTGGAGTATTTAATAGTGTGAAAGCTTCTTTAGATCAAATTATTGCTCAAAAAGGCTATATCTTTACGGTAGCCAGCTTACAGGGAATTTATTTCAACGCCAAAGCTACCGGATATAATGCCAGTAAGTTTGCTATTGTTGGATTTACGCAAGCTTTGATGTTAGATTTGAGACAAAAAGGCGTAAAAGTAACTACCATTTTACCGGGATCCGTTTCCACTCATTTTAATGATCATACACCATCTGACGAGGATTATTGGAAGATTCAGCCGGAAGATATGGGTGAATTAGTGCATGATTTATTAAAAATGAACCCACGTACTTTACCCAGTAAAATTGAGGTACGCCCCTCTAAACCGCCTGTTAGGAAATAAGGAGAATGACGGAAGAAAGTATTTCATTTATTGATTTACTTTCTTCTTTGTTTTGGCTTGAGAATAATTATAAGAAAAAACCGCCCAAATAGCTAATACCAGCCAGATAATAAAGCCCAAACCACTTGGGAATAGAGATAAAAAGGCCAGGATTTGAAATATTAGTGCGACTGTTCCATTAAACCATTTCTTTCTCAAGTAGAAAGATAACCATGGTAACACTATAGCTATGAAAACATTCATGTACTATTGCTCTTTTGAAAAGAAAGATTTTAATTCTTTACTCGCGTTTTGAGCCTGCGTTTTTCCACTAAGAATTAAACGAATTTGGCGGCGTGTTGCGGATTCTTCAAAAAGTTTAATCTCTTCTTCGGTTTCCGGTGTTACTTGTGGAACTGCGACAGGGCGTTTATTTTCGTCTAGAGCAACGAAAGTATAAAAAGCCTCATTAGACTGATATTTTACTTTTTCGACGGGGTTTTCAGCAAAAACTTTTAGATGTACTTCCATAGAACTTTTAAAAGCACGGGTAATTTGTGCATGAATCTGAATTACATAGCCCCGGTCGATTGGTTTTTTGAAAGATAGATTATCTACAGAAACTGTGACCGTAGGACGACCGGAATGTTTCATTGAAGAAAGAGCAGCTGCAATGTCCATCCAATACATGAGTCTTCCACCCATAAGATTGTCATATTGATTGGTATCATTGGGCATGACCAATTCATTCATAATAACCAAAGAATCCTTTGCTTTTTTCGCTTCCATATCTTTTCTAAATTTTCTTTCCTATGCAAATTTACATTAAAGCATTAAATTTGGACATCTCCCATATTTATATCTTAATAAATTGGAAAAGAAATTGTTTACCCTCTTAAAAAGATGTAATTTTGCATGACCTGTGGATTTTGTGCGGTCTGCAAAAACACAGAGAATAAAGGCCGTTATAGGTTCCCGGGTCACAAAAACTGTAATTTTTTTGAAACTCGGTAAAACTTATGGCTAAGTACATTTTTGTAACAGGAGGGGTTACCTCTTCTCTAGGAAAAGGAATTATTGCAGCATCACTTGCCAAACTACTACAGGCAAGAGGACTCAAAGTTACCATCCAAAAATTTGATCCCTATATTAATATTGATCCCGGTAC
>CAZLDH010000132.1:2771-7911 GCA_964558275.1 uncultured Chitinophagaceae bacterium
ATGAACATGGGGAGTGTTATGTCACAGATGATGGGGCAGAAACAGATTTAGATTTAGGACATTATGAACGTTTTCTGAACCGACCCACCTCCCAGGCTAATAATGTGACCACCGGAAGAATTTATAAAAATGTTATTGAGAAAGAAAGGAGAGGGGAGTATTTAGGGAAAACGGTGCAGGTTATTCCGCATATTACGGATGAAATTAAAGAAAGAATTCTGAAATTGGGTTCTACCGGAGATTATGATATTGTTATAACAGAACTAGGCGGTACAGTGGGGGATATTGAATCTTTACCTTATGTGGAAACGGTTCGTCAATTGCAATGGAGTATGGATGCTCAAGATTGTTTGGTTATACATCTTACATTAATTCCCTATTTAAGTGCTGCCGGCGAATTGAAAACAAAACCAACACAACATTCTGTTCGAATGTTAAGTGAAGAAGGCGTGCATCCGGATATTATTGTGTGTCGTACAGAACATCCATTGTATGATAGTCTTAAGAAAAAAATTGCACAATTTTGTAATGTAAGTGTAGATGCGGTAGTTGAGGCAGATGATGTGCCTACCATATATGAGATTCCTTTGGAGATGATGCGGGAACGCTTGGATCAAATTGTGATGAATAAGCTGAATATTCCGATTCATCAAGAGCCTGAAATTGACCAATGGAAAGAATTTCTAACCAGAGTGAAATATCCGAAATCAAAAGTGACTATTGGTCTGATAGGGAAATATGTTGAATTGCAAGATGCCTATAAATCCATTTTAGAATCTTTTATTCATGCCGGTGCGGCAAATGAATGTAAGGTTATTGTAGAAAATATTCATTCCGAGCATTTATACGAAGAGAATATTGAAAAGAAGCTGGGGCATTTAGATGGAGTGTTGGTAGCACCCGGATTTGGGAACAGAGGAATAGAAGGAAAAATTCAGGCCATAAAATATGTACGTGAAAAAGGAATTCCTTTTTTTGGTATTTGCCTGGGTATGCAGTGTGCTGTAGCCGAGTTTGCACGAAATGTATTGGGTTGGGAAGCTGCGCATTCTACGGAAATCGATGAAGAAACTGCTTATCCTGTTATTGACCTTATGGAAGAACAGAAAAAGGTGAAAGACATGGGCGGTACCATGCGTTTAGGTGCTTATCCTTGTGAGGTAAAAGAAGATACCCTTTTGGAAAAAGTATATAACAGTAAAAATATTGAAGAAAGACATCGCCATCGGTATGAATTTAATAATAAGTATTTAAAAGAGTTTGAAGAGGCAGGAATGATTGCTAGTGGTAGAAATCCTGAAAGCGGATTGATAGAAGTAGTTGAATTGCCATCTCATCCGTTTTTTATTGCTTCTCAATTTCATCCTGAGTTGAAGAGTACTGTATTGAATCCTCATCCGTTGTTTATTCATTTTGTACGTGCGGCAGAACAATATAATATAAGAAAAGGAGCTGAAGCGGAACAGTAATAAAGAGCAAAAAACAAACTTTAAAATAAAGCTGACATAAGAAAAGGTAAAAGAAAAATGTTTTTTTATACCTTTGGTAAAAAATTAAAAAATCTAATTTTATGGCATACGATATCATTGTTATTGGAAGTGGTCCCGGCGGATACGTAGGAGCAATCAGAGCTTCTCAATTAGGATTGAAAACAGCTATAGTTGAGAGAGAATCTCTGGGCGGTATTTGTTTAAACTGGGGCTGTATTCCTACAAAAGCACTTTTGAAAAGTGCAGAGGTTATGGAATATGCACAACACGCTGAAGATTACGGTGTTAAAATTAATAACCCGGAAGTGGATTTTGATGCAGTTATCAAAAGAAGCAGGGGGGTAGCCGGAAAAATGAGTAAAGGGGTTCAATTCCTGATGAGAAAGAATAAAATAGATGTTCTAAACGGAGAAGGAAAGTTGAAGTCTAAAGGAAAAGTAACGGTTACCGATAAGGATGGCAAAAGCAAGGAGTATGAAGCTAAACATATTGTTTTAGCCACCGGTGGACGATCCAAAGAACTACCCAGTATGAAGATTGACCATGAAAAAGTGGTTGGATATCGGGAAGCAATGAATTTGAAAAAGCAACCTAAATCTATTATAATTGTGGGTTCCGGTGCGATAGGAGTTGAGTTTGGCTATTTCTATAACAGCATAGGAACTGATGTTACTATCGTAGAATTCCTACCTAAAATTGTTCCAGTAGAAGATGATGAAGTGTCTAAGGAGCTTCAGAAAAGCTACAAGAAGAAGGGGATAAAAGTCATGACCAATTCCGAAGTTACCAAAGTAGATACTTCCGGAGATGGGGTGAAAGCAACGGTTAAAACCAAGAAAGGAGAAGAAAACCTGGAAGCAGACATCCTTTTAAGTGCTGTTGGTGTAGTTGCCAATATTGAAAATATCGGGTTAGAAGACTTGGGTATTAAAACAGAGAAAGGGAAGATTGCAGTAGATGAATTCTATAAAACTAATGTTGATGGTGTTTATGCCATTGGAGATTGTGTACCCGGACAGGCATTGGCACATGTTGCTTCTAAAGAAGCTATTACTTGTATAGAAAATATCGCTTATGAAGAAAAGAAATTCAAGCATCAGCCTCAACCTCTAGATTATGGTAATGTGCCCGGCTGTACTTACTGCCATCCTGAGGTCGCTTCTGTTGGGTTAACCGAAAAGGCTGCTAAAGATGCAGGTTATGATATCAAAGTGGGAAAATTCCCATTGTCAGCTTCCGGGAAAGCTTCTGCTGCAGGTTCTACAGAAGGCTTTATCAAAGTGATTTTTGATGCCAAATATGGCGAATGGTTAGGTTCGCATATGATTGGTTACAACGTGACAGAATTGATTGCCGAAACTGTTCTCGGGCGTAAATTGGAAACAACACATGAAGAAGTGTTGAATGCAATTCACCCGCATCCTACTATTAGTGAATCTGTTAAAGATGCAATTGAGGTGGCTTTTGATGAAGCGATTCATTTGTAATAAAAGAACTTATAATAATGAAAATCCCGGTATGGAAATCATATCGGGATTTTTACGTTTAATGGTATTAGGTTAAAATATCAAACATGCTTAGTTTTGTAACATAATTTTAAAATATGAAGAAACTTTCCTTAGTCGCCATAGCCGTTATTGTATCTGTAAGTGTGTTTTCCTGCCAGTCTTCTAATAAAAAGGGAAATCAGAAAAAAAATGAAACGTCTGCCTTACAACAAAAGGTCAATCAGTATGTCCCTGTAAAATTAACAACAGATCTTACGCAATTGACAGAAAATCAAAAGAAGATGATTCCTTTGTTAATCAAAGCAGCCAAAGTGATGGATACTTTGTATTGGTATCAGACCTATGGGGATAAGGATAGCCTATTGAGTAGTCTAAGTAATTCTACTGTTATAAAATATGTAAAAATCAATGTAGGACCTTGGGATCGTTTAGATGAAGATAAACCTTTTGTTAAAGGAGTAGGAAAGAAGCCGCTTGGGGCAAATTTCTATCCTGGAGACATGACTAAAAAGGAATTTGAATCTGCTGACATCCCTAACAAGACCGGATTATATAATTTTATTAGAAGAGATTCTGCAGGAAAATTATATGCTCTGCCGTATAATATAAAGTTTAAATCTTCATTGAAAGTGGCTGCCAAGTATTTGAAAGATGCAGCACAATTTGCAGAAACTTCCGGATTAAAAAAATATTTAAATCTACGTGCAAAGGCTTTGTTGACAGATGATTTTTATGATAGTGATGTGGCTTGGCTTGATATGCGGGATAATACGGTAGGTATAGTGATTGGACCTATTGAAACTTATGAAGATCAGCTTTTTGGATATAAAACCTCTTATGAGGCTTATGTTTTGATAAAAAATAAAGACTGGAGTAAGAAGTTGGAGAAATATGCTGCTTACCTTCCTGAATTACAGGAGAATTTGCCTGTTCCTGAGAAATATAAAAAAGAAACTCCGGGAACAGATGCCGATTTGAATGTGTATGATGTGGTCTATTATGGAGGGTTTGCCAATGCCGGAGCCAAAACAATAGCTATTAACCTGCCCAATAGTGAAAAAATACAAATGGAAAAAGGCTCCAGAAGATTACAGTTGCGGAATGTAATGAAAGCAAAATTTGATAAAATTTTAGTTCCTATTGCTGATATCTTGATTACACCTAATCAAAGGAAATATGTGGATTTCGATGCATTTTTCAATAATACCATGTTTCATGAAGTGGCACATGGCCTGGGGATTAAAAATACGATAAATGGAAAGGGTACTGTTAGAAAGGCTTTGAAAGAATATGCTTCGGCATTAGAAGAGGGGAAAGCAGATGTTTTAGGATTATACATGATTGAACAACTGTTGGACAAAGATGTGCTTCAGGGAGATATAAAAGATTTTTATACTACTTTCATTGCAAGTATTTTTCGGTCGGTTCGGTTTGGTGCAGGTGATGCCCATGGCATAGCCAATATGGTTCGATTTAATTATTTCAAAGAACAAGATGCATTTACTCGTTTAGACGATGGCACTTATAAAGTGAATTTTGATAAGATGAAGGATGCTGTAAAAAGCTTATCTCACTTGATTTTGACACTACAAGGAAATGGTGATTATGAAGGTGTAGCAAAATTAGTGAAAGAAAAAGGTAAGATTGGACCGCAACTACAAAAAGATCTAAATCGCCTGGAGGAAGCCAATATTCCGGTAGATATTATTTTTGATCAAGGAGCAGATGTTTTGGGATTAAAATAGTATATTTGCATAGCAACAAGTGTGATATGTTACTGGTTGTCATGCTTTAGAAGAAAATATTTACCCGCCGAAGTTTTAACGTAGGCAGGGCTCAGTGATAAGCGGAAATAGCTCAGTTGGTAGAGCGTCAGCTTCCCAAGCTGAAGGTCGCGAGTTCGAACCTCGTTTTCCGCTCATTTTTACTAGCGAAGGTCGCGCCCGCCTGCGCATTCGGGCAGGAGTTCGAGACCCGTTTTCCGCTCATTTATACTAGCGAAAGTCGCGCCCGCCTGCTGCGCATTCGGGCAGGAGTTCGAGACCCGTTTTCCGCTCATTTATACTAGCGAAAGTCGCGCCCGCCTGCTGCGCATTCGGGCAGGAGTTCGAGACCCGTTTTCCGCTCATTTATACTAGCGAA
>CAZLDH010000133.1:0-7808 GCA_964558275.1 uncultured Chitinophagaceae bacterium
AAGTAAACATGATTCTAATTCTTTAACACCTTATAATTGAGTTCGACCAGCCCCCCCCTCATTGTCAAACAAAAAGTACTGATAATCAGCACTTTGTTTTACTGGCGGAGAGTGAGGGATTCGAACCCCCGGAAGTTTGACCTTCAACGGTTTTCAAGACCGCCGCATTCGACCACTCTGCCAACTCTCCGGTTATTTTATGGATTGTTAAGAACGAGCCGCAAAGGTAATGAGGAATTTTGTTTATGCAATAAAATACAAACTAAATATTTACAATAATTGAGTTTTTGTTTCTTGATATGGGGATAATGCGGGGGAGTTTTGGTTTGATTCTGTGATGAGATAATCAATGAGATTGATATCGCAAACCTTCATTCGTTGAACTGTGTTGAGTTTTTCTGTAATGCTCAAAATAGCCAATTTCTGACATGAATGTATCATGGCTCTTTTTACCTGTACTACTGACCAGTCTGAATCTGTCATACCTTCTTGAATGGAGATGCCATTAGCACCTAGCATACAGAGATCCATTTTAAGATCAAAAAGTTGATTGATAACACTCGTTCCAATAAATACATTGGAGTTTTTGGATAATTCTCCTCCTATACCAATAACGGTAAGATTGTCATGGTTGGCTAATGTCAGTGCTACCATTGGGCTTATTGTAAAAAAAGTAGCCTTTAGGTCATTGGGGATTTTTTTTGCCATTTCAATCATGGTTGTTCCGCCTCCTGTCAGGATAACCATATCATCCTTAAGTAGAGAAATGGCCTTATCTGCAATGGTTTGTTTGGCGGTCTGTGCATATATTTCACTATTGTGATGATAAGGATAATGAAATGCTTTTCCAATAGCTCCGCCATGTACTTTTAATATTTTGCCTGTTTTTGCGAGTTCTTTCAGGTCTCTTCTTATGGTGTCTTCTGATACAGCTAGCTTTTTACTCAGCTCGTTAGATAAGACTTTGTTATGAAGATTTATCTGTTTTATAATGAATGACTGTCTCTCTTCCTTTAACATTATATATAATTAATATTTTTATAAATTATCTGTTTTACTTTAATTTTAATTCGAAATTAAGAAAAAAAATGAAACTATATTTGGAAATTATAAAATATATTCAGATATTTACAGCAATAAACTGCATAAATATGCATAAAAAAGCATTGTGGTTTTTAAAATATATTGAGATGAAAAAATGTTTACTATTTACTATCATTTGTTTGTTACTGTTTTCATTGAATTCTCTTGCACAAGAGCGAACTATTTCCGGGGAAGTGCATGATTTTTCTACCGACGATCCTGTTATTGGAGCTACTGTTATTGTGCCTGGAACGGGGATGGGAACAACGACAAATGAAAGTGGCGCTTTCTCCCTTTCTATACCTACGGATGTGGAGGCTATTAAGATTTCCTATGTAGGATATGCTGCTAAGAAGGTGTTGCTAGATACCTCTTCTTCTTATATTATTTTATTGAAAACAACTGAAAACTCTTTGAAGCAGTTGGTTGTAGTTGGGTATGGATCCCAAAAGAAAGGAAATTTGACCGGAGCTGTTTCAACAGTTGATGTAGAAAAGACTTTTGATAGTAAACCTTTGATTGATGTGACAAAAGCTTTGCAGGGAATTGTTCCCGGGGTGACGGTTACATATGGAAATGGGAGCCTGACAGCACCTGCAACTATCAGATTAAGAGGGGTTGGTTCTGTTAATGGATCGAGCAGCCCTCTAATCTTAGTGGATAATGTGCCAACACCGGATTTGTCTGTTATTGATCCTCAGGACATAGAAAGTATTTCGGTTTTAAAGGATGCGGCATCAGCTTCTATATATGGAGCCCGAGCCGCTTTTGGTGTTATTCTGATAAAAACAAAATATGGACATCATAATCAACCGCTGACAGTTCATTACTCGAATAATTTTTCTTGGAATAAACCAACCGTATTGCCTGATTTTTCTGACCCGGTGAAAGGAATCCCCGGTATTATAGAAGGCTCGACGAGAGCAGGAAATAGTTCACCGGAATTATTCGGGATGTTATTTTCTAAGGAACTGGAGGGCATCAAGAACTGGCAAAAACAATATAAAGGGAAAAGAGACGGAATAGAAATGGTTCCCGGTGAAGATTTCACAATGTCTCCACGTTATTTTTATAGGGTTTGGGATATCAAAAGTATGATGCTTAAAAAGCATACTCCACAACAATCACAGAATTTGTCTGTGTCCGGCGGTACCAAAAAACTAGGCTATTATTTATCTTTCGGCTATGATCACAGGCGGGGAATCATGAAAATGAATCCGAGTGACTTGAAAAAATATAACGTTTCTGTTGCTTTAGATGCGGAGGTGACTCCATGGCTGGATTTGAGCTCCAAAGTTATGTACCGAAACTTTGAGTTTAATTCGCCTTATAACTACCAGGATTATTTTTACTACATGTGGCGCTGGCCGGCATTTATGCCTTTTGGTACATATAAAGGACACTACTTTAGAGGTCCCAGCGGTTTTTTGAACCAAGCCAGAACCAATACTACTGTTGATAATTATTCACGTGTTGATTTGGGAGCTACCCTGCGACCTCTTCCTCATTTAACTATTGAAGCCCATTATACCATTAATAGAGACAATGTAACCGGTCATACCGTGGGTGGCCCTGCTGTTCTCTGGAATTGGTGGGCAGGAGATAATTTCCCTCTTGAGGATGTAAAGCCAAATTCTAACCAAACTACTTATAATACAGGAAGGAAAAAGACAAATAGCTTTAATGGGTTTATTACCTATGACAATACTTTTGCTGATGCTCATCATCTGAAAGTGATGGCGGGAATGAATGCTGAAGATGATGAATATCTTAATTTTTATGCAGAGAGAAAGGATATGTTGGATCCGTCAAAGCCGGAATTGAATCTTGCAACAGGGGATCAGTTAGTTGGAAGCGGACATACGCATGCCGCCTATGCCGGATTTTTTGGAAGAATAAACTATGATTATAAAGGTAAATATTTATTGGAGCTAAACGGCCGTTATGACGGATCTTCCGCTTATTCACCGGAAAAACGCTGGGCGCTCTTTACTTCAGGTTCGGTGGGATATCGAATAAGTGCTGAACCTTTTATGGATTTTATAAAGCCGGTTTTTACCAATCTTAAATTAAGAGCTTCTTTGGGTACGATTGGTAATTTAAATGTAGGAGGACAGTATTTTATACCTACCATGAGTAGTTATTCTGCCGACTGGGTTGTTGGCGGAGTGGCCGTAAATACTTTTCATAATCCGATAGCCGTGGCAAAAAGTCTCTCTTGGGAAAAAGTAAATACGCTTGATTTTGGATTAGATTTTGGACTTTTAAAGAATTATATCAGTGGTAGTTTTGACTGGTATCAGCGTACCACCAAGGGAATGCTGAGTACCAATAAAGTGGCGGCTACTTTTGGTGGCGCTGCTCCGAGAACCAACCAGGGGAATATGCGGGATAGAGGATTTGAAGTGGAAGTGAAAATGAATTATCCGGTCAATGATGATTTGACGTTGTTTGCTATTTTAAGTTTTAATAATAATAAGGCAGTTATTACTAAATGGAATAATCAGGCGGAAGTGATTAACGATTATTATTCCGGAGCGGTTTATGGAGATATTTGGGGCTTTGAAACTGATGGCTATTTTCAATCAGACGATGAGGTGACAAATTCCCCCAGTCAGGCCAAATTAGAAACAGGGAATTTTACCTACGGTCCCGGAGATGTGAAGTTTAAAGATTTAAATGGAGATGGGGTCATTGATGGAGGAACTTCTACCGCGGATGATCATGGCGATCTTACAGTCATAGGGAATACACAACCGCATTATTTATATGGGTTTCAGTTTGGAGGAAACTGGAAAGGTTTTGACTTGTATGTTTTCTTGCAAGGCGTAGGAAAACGTAATTTTTGGGGCTTAGGAGATATGGTTATCCCGATGTATAGTGGCGCACAGATTCTGTACAAACATCAATTGGATTATTGGACTGAAGATAATCGTGATGCCAAATACCCTCGTCCTTATGCAGGAAATTCAGGAGGAACGATTGGAGGGATTGGTGCCGGAGGAAATAATTTTTATCCACAGTCTAAATATTTAATGAACTTGGCCTATTGTAGATTGAAAAATTTAACAATAGGATATTCTCTTCCTGATCATGTTATCAATAACCTGCATCTTCAAAAAGTAAGAATCTATGTAAGTGGTCAGAATTTGTTGGAAATAGCTGATGTTGGTGTGCCTTTAGATCCGGAAATTACGGATGGACAGCTGGGATATACAGGAAGAACTTTCCCTTTCCAGCGTAACTATTCTTTTGGTGTACAAGTAACTTTTTAAACGATCAATATTGATGTTATGAACAGGATAAGAAAATATATAAATATAGCATTGTTTTGTAGTGTGGGAATACTACTTTTTAATTCATGCACGAAGTATGTGGATAAAGAACCGCTGGATAAATTTTCAGATTTAGACTATTGGAATAGTGAAGAGAATGTAAAAACGTTTGCTTGGGGGTTTTATAATGATCTAATAACCGGATATAGTTCCGGATGGAGTCTGGGGAAATTTTACTTTAGTAGTTTTAATGACAATCAGGCTAATCCGACATTTGAAAGATTTCCAAAAAATGCCCCTGCGAGCGATGGAAATTGGAGTTTTGGAGATATCAGAAAGGCAAATTTAATGATTGCCAGGGTGAATGCTATGGATTTAAATAATGATATTAAAAAACATTGGGTAGGGGTTGCCCGTTTCTTTAGAGCTTGGAGTTATTATCGGCTAGTGAAAAGGTTTGGGGATGTTCCTTGGTATAACAAGGTGTTGGATATTTCTGAGGATTCTGCTATTTACAAACCCAGAGATTCTCGGGATTTGATTATGGATAGTGTATTGGCAGACTTAGATTTTGCTATCAATAATCTAAGATCACCAGCTGAGGCAGATGATAATACGGTCAATTCGGATGTTGCACTGGCATTAAAATCGAGGGTATGTCTTTTTGCAGGAACTTGGGCAAAGTATAACCAAGGAAACAATAGTAAAGCTGTCAGATTTTTAAAAGAGAGTAAAGATGCCTCAAATCAGCTAATGCAGTCAGGTTATTCTTTAAGTGGTCGGTATAAAGATGTATATAGTTCTTATGATTTATCAGGAAATCCGGAAGTTATTCTTTATAAGCATTATGAAGAGGGAGTAATGACCCATGATTTGGTAGGATATACCAATAGCACAACAGAATACAGAGGGTTGACCAAATCAGCTGTTGAATCATATGTGTGTCAG
The DNA here is from genome assembly GCA_964558275.1 of uncultured Chitinophagaceae bacterium. Taxonomy (GTDB): domain Bacteria; phylum Bacteroidota; class Bacteroidia; order Chitinophagales; family Chitinophagaceae; genus FW021-bin31. The sequence goes on from CAZLDH010000133.1 coordinate 5,307, forward strand.
GATGGTTTGCCAATTGAGCTGTCTCCTAACTATCAGGGAGATGATAATATTCAAGATTTGCGGTCGAATAGAGATGGTCGATTGTTACAGACGATTGACAATTTTTATTGTTATCTTGGACATTTACGTGGCGGAGGAATGAAATCCAGTACCGGTTTCAGACCCACTAAATTTCTTCCAATCGAAGCTGAACCGGGAGATACCGTAACAGCAGGAGATTTGAATACAGCACCTAATAATTATACTGATGCTCCTATTTTCTGGCTGGCAGAGGTTTTGGAAAATTATGCAGAAGCAGCGGCAGAATTAGATCAAATGGGGCAATACACGATGACGCAAAATGATTTGGATATCTCTATTAATCTTTTGAGAGATAGAGCAGGTGTAGCTGCGATGGAATTGGATGGGTCTCAGGGTACTGCAGTAAATGGGACTCCTTTTGTTGATCCGGATAAAGATGCTGATGTTACTTCCCTTATTTGGGAAATCCGTAGAGACCGAAGGGTGGAACTAATGATGGATGGTTTCCGGTTAGCCGATTTATTGCGTTGGCATAAATTGTCTTATATGGATCCACAAAAGAATCCGGATGCTTTCTTAGGCGCTAAGGTTACGCCTAATGACGAAATTACTCTAAACAGTAATGGCTATATTGAGGTCTATCCTGATCATCCTGATCGACCTGTTGGAGATAAATACTATTTATGGCCTATTCCTACCGGTCAAATATCATTGTATCCGGATGGCGTATTGAAACAAAATCCGGGGTGGTAAAGAAGCATTCCAACGCTTTATATAACGGCATTAAAGTTATTTTGGTTATTTAGCAGATAGGATAAAGAAAATTATTTGTCGTTAAAGGTTTTTAAGAATGACTCCGTTATGTGAAACTCGGAACTACATTTCTATAGTGCCATCTTTCTGTTAGTCATCGCAATATTAGTTTCTGTGTACCGAAAAATAAGTTCAACTAGATTCTCCCGTACTTGGAAAACAGTCTTAATCTCTACTTGAAACTGTTCAGCAGGGCGGTATTTTAAAAAATGAGGTAGATTAGTTGGAAATAGTCGTAAGTCCATTACTTTTATGATAGCCTAATCATTTTAGACAGTATTGAATATATGACCGGAATTTTTTAAATATGAGATTATATTTTATTTATTTTTTTATCTGTTTGCTTTTATCTAAAGCCTCTTTTGCACAGAACAATTTTAAATTTGCGCTTATTACCGATACGCATGTAGGTAGTTCCACCGGAGCTGATGACTTAAAGCAGGTAGTGAAGGATATAAATGCAAACCCTGAATTAAAATTTGTTATTCATGCGGGAGATATTACTGAATTTGGAACAGATGAAGAACTGACTTTGGCAAAATCCATCTTGGATAAACTCAACAAGCCCTATCATATTGTTTCGGGAAATCATGATGTGAATTGGTCGGAGAGCGGAGGGAATAGTGTACTCACTACTTTTGGAAGTCAAACTTTTTCCTTTCAATATGGAGGTTTTTTATTTTTAGGAACTGCTTCCGGTCCTTTTATGCGGATGGGACCCGGTCAAATTCCGAGAGAAGACATCGTTTGGTTAGATTCCGTTTTGGTACATATGGATGACCTTTCCATGCCTATTATATTTATCAATCATTATCCGCTGGATGAAGGCTTAAATAATTGGTATGAAGCTATTGATTTTTTGAAAACACGAAACATTCAATTGGCTTTATGTGGTCATGGGCATACAAATAAACGCTATCTGTACGAAGGTATTCCCGGGGTAATGAGCCGTTCTATCTTAAGAGCCGGAAAACCGACAGGAGGATATAATATTGTAACGATTAATAATAATACTGCATTTTTTCAAGAAAGGATAACCGGAGTAAAGACTTTATCTGCTTGGACAAAAGTAGCCTTACAGCAGCATCATTTTATGGAAGATGCCTCTGTTTATGATCGTCCGTCTTATGCCGTCAATAAAGAATACGCAGAGGTAAACGAAGTTTGGCAATATCACAACAATAGTGATATGGGATCGGGGATTGACGTTAATAAGAAATATATCTTCGGGACGAATACCAATGGATATTTATATGCGCTTGATAAGGAAGCAGGAAGAACAAAATGGCGCTTTCAAACAGGCGGTAAAATTTATTCTACGCCGGCTGTTTCGGGAAAATATGTGGTGGTGGCATCTTCTGATCATTATATTTATGGCATCAAAGCGAAGACCGGAAAATTGGTATGGAAATATAAAACTCATAAACCGGTAGTGGCTTCCCCTTTGATTCATGAAGGAACGGTGTTCATAGGCGCTTCCGATGGGCATTTTCGAGCTTTGGATTTGAAAACGGGAAAATTGAAATGGGCGTTTGAAGGCGTAACAGGATTTGTGGTATCAAAACCTGTTTTTTATAAAGACAAGATTTATTTCGGATGCTGGGGAAATAATTTCTATTGTTTGGATGCCCAAACCGGAAAACAAATATGGAAATGGAATAGTGGAGC
>CAZLDH010000134.1:0-7713 GCA_964558275.1 uncultured Chitinophagaceae bacterium
AGTTCGAGACCCGTTTTCCGCTCATTTATACTAGCGAAGGTCGCGCCCGCCTGCTGCGCATTCGGGCAAGAGTTCGAACCTCATTTTCCGCTCCTTTTTTATAAATGTTCAAGTGTTGATTAAGAATACAAAATTTTTTAGGATTAAATTTGATTTAGCGTTTTAAAATGTACAATAATAATCTCTTGAAACAACTGTCGTTGTGAATCTTTGTGCCTCCTTAGTGCGCATTGCGGTTAGGATATAGTATTTTTTTTTAATAATTATTGATCAGTTCTTGTAAAACGTCCTAATTTTTGGAGAACCTGCTTCATGTCTTCCGGTCTTTGCGTACCGATCAAAAAACTTTCTCCGTTGACAAAGACAAGTTGAAGTCCTTTCTTGCCTGAGACAATAGAAGCCTGATCACTGCTCATCAAACCTATTATTCGAAATCTTCGGGAGTAATATTCTGAAAATGGTTTGTATTCTCTAATATAAGCTTTAGAAATTTTTTCCCATGAAAATTTTTTATTCTTTTGAAATGGGAAAGCCCTGTAGAAAATACCGGCTTCTGTGATTTGCGTCTCAAGACGATAAATGAGAAACATTAAAGAGAAAAGGATTAAGCACCCTGTAATGATGAACAATCCGGTGTTGCTCAATGGATTGTTTCCAAATTCTTGTTTCTCCATTATTTGCATAATAGTACCCAAGATAAATATACTATCTATTACTATAAGAATTAACCACAGCCACCATTGTGAAAATCTTTGCTTTTCTTTAAAAAGTATTCTATTACTCATTGTCATTGTTTCTCAAAGTCAATCATCCTATAAACAAATTATTTCCCGAAAATTAGTTTTACTTTCTTAACAAAACATTTATCTAATATAAATTAAAATTTTTATTTAGCCAATTAGCAAAGTCCTTTATAATATATTCAGGAATATGTTTTTTTGATCTTATAATCCTCAGGCGTTGACATATTTTAAAATCAGAGATAGGTTTTAATAAGAAATTAGTATCTTACAGTAATATATTAAGGCGTTTTAAAATATAAATTAGAAAAATGATATAGGAAGTTATAATCCAAATATGAAGAAGATGCTTCCTCAGGATATTAAATAAATAACAATGAAGAAATTTGATCTTTATGAAATAGCCATTAAAGTATTGGGATTATATCTGGTAACTATCCTCATAACGCAGCTAAAAAACATCTTCATTTATCTTTCTATTTATCTACAGCAGAAGGAGCAACCCGAAAAATTTGGCGATGTCAGCCAAATATCAATATTCTTAATCGTATGCATCGGATTTGTTCTCTTAGCCCTTCTTACCTGGTTTCTGCTTTTCAAAACCAGAGAAGTAACGCAGCTTATTTGTAAACCAACTGATAAAACAGAAAATATAAAACTGTTTGCAGAACGAAGGACTGTTTATGAAATCTGTTTGATTTTACTTGGCTTAATAACTATTATTTTAACTCTTCCGGATTTTATATTTAAGTTAAAAAATTATATCAGTCTAGTTCAAAACGGTTTTCCCATAAAGCCTAATGATAAGAGTTTTGTCATAGTTTCAGGGATTAAGATTGCTGTAGGAGTTTTGGCAATAATATATTCGGTTCAAATTTCATCTATTTTAACCAAAAGGAAAAGCACGAATGAGTGTTCTGATGATTGACAGATAGAAAAGGAACTCAAAATAAAATACGTTCAATCACTTTTTGGAAATGCAGGTTAAGTTTTCATTACCGGAAGATGCGAGAATCTTGTGTTATTTATTTTTTGCAATAGCTTTAAAAGCCGCTCCAAAGTAATTGATGATTCCCGAGGCGGTTAAGCTCTCCATCGATTCTGTTTTTAAAGCTAAATCTGCAGCTTTCCCATGAATCCAGGCTCCCATAATGGCTGCTGTAGAAGGCGCGTAACCCTGCGCCAGAAGTCCCGTAATTAGTCCGGTAAGGATATCTCCACTTCCTCCGGTAGCCATCCCTGCATTTCCGGTAATGTTAAACCAGACTTTTCCATCAGGAGTACTGATGCTGGTGTGGTGTCCTTTTAGAAGAATTGTTATTTTGAGCTCTTTGCTTTTTTGAATTTGTAGTTGTAATCTTTCAAAGGAATTATCTGTTGGACCAAACAAACGTTCAAACTCTTTAGGGTGAGGGGTTAAAATAGATCCATGCGGTATGTAGTGTAATAGTTTCTTTTCCTTTCCAATAATATTTAAGGCATCCGCGTCTATAATCATGGGGGGACCGGTTTCCTGTAATACGGACTTTAAAAAATGTTTTGTATCATTTTTCATACCTATTCCGGGACCGATTCCGATGGCATCCCATTGCACTTTTTTTTCTTTTAAACCGGATAAATGTAAATCATCATAATCACAGATGCACATGGCTTCAGGTACAGTGGATTGTAGAATAATATATCCACATTTTGGAATATGAACAGAAGTGAGTCCACTTCCTGAATGGATGTTTGCCTTTGTAGCCAGGACCGCTGCACCAATTTTCCCATAACTCCCCACCATCAGCAGCGAATGTCCATAGGTTCCCTTATGAGAAAAATTGTTTCTTTTCTTATATTGTTTTGAAAGCCAGTTTTTTGAGGTTGTATAATAGGAGGTAGGTGTGGCATTGATATAATCCGGCAGGATATTAATATCCAAAAGGTGTACTTCTCCGATATGTTTTTGATTTTCTTTGAAGAAAAAAGCCAGTTTATTGAATTGAAAACTTAAAGTATAACTCGCTTGTACTGCTACCTTTTCCAGATTATTTTCTTCAGCTTGCAAACCGGAAGGCATATCAATGGAAAGGATGGTATTATGCGTACTGTTTAATTTGAGAACTATTTCTTCTACAAAACCTTTTAAAGGGCGATTTAATCCGGTCCCAAATATGGCATCAATGAGAATAGCATCTTTAGGAATGGACGGAAATTGTGTCATATTTTCCACACTAAAACAATGATTTGGATAATGAGCTTCTAAATTTGCTTTGTTTTTTTCACAATCAGCAGAAAATTTATGGCTAAATAAGAGGGTATAAGTCTTCACCATATATCCTTTTTCTAATAGTAGTCGTGCAATAGCAAAACCATCACCGCCATTGTTTCCAACACCGCAAAAAACATAAAATATTGATTTTTGATTAAAATGAAGCGTCAGCCATTCTACGCATTGAGACGCAGCTCTCTCCATTAAATCTATGCTTTGTATGGGTTCATTTTGTATGGTATATTGATCTCCTTCTCTAATTTGCTGTGCAGTGAATATCTTCATAACATAAAAGTAAAGCTTTTATGTTGAAGAGGAACAATAAAAAAAGCTGCTCTTTCAAAGAGCAGCTTTTAAAACTTTATTCATTCTACGATTAAAGTGCAAATCGTATGCCCAAACCGCCCCAGAGGTCAAAACCTCCATTGGGGATACTAATTGCCGGTTGTATATCTATACTTAAATCAATGGGCGCATTATTAAATTTATAATCCAGTCCTAATACACCATCAATTCCAAAAAATGCACCATCGGCGTCATGGTATCCGGAATTCCAGAAACCAATGTGAGCTCCGGGACCTGCATACCATTTCAATCCGGGGGCGCCGGAAATAGGTCCATGAAATTCGTACAATCCGGTGATGGTAAACCAATCGGAACCAAAACCTAATATTCCTTCTACAGCTCGATCTGATCTAAAGAAGTATTTTACGTCTACGGCGGCGCCTCCCCAATAACCCACTTTTACACCAAGCCCGAGTCGATAATCATGTCCCATAGCTTGTGCATCTGAATGCTTGGAAAATGCAAATATCGAAAAAACAGCTACTGCTAATACTAATAATGATTTTTTCATAGAATATTTTTTTTTAAATTGTGAGATTTGATTAATTGTTAACAAATACTTTGCCAAATTTAACAATACATAATTGTTTATATTATCTTAAGAAGATATCGTTGAGCTACTTCTTTTTTTTGCCAGTCTTGATAAAAAGGTATAACCTAAAATACCGGAAACAGTGGAAGCAGCAAGTACGGCAATTTTTGCAATATCCTGTGCCTCTATATTGCTAAAGGCTAAGACGGATATAAAGATGGACATGGTAAATCCAATTCCTGCAATCATACCGACGCCTGTCATCTGTTTCCAGGATGTATTATCCGGTAGTGCTGCTATTTTTAATTTGGTAGAAAGGAAGGAAAAGAGAACAATTCCAATTGGTTTTCCTAATAAGAGCCCGAGAAATACACCGATTGTGATTGGAGAAGACACAATATGCCCAAATTGACTTGGGAATATAATGGCCGTATTAGCCAATGCAAATAATGGCATGATGATGAAATCGACAAAATGTGTGAGTTTGCCTTCTAGTCTTTTACCTAGATCTACAGGAATACAAAAGGCAAGTAAAACACCTGCAATTGTGGCATGCACGCCCGAATTGAGGATGCAATACCAGATAAGTATGCCTATCAGCAGATAAGGGAACATTTGCTTGACTTTCAGTTTATTTAAAATAACCAGAATAACAACTCCGCCTAATCCACTAAGTAAATACACAAAACTTAGTCCGGAAGAATAGAAGATGGCGATAACTAAAATAGCTCCTAAATCATCAATAATGGCCAATGCTGCTAAAAAGACTTTTAATTGAACCGGTGCTTTCTTACCAAGTAAAGACAGTATCCCTAATGAAAAAGCAATATCTGTTGCCATAGGAATTCCCCAACCATGGTGGAAAGGAGTACCGTTGTTAAAAATAAAATAAATAAATGCAGGCACAACCATTCCTCCAAGTGCTGCTATAATTGGCAGCATCGACTTTTGGATAGATGCAAGTTCGCCTACCATTAATTCTCTTTTTATTTCAATACCCACGGTAAGAAAGAAAACAGCCATTAGCGCATCATTTACCCATAATAGGAAATTCTCGGGAAGATGTAAAAAGCCTTCGGTATGAGTTGTGATTGCCCAAAAACCGGTATAAGATTCCTGAGAGAAATCCATGTTTGATAGAAATAAAGAGATGGCAGTACAAGCAATTAATACAATACCTACCGCGCGGCTGTCATTCATAAAAGCCTTTAATGGTTTAGTTATTATTGTTTTAAGACTATTGTTGCTTTGGTTGGATGGTTTCTGAATGTTGTTTTCTGACATGAATCGATTTTTTATTGTTTATTCGGGGCAATGGAGGTTTTCTTGGCGGTCTTTTTTCTCCTTCCCATTTAAAGCCCTTCAGTTTAGTATCTTCTTCTTTTAAGTGTGCCGGATTTTTGAAAGTACCTGAAATATTTTTATAAAACTTCACTTGTTTTAATCCATTATCTTCAAAATACAAACGTATAAAAGATGAGGTGGTTCTGTTTAATCCAATAACTGCGCCTGTGCTGTCTTCCTGTGCATAATAAAGACTTTCAGCATTTCCTTCTACATTCATCCAATCCAACTGACTGCTGTCGTTAAAGAAGCCCGTAATAACCCTTCCTTTTATTTGATTGAATTGTTGTGGACCTACTTTGTTGATTATCATGGCATTTTGTTGCAAAATTAGTTTAAAAGGTTTCTGATTTTTAGTAATAAGTAAAATCGTATCTCCAAATAGTTGTGTATGTCCTGTCCAAAGTACAGGATCTCCGTAAAATCTAAAAGTGGAGTCTAAATTGGAGTAATATAAACTATCTGCAATCCCCTGAAGAGAATCAGAATATAATCTGACATGGTAGTAAGCAATAAGTTCTCTGGCATCGGCAGAATCAACTGCTTTCTGCTTCTTATTATTTGTTTGAAGCGTACTGTCCTGATTTACTAACTTCTTGTTTAAAGTTGTATCCGTTTTTGAATCTTTTGGTACAGTAGAAAGTGTTGTATCTACTTGTTCTGATGAATCTTTCTCTTCCCCTTTGAAAAGTGAAAGCACCTTTTTGGCTGCACTCTTTTCTTTTGTTTTGGATTCTTCTTCTTTGACTTTGACTTTTTCTTTCGTTGTCTCCTTCTCTTTTAATGGCGGGTTATTGAGTGGGGGAGGAAGTCTTAAGGAATCAGTACCAGGTTGATGAGATATAATAGGAAGTTGGTGCTGCAAACGTTGAAATTCCTCATTCTTCATTAAAGCTGAATCTATATTAAGGGAACCCAAAAGAAGAGAATCTTTCTTTACCTTTAAAGAGTCGGGAACATATACATAAGAAATAGAATCCTTCCTTAGGGAGTCTTTTTTTGTTTCGATTGGAATTACAGGTCCCGTAAAAAGGGTATCACTTGTAACAAAAAGAGAATCTGTTTCTTGTGCTAAGATAAGAAGGGGATCTTTGGTGGCTAAAAGTGTTTTCTTATTGTTGTTGGAAATGGCATAATCTGATTGTAATGTCAATTGCCCGGAAGTATCTCGCCACACAATATTTTCATAAGCTCTGCCAATACCTTTTGTTTTACTAAATCTCAGGCTATCAGCTATTAAAGTACCACTACTATCTACGATGATGGGACGATTACACAAAAATGAAAATTGTCGATCCGTACTGTAGTATCCACAAGAAGTATAAATTATAGCATTTCCGGTATTGATTGCGGTAGGTGCTTCGAAGGTAGCAATATGTGTGATGGTATTATAAAGCAGCGTATCCGTCGTGAGTTTATATTTGGGATTGTTTAGTTTTACATTTTCTTTAAAATAGACATTCTTTGTATCGGCATAATAATACCCGTTTTGACTAGTCAAAACAGTCTCTTGATTTACCAGTTTCCCTCCTTTATAATAAGTTCCTATATGTGTATTCATGTTATAATCCAGATGGTCTGTCGTAAGTACCATCTGCCCATCTGTCATCCTTACATTATCATATAAGGTAGCTATTTTGGTATTACCTTCGTAATGTAACTCGTCTGCATAAGTGTTGATAGAATCAGCCTGATTGATGTGTATATGACCGAAGGCATCTAAGACATTGGAACTCATATAACGCGTAGCACTATCGGCTGTAAAAATGGTATTTCCCTGTTTCAGTTTTACATGTCCAACAAGTTTTTGTCGCTGCGCAGAATCACTTCCATTGCCTTGAATGCCAATTAATACATCGGCATTGATAAGATGGATAATTTGGCCGGTATCTTTTTCCGGGCGAGGGGTTGGCAGGGTATCCTGAGCAGAAATTTTTTGTAATCCCCCTATAAAAAAGAGGAAAAGCAGGGATAAATGAATAACATATCTACCTAAAGATAGTCCATTAAGATAGCTATACAGGAGAGACATGTCTTTTAATTTTAAAAAAGTTAAGTGGAATTTCAATTGTGAAATTACTTCAATGTTGTGTCGGAAGGTAAAGGTTTTGACTTGCTTTTACCTCCGAAAATAGAGAAATGTACATATCGCTTAGGATTAAGCCTCAAATCCTCCATTAAAAGGTTTAAGTTATAAGATGCCGATTCTATATTTTTGTATAAATGTTCATTATTAAGCAATGCACCTAAAGAGCCTTTTCCTGAATTTATCTTTTCTAAAATACCATTCAGATTATTTACAGCTACATCCAAATCTTCAATGGTGCCCGGTATATCAGTATTTGCAAGCGATGCGGTAGTCTCTTCAGTATTTGCTATAATTTGATTAATGTGTTGATTTTGCTCGTTCATGTTTCCCATAAATTCATCAAGTCCATTGACTAAGTTGGACAGGTTGGATGAAGTTTGAGAAAAATTTTGCATTGTTTCGCTCAATGATT
>CAZLDH010000135.1:0-751 GCA_964558275.1 uncultured Chitinophagaceae bacterium
AGCAGCCACACTACTAATGCCCAAAATTTGAGGTTCTATAAGAAAACTTATCATAAAACTCCCAATCGTCACTTCAGTACCTACATAAAAAAAGATACCTAAAGCACCTAACTTCAACTGAGGAAACTTTAATGCACCAAGACCTTCCATTTCCGAATCATCCGATTTGAAAGCCGGAAATTCAATCCTATAAACAATGAATGCAAGCAGCAAGAAAACCAAAGCAAAAATAATATAAGGGACCTTGGTGGCTTCAGAGCTTATAATGCCATTATTCGAAAAATATTTAAAAATAAGAAATCCACCCAATACAGGGGCAACTGTTGTTCCTAAAGAATTGAACCCCTGAGCCAGATTGAGTCGACTTGAGGCATCCTTTTCTGTGCCCAACAATGAGATATAAGGATTTCCTACTATCTGCAGCAGTGTCACCCCAATACCCACAATAAACAATGCAATCAGAAATAAAGAATAAATATGTAAAGACGCTGCCGGATAAAAAAGAAGACATCCTATGGCTGAAACCACCAATCCCAAAACCATCCCATTCTTATACCCTATTTTATTTATTGGATCTTCTTTATAATGAGACAACAAGAAATAAATTAAGGAACCAATAAAATAAGCCCCAAAAAAGCAAAATTGAATCATCATAGATTCAAAATAGGAAAGGTCATAAAGTGCTTTAAGATGTGGAATTAATACATCATTCATAGACGTTATAAAACACCACATAAAAAAGAGGTCAGTA
>CAZLDH010000135.1:761-7550 GCA_964558275.1 uncultured Chitinophagaceae bacterium
CAAAAAGCAAGCGTATTAATGCTGTAATTTTTAGTATTTTATTACTTTTAAAAAAATAAGATTAAATAAAAAAAATTATAAAAATTTAATGCCCCAACAACAAAATTATTAAAAATAAATAAAACCCCACATAAAAAAGAGGGCAGTTAAAATCGTAAATTGCAGCGTATAATTCTTTTTTCCGTTCATCTATAATTATTTTTACAGTAAAGTAACTTAAAAAATTTCCCTTTTCATCATATCGGGATAGGCAGCGTAGATTTTTAAGATCAACTCTCCAAAAAGCGTATTCGCCCAGGCAAACCACGATCGGGAATAGTTCTCCGGATTATCCTTATCGAAAGATTCATGCATAAAGCCTGTTCCACCATGCGTATTTTTCAGCCACCTCAGACAGTTGCGGATTTCCACTATATCATTTGACGTCATGGCACGCATAATAATGCTCATTGGCCAGATATAGTTGTCCGGAGTATGCGGACTTCCATTTCCATTTGCTGCATCCCCTCTATAAAAATATGGATTATTCTTGCTCATCAGAAAATCTCTTGTATTCCTATAAGTCCTGTCTTTTCGATCTACTGACTCAAGGTACGGCAATGACAGCAGACTGGGAATGTTACTATCATCAATATATAACCTATTTCCAAATCCATCTACCTCAAAAGCATAGATTTTCCCAAAGTTTAAAAAACGATTAACCGCATATTCTGCTACTGCCCTTTCCACCTCTTCCGCCAGCTGTCTGCAATCCTCGGCAAAATCAGTTTCTCCTTTTATTCTCTGACTCATTTCTGCCAACTGGCGAAGTGATTTTACAGCAAACAAATTAGAAGGAATTAAAAAAGGAAAGATAGTCGCATCATCGGAAGGTCTGAATGAAGAAACAATGAGTCCGACAGGGAGCACAGGATTACCATATCCATTTCCGGACAAGGTATCCGTTGCGCGTGTCGTCTTTCTCATGAAATGATAAGGTCCTTTTCCATCCTTACGTTGTTGCACACGCATGGTATCCACAGCCAATTTCATTGCAGACATCCATGTCTCATCAAAAGGATTTACATCTCCGGTTTCTTTCCAATATCCATAAGCCAACCGAATAGGATAACATAAAGAATCTAATTCATATTTTCGTTCATGAATCTCAGGTTTCATGTCTGTAAGATCACTATCCCATTCACTACCGGTGGGACCATCATTAAAAGCATTCGCATAAGGATCAATCAATATACAGCTACTTTGCCGGTTAATGACTCCGGCAACTAAAGCCTTTAAATCTTTATCTTTATTCAAAAAGGGAAGATAGGGCCATACCTGCGCACTACTATCCCGCAACCACATAGCATGAATATCTCCGGTAATCACAAAAGTATCGGGTCGATGGTTGATTTCTTTATAAAACACGGTGGTGTCCAAAGTATTAGGAAAACAATTTCCAAACATCCAGCCCAATTCTTTATCTTTTAAATCATTTTGAAGTTGCTGAATAGTATCTTCAATGACAGCACTTGTAAAACGACGTTCCTCTTTAGGCACTCGAACTGTCGGATATTTACTAGAGAAAGATTTAGCAGATATTATATTAGGTACACTTAACGCAAGCCCGCCTACTGCCACTTGTTCTAAAAATTTTCTTCTTTTCATAACCTTTGTCTTAGTTCATTTCAACCACATTTTTTAATCATCCGTAAGAGAAAAAGGTGCAGCACTCGCCTTAGTACCTCTTTTCTTATTTGGATGATCACTCATTTTAAACTTCAGCGTACCTCCGTCTAACAAATCAAAGTGATCTACCCAGTTCTTTCCATATTTCTTACCATTTAGAAGCACTTTTTGTACAAAGAGGTTTTCTTCACTATTTTCCGGCGCTTCAATCACAAACTTATTTCCATTCGGCAAATTTAAGACAGCCTTTTGAAAGAGAGGTGCACCTAAGGCATATTGTGTACTCGCAGGTGTTACAGGATAAAATCCTAAGGCAGAGAACACATACCAGGCTGAGGTTTGACCATTATCTTCATCCCCACAATATCCATCCGGCGTAGGCCTGTAAAGTCTATCCATTGTTTGCCTTACCCAATACTGAGTTTTCCAAGGTTCGCCGGCATAATCATAAAGATAAATCATGTGTTGAATAGGCTGATTACCATGGGCATATTGTCCCATACCGGCGATTTGCATTTCTCTAATTTCATGAATAACACCGCCATAATAACTATCATCGAATATCGGTGGCATTTTGAAAACAGAATCCAGCATCCCCACAAAAGTTTCTTTTCCTCCCATTAAATCTATTAAACCCTGAACATCATGAAAAACGGACCAGGTATAATGCCAACTATTTCCTTCTGTAAAGGCATCACCCCATTTAAATGGATTAAAAGGAGACTGAAAAGAACCATCTTTATTTTTCCCTCTCATCAAATTATGGGAAGGGTCAAATACATTTCTATAATTTTGACTCCGCTTTTTATAAATCCCTATTTCCGACTCGGGTTTTCCCAACGCTTTTCCCAATGCATAAATCGCATAATCATCATAAGCATATTCTAATGTTCTTGCTACATTCTCATTAATTCCGACATCATAGGGTACATAACCCAACTTATTATAATATTCTACACCTGCCCTAGCTACAGCTTCAATAGGACCTTCTGTATTCGCATCTTTCTTTAAGGCTTTAAAAAGTGTTTCAATATCATATCCTCTAATCCCTTTGAGATAAGCCCCTGCAACAACGGAAGCAGAGTTGTTCCCAATCATCACATTTCTATAACCGGGAGCAGACCATTCCGGCAGGAAGCCACCTTCCTGAAAGTCATTAACCAAACCTTTCTGCATTTGTTTGTTTATTTCCGGATACATTAATGTCAAAAAAGGATACAAGGCACGGAAAGTATCCCAAAATCCGGTTCCGGCAAACATATACCCCTGTTCAATTTTCCCATTATATGGACTATAATGAACAATCTCTCCATCCTCATTTACTTCATACATTTTCAAAGGGAAAAAGAGCGTTCTATACAAAGCAGAATAAAATGTTTTAATTTGTTTCAGGCTTCCTCCGGAAACCATTATTCTACTCAATTTCTCATTCCAAAGATCCTTTGCTTTTTTCTTAGTTTCTTTAAAATCATCTTGACCTATCTCTCTTTGTAAATTAAGTTCTGCCTGCTCCGGACTAATATAAGAAGAAGCCACTTTCACTTTCACCTTTTCTCCTTTGGATGTTTTAAAACCCACAACGGCACCTACATGATCGGCCTTATATTCCAGTGTATCCTTCGCCAACTGATCTCCATGCCAGGTACTGGCAGAAGTAAAAGCATGATCAAAATACATGACAAAATAATTTTTAAAATTATCTGGCACACCGCCACTGTTTCTAGTGGTATAACCCACAATCTTCTGTTCTTCCGGCAAAATTTTAATGTAAGAACCATCATCGTAAGCATCTATAACTACAAAAGAACTATCCGACTTTGGAAAGGTAAACATCAACTGTGCAGCTCGGGTAGTCGGAGTCATTGATGCCCACACATCCTGATCTGCCAAATAAACCTGATAATAATAAGGGTGTACCGTTTCGGTTTCATGAGAAAACCAGCTGGCTCTGTCTTCCTGATTAAATGCCAATTCTCCGGTCACCGGCATAATCGAAAATTCACCATAGTCATTCATCCAGGGAGAAGGCTGATGCGTTTGTTTAAAACCTCTTATTTTATGATCGGTATATTGATATTGCCATCCATCCCCATTTTTACCTGTTTGAGGCGTCCACAAATTCATTCCCCATGGCAACCCTATCGCCGGATAAGTATTTCCGGTAGAAAGTTCATAGCTCGACATCGTTCCCATAAGTGGATTGACATATTGCACAGGGTTTTCTATTTCCTGGATAATCTGTCCACTAGCTCCAAAAGTAAAAGCAGCTAATAAAAGACTGATAAGTGTAAGTTGTTTCATTGTTTATTTTATTGTTTTTTAAGGTCGGATATAGCCTTTGATAACTAAAATAATCATTTTCCTGTGTATCTAAATAACTATTTTAGTTATATCGGGTTCATGATTTTATTTGGTTCTTTGGAATTTTTTTTACGATTTATCACCACAAATATAAATAAACTAAATCGACTTAGCAAATTGAGAAAATGAGTAGATTTATACCTAAAACACATTTTTTCCAGCTTGTAACTACTCCACTACCGGAAAGACTGAAATCCGTAATCTCGTTGCACCCATAGGGATAAGGGATATTTTTTCTTCCGGCTTAGAGGTCGCCACCGGACTTTCGGGTAAGGCGCCACACAATCCATTCTCATCCAATTGCCAAGCAGGGATTTGCTTTCCTGTAGCTACAAGTTTAATAGGTACAGATTCCGGAGTAAAAGGATAATTACTCTTAGGCCAATCTCCTTTTACCACTTCAAAAGACTGAGCCGGATTGTTTGTTTTCAGCTTCAATCCATAATTCCATGGACTTGCCGGTAAAATAGAATATGCCGGCCATTGTTCAATATCTACATTCGATTGCCAGTGAGAATCATGTAAAGCAGTATTTTTTGGATTTGCCTTTTTTATATCCTCTTTTATTTTCAATGAAAAAGTCAATGCGCCATAGTTAATGCTTACGCTGTTTTTACCTGTTTGCCACTCTTTTATAGAAATTTCTCTGGGTAAATGCAATATAATCTGATCACCATCTTGCCATGATTTTTCAATACGCGCATACGCATCTTCATCTAATTGTACTTCTTGCTCTTTCCCATTAATACTTACAGAAGCCTGTTTGCACCATCCCGGAATTCTTAAATATAGTGGAAAATACACGCTCTTCCCTGAAGTATGGACGATAAACTTCACCTCATCAGAAAACGGATAATGCGTTTGTTCTTCTAAAGTAACTTTCTTACCATTCCCTACTTTGGCAGTAACCTTACTGGCTGCATACAAAACGGCTGCCAATCCATTATCAGGCGAAGCCATCCAGAGGTTTTCTGCATAATAAGGCCAACCTTGCGTGTGGTTATGCTGACAACAACGATGACTTAGTGGATTCATCATAAAAAAAGGACCTTTATTTTGAATTCCGGGGGCATGATTGCTTGCATCGCTGGTCACCATATTGGGTGCTGTAAAATAGCGAAGCGCTTTAAAATTCGGCATTAATGCAGCCGGATAAGTATTAAAAGCTACATCTTCACAATTATCTGCCCAGAAAGGATCTCCCGTAAAACGCAGCAACATTTCATCAGAGTTCATTTGCTCTACCATCCCACAGGTTTCTATCGCCTGGTGAGGTCCAGTGTATCCCTCTCGTGCATTTTCATCCGCTCCAAACATACCTCCCGGGACTTGTCCATATAAGTCTCTAATAAAGTAAAAATTCTTATAAGAAGCCTCTACATCTGCACTATCCTTACTTAATAAGGAATATATTGCCGGCTCTCGAAAGCCTTGCGCTATATTCACATTATGCCAATTCGGCAAGTTTTCCTGTTGTTCCCAATCTGCCGTATTACGATGAATTTTTGCTGCCAAATCCAAAAGCCATTCTTCCCCGCTACGATTGTATAACCAAAATACACTATACAGGTTATCTCCTGCTCTGCTATTGCCCCAATAATCTTCAAAAAGAGCAGAATCAGCCAACCCCATTTCCCATTTAAAATAGTTCTTCATAAAAGGTAAAACCCTTTCATCATGGCTATAGTCGTAATAGGATTGCAGACACCACAGCATCACCATATTAGGCCACAAATCCGGCTTTCCTCCATTTCTATTTTGCTCAGGACCAAAATATCCATCTTTACGTTGGCTGTTCAATACGCCATTGATCCATACTTTCGCTTCCTTTATCATGGCAGAGTCATCCAGAATATAAGCCAAATCACCATATCCTTTTAACCAATAAGGAACCTCTTCCCAACCATTTACTCCTTCTCCGGTTGGACTCAGCCAGGCATTATTTTCCTTTACTAACCAGTCACTAACCTCTCCTAAACGACCGGTCATTCCATTTTTTGCACGCTTCAGACTTTCCATCAACCAACCTTTTGGCTGAATACTTCCAATAGGTAATTTCACAAAAGAAGCTGGCTTTAATGGCGCCTTATTACTGATATAATAATCATTCAATGAAGAGGTATCAGGGCGAGCAACAGATTTAATCTGACTTTGATTTTTTGCACAACTGCTTATAAGCCCGGTTGCAAGGATTAAAGCAAGAGAGTAAAAGATAAAGTAGCTAGGGCTTATTTTTCTCATGTGAAATTATTTTTTCAATCTGATCGATTAATTCAGGTATTTTGTTTTTCATTACATCCCAAAAGGCTCTTTAGACATAAATAGCTTCCTTTAATATTCCGGGACCAATATATGGGCTTAAGCCGTTCTTTGTTACAATTTCAACCTTTTTCCCTCTAAACATTCTTATGAGGTAATCAGATACCGCCATATAATTATCAAAATTCTCTTGCCCCGGATTAAAATCAATTAAAATATCAATATCACTTTTATTCGTTTGTTCATTACGAACATAAGACCCAAAAAGAGCAACGGACTGAACGCCCAATTCCTGAAGATTTGTCCGGTGCCTTCTTATTGTACTGAGTATTGATTTTTTTGTAACCATCATAAAAGATTATTGATATAAAGGTACAACTTTCAAAAGAATTTATTTATTCCATTTTTTATACAAAGCTTTTATGAAAAAGGCTCCTACGACGCTTCTTGCCTGAAATCCCACCTGAGTGGCATCGGTCGTTTGATACCAGTCACTCAATG
>CAZLDH010000136.1:0-7360 GCA_964558275.1 uncultured Chitinophagaceae bacterium
ATTTTCCCATGGAAACACCTCCGCTCATGAGCAATAAGTCGTAAGATTTTAGACAACGACTCAATTCAGATTTGATTAGATTAAAATCGTCATTAAGATGAATACAATCTGCCTGAATACCGTAATAAGTCAGGGCTGTTTGCATGGTGATGCCATTGGAACGTCTCAATTGATAATTTTTGGGGGTGTCTTCCGGAGGAATCATTTCATCGCCGGTGGTAATGATAACCACTTTGGGAAGGGTTTTTACTTCCAGTTTTGTTTTTCCTACAGAGGCAGCCAGTCCGATGAGCGCAGGCGTGATTTTTTGATTTTTTGAGGCTATTAAAGCGCCTTTTTCTTGATCTTTCCCTTTGGTATGAATACTTTGATTTTTATTAATTTGATCTATTTTTATGGTGGCTATATTCTGTTCTACTTCTAAATCTTCTACCCGGATCACCGTATCCACTGTGCCGTCTAGTGCAGCCCCGGTCATTATTTCTATACATTCATTGGCGTTGCTGATGGCAATAGGCGGATCTCCTGCACCTTGTGTACCTTTTATTTTAAAGGAGCGAATGCCTTTTCGAAATGCATCAAATGAGATAGCAATTCCATCCATAGACGATCTGTTGGCAGGGGGCAAGTCCCGATCAGCGAATAAATCTTCTGCTAAAATTCTTGAAACAGCATTTTCGTAGGATACATAGGATGTACCAAAGTCTTTTGTATGAAGCCGAATGATTGTATCGGCTTCTTCCACCGGAATAAAATATGCCATATTAACCTCCTATATTGGCCATAGATTCCTGACCTTTTTTCTTTTTTAATTTTTGGGCTTCCCAACCATTTTTGGGCTTCCCTTTGATTTGTTGAATAAGCAGTTGCTTTAATTCCTGATTAGATTTACCTTCTCGCATGGCCTCCTTTAAATTGAATTGGGGTGGGGCATAGAGGCAAGTACGCATGCCGCCGGTTGGCGTGATTCTAATCCTGTTACAATCCCCGCAAAATAAACGAGAATAGGCTGCAATTATTCCTACATTCCCTTTATGATGGGGGATGTGATAGTTTAGAGAAGTTGAATGTCTGGGATCCTGTATCTTTTCAATCTTAGGAAATTCTTCCTGAATATGTGCCAATATGCGTTTATAATTCCAATTTAAAATTGGCGTTCGGCTTCCACCACTGAAAGGCATTTCTTCAATAAAGCGAACACTGATAGGCTTATCCTTGGTTAGGTTTACCAATGGGATAATATCTTCAATATTTTGATCTTCCATGGCTACCGTGTTTATTTTCACGGGGATATCATATTCCACAAGTTGGTCCAGGGTATGAAGTACTTTATTTAGTCCTTTTCTATTCGCAATTTTAAAAAACCGATCTTCATCTAAGGTATCCAGACTCAGGTTAATACCGCCTATCCCAATTTCTTTCAATTTAGGGACAAATGCATCTAGTAATAAGCCGTTGGTGGTGATGCTAATCTTTTCCAAACCATTCAACTTGGATAGTTTTTCCAAAAAAGGGAGCATTCCTTTCCGTATAAACGGTTCGCCACCGGTAATTCTGATTTTGGTTATCCCCATCTGTACTAAAAGTGCACAGATGCGTTCCATTTCTTCATAACTCATCAGCTCTGTCTGAGGCAGCCAATGAAGCCCGTTTATCGGCATACAATAGGTACATCTCAAGTTGCAACGATCGGTTACAGCTAACCTCAGATAATTAATTTCTCTTCCATAGCTGTCTTCTAACATCTTCTTTTATTTTAAATATCTGCAAGCAAATCATAATATTCATCATCTTCATTTCTTCCACCATGACCTTTGCCTATAGATTCAGGACCTTCAATGAATTCAATAGATTCTATCCATTTCACCATTTTATAACCCAGCTGGTTTTCAATACGCAGACGTAGTGGTGCACCGTGTGCAATAGAGAGTGGTTTATAATTCATTTCCCAAGCTAATAATGCACCGGGTTTCAGGCAATTATCCAGCGTATGGGTGTCATAATAAGTCGTTCCATAAAGCCCTTTTCCAAAGGAAATAAATGCGACGGTGGTCGCTTTATCGTGCGGTTTAACAATTTCTGCGATTTTTTTGATAGGAATGCCTTTCCATTCGGCAATGCCAGACCAGCCCTGAATACAATGATGCATGGTAATGGTCTCTTTTTCTGCCAATTCTTTTAATTCATCGAGAGAAAATTTCTGTGGATTATCTACCATTCCACCTACTTTTAATTTATAATCCTTAAAGTCATTCCGAGCTAAATCTCTCCATTCTTTGTTCTCCTTCGGAAGATTTCCATTTGGCCAAAAATAGGGAGAAATATCTTTCTTAGTATAATAATTCTCACGGGGTTTTAATCGGTTTATCGACATCCGCCAAAGATTCCCGTTGAAGTCTCTTTGTAGCTTTTGAAGTGCTCTGGGATAATGCCAGGATAACCATGTAGCAAAATACCAGCACAGAATAACAAACAGGATGATGGCACTTCCTATAATTAGTCCGGTCAAACTGGTAGATTCATTGAGTCCTAAGATGATATGATTCATGTTGACAATCAATCCTGTGGATGCGACCAAGGCAACATGTACAATGATAAAGATGACATATGCCACCATGACTAAAAAGTGTATAGAACGGGCTCCTTGTCTGTTTTTAAATAATTTGGTGTACCATGGAAAGCGATTTTTGATGGCCGGCGACATGCCAATTCCACTGAGCATGGCCAGTGGAGCAAGGACAAAGACTACCGCGAAATAAGCAATTTTCTGCAGTGCGTTGTAATGGTAAAATGCATTGGGCTCTATAGGGAAATTGAAAGTAATATAATGTACGAAAACATTCCATGCATCCGGAATAATTTGCCAAGAAGTGGGAACGAGTCTTTGCCATTGGTTGGTCACAAATAAAAGCACGATGAAAATAACACCATTCAGTACGAAGAATGGAACGGTAATAAAATGCCAGTTTCTGGCTCTTCCAACAGTATGCTTATAACCCGGTAATCCAACCCATGGGCTTAAATATCTGGCATCTTGTTTTGCCGTCCACATCTTATAAGATGGAACTTTAATGGGCGTAAATCGAAGCCATTCGGAATGTGGAGTACAATGACTGTTGAAATATAAACGGGGGTGATCAAACAGAATGGATAAACCACTCCGAATAATTAAGGTCAGAAACAAAAAATTAACCCAATGTGAAACTCTAATCCATGCCGGGAAGCCGGAAGGCTCGGAGGCTGTGGGCATAGTGAATGCGGCTGAAGGATCTGCAGGTAAGCCCCAGCCTAAATATTGTATCCAGGCAGCGACGATGGGAATTCCTAAAATGAGGATTAAGGCAATCCATGTTTTTCTCCCTAAACCAATAATGACTCTTCGGTCTTTTGGATAGGCTACAGCTTGTTCCTTTTTGGGTAAATGTGATATAAATGACATAATAAAAGCACAATCATTAAAAGATAAAGTAAAAGATATTGTTTTTTATAAAATATTAAAAATATTTTTTTTAATATTGACATAACGCTGGATTTATGGAATAAGTGTTCGCATTTTTGTGCTGTTTTTATGTTTCAAATTATTTATCCTGCTTCTAAAATAATGTCTTTTTTGTATTTAACTATCGGGCATTTATTAAAATAAGATGATTTTATATTCTAAGTAGCAAAACTAGGTAGAAAACCATTTATCTCAAAGGATTTTGATAGAATAAAACCTTTTTAACAATGAAGAAACATTTCTATCTCAGAAAATCTTACCTTGTTGTTTTTAAAAGATTTGTAATATATACTTTTGATTTGACGGATCGGGCAATGCCTTATTCCAATATCTTGCAATTTCTGGTTGGCAAAGTTGCCGGTTTACAGGTGAGAGCAGCAAATCCTACTAATCCTTCTATCAGTTGGCGAGGAGGAACACCGGGCTTTTTTATTGATGAAATTCCTGCCGATATAGATCAAATTATGAATATTCCGGTGACAAATGTAGCCTTCATAAAAGTATTCAGACCGCCATTTATGGCAGGGTTCGGAGGCGCAAATGGTGGAATTGCCATTTATTTACGGCGAGGGAGTGATGTTAGAATGCCCCCCGGAAAAGGACTTGATAAAATGGAGGTGCAAGGTTATAGTTTAGTGAAAACATTTTATAGTCCGGATTATTCGATAGACAAATCGGATGGGAAAATACCGGATAAACGGGCTACTTTATACTGGAATCCACAATTAATAGCGGATAGTCTTCATCATGTTTTAAAAATTCCTTTTTATAATTCTGATATTGCTAAACAAATCAGGGTGAGCGTAGAAGGTATTACACAAGACGGTCGTCTGGTACATATTGATAAAATAATAAAATAAAGATTTCCCGAAAACGTAAATGGAAACTCATTTATTATTGAAAACAAAGAGGCTAGTTTTTGTGGGAATTACGATATATGAAATTTTATTTTACTTAAAGTCAATTATTTAGAGATATAAAGTATCTTTGCATCGGCTCTTA
This sequence comes from uncultured Chitinophagaceae bacterium, assembly GCA_964558275.1. Classification (GTDB taxonomy): domain Bacteria; phylum Bacteroidota; class Bacteroidia; order Chitinophagales; family Chitinophagaceae; genus FW021-bin31. The sequence continues at coordinate 4,502 of CAZLDH010000136.1, forward strand.
AATTATTTATTCAAATCAGAGAAGGTTTCTTTTGGTTGTCAGGAGAATGAAAAAGGGAATCATGTGAAATTCATGAACTGTCCCGCAACTGTAAGCAACGAGAAAACAATCTATTTAATCCATTTCCGAACTGCAGATCGGAGAGAAGGAGAGATTGTTGATGTTGTAAGTCAGGATACCTGCCTTGTCTGTATGTTTGGAATTGCTTTCGTGGATTGAAGTGTACCGAATTTTTGATGTTTTCTCTTTGCTGTGGTTGAACCTATAGCCTACAGGGGAAACATGTTTCCTTCTCACACTTTGACTTCACGATTATTTTAAATAATAGGGCTTATTATATCATTTTTTTAAATAAATTATTCATGTTGACCCACAATTTAGGTTATCCGAGAATTGGAGACAAACGACAGCTAAAGAAAGCTGAAGAAAAGTATTGGTCCGGAAAGGTGGATGTTGAAACCTTGGAGGATACTGCAAAACAAATAAGACTTCAAAACTGGCAAATGCAAATGCAGGCCGGTATGGATCTTATTCCTTGCAATGACTTCTCCATGTATGATCAGGTGTTGGATATTATCCTAATGACGGGAGCAATACCTGAACGGTTTAAGAATTTACAAGAAGAGAAGGGGCTTTCTAACCTGGATTTATATTTTTCTTTGGCGAGAGGTTATCAGAAAGACGGATATGATTTGACAGCACTTGAAATGACAAAGTGGTTTGATACTAACTATCATTATATTGTTCCTGAGTTTAAAGCAAGACAAACTTTTTCCTTTGCCGAAAATAGTAAGATCGTTAAAGAATTTGAAGAGGCTAAAGAAGCAGGCGTTTCTGCTAAACCTGTGCTATTGGGACCTCTCTCTTTTTTATATTTAGGTAAAGAAAAGGAATCAGGATTTAATCGTTTGGATTTAATTGATGAGCTGTTGCCGGTTTATCTGGAAGTATTTTGTGCGTTGAAGGAAAAAGGTGCAAAATATATTCAGCTGGATGAACCCTGTCTGGTACTGGATTTGACTGAAGAAGAAAAAGTATTATACAAGAAAGTCTATACTAAAATAGCGCAGGAATTTCCAGAACTGCATTTTATTTTAGCAGGTTATTTTGGAGAATATGGAGCTAATTTAGAGACTGTTTTAAGTTTACCTGTACAGACTGTTCATTTTGATTTGGTTCGTGGTGCCGGACAGTTAGAAGAAGTTCTGGCTTCCGATTTGAAGAAACAAGATAAAAATATTTCTCTTGGGCTTGTTGATGGACGCAATATTTGGAAGAATGATTTTTCCTCATCTCTGGATGTTATTGAACAGGTTGAAAAAGTGGTAGGTGCAGATCGTATTTGGATTGCACCTTCTTGCGCTTTATTGCATGTTCCCTGTGATTTAGATTTAGAGACTGATGAAGGAGCGCTTCCTGCGGAAATCAAGAATTGGTTGGCTTTTGCCAAGCAGAAAATAGGAGAAGTGGTTACGCTTGTAGATTTAGCTTCCGAAAATCCCTCAGAATCGGCACAAACAGCCTTAGCTGCTAATAAAAAGGCTATTGAAAGTAAGGAAAAGTCTGAAAGGGTTCATAATAAAGCGGTGAAAGAAAGAGTGGCTGCGCTGACGAAAAATGATGCCCAAAGAAAATCAGTATTTAGCAAGCGGAAAAAATTTCAACAGGAAGGCTTAAAATTACCTGCCTTTCCTACAACAACTATCGGTTCTTTTCCTCAGACAAAGGAAGTGAGAAGGACAAGATTTGCGCGTAAGAAAAACCGTATTTCTGCAGAAGACTATGATACTTTTATTAAAAAAGAGATTGAGGAATCTATACGCTGGCAGGAAAATATTGGCATAGATGTTCCGGTTCATGGAGAATTTGAACGCAATGACATGGTAGAATATTTTGGGGAACAATTAGAAGGATATGTTTTTACTAAATTTGGCTGGGTGCAGAGTTATGGTACGCGCTGTGTGAAACCGCCGATTATTATTGGAGATGTAAGCCGAAAGAGAGATATAACGGTTTATTATACCAAATATGCACAATCATTAACAACAAAGCCGGTGAAAGGAATGTTGACCGGGCCGGTAACGATGTTGCAATGGAGCTTTGTTCGTAATGATCAGCCAAGGAAAGAAACTTGTAAACAAATTGCTTTAGCAATTCGGGATGAAGTTCAGGATTTAGAAAAAGCAGGTATAAAAATTATTCAAATTGATGAACCGGCTTTAAGGGAAGGTTTACCATTGAATAAAGCCGGTTGGAAAGCTTATCTGGATTGGGCAGTTGAGGCTTTTAGAATTACAGCCTCCGGAGTAGAAGATGGTACGCAAATTCATACGCACATGTGTTATTCCGAATTTAATGATATTATTGAAAGCATTGCAGGAATGGATGCCGATGTGATTACCATTGAAACCAGCCGATCGCAAATGGAATTGCTGGATGCTTTTGCTGATTTTAATTATCCGAACGATATAGGTCCGGGAGTTTATGATATTCATTCTCCACGGGTTCCTTCAAAGGAAGAAATTAAGGAACTTATTCATAAAGCTGTGAAAGTCGTTCCTAAAGAACAACTTTGGGTCAACCCAGATTGTGGATTAAAAACCAGAAAATGGGAAGAGACCAAAGGCGCCTTGAAAAATATGATGGAGGCCACACGTGAGTTGAGGGCTTAAATCTGTAAATATTTATTTCTTTTTAAGGGGAATGCCATAAAGGTGTTCCTCTTTTTTGTGTTGGACAATAATTGAGCAATTTAGTTTAATGACTATGGGAATTTTGTTCCTTTGTCATGTCAGCTTTAAGGTAGTAAGCGCCTTGTGTAACAACCTGAGTACCTTTGGGAAGGGCTGTCAATAACTT
>CAZLDH010000137.1:0-7359 GCA_964558275.1 uncultured Chitinophagaceae bacterium
CCGGTGGGAGTCGGACTGTTTGGTATGATATTAGAAAATATTGTTGTTAGAATACTCCCCATTGAGAATGCAAGAACAACGATTAAGCAAGAAAATATAATCCCTATGATAGCAAGAAATTTTGCCCATTTAGCAGTGCCTAGAAGATGGGTTTTTATTTCTTCATCAATAACGAGTGGCTGTTCTTCAGATTCAATTTGTTCCATACATTTCTTTCTTTGAGGCTAAAGTTATATCTTTCATAGAAGTTGAGCAATTTAGCATAAAAATTTTTGTTTGGCTTAGTCTCGTATTTTTTAAATTTAAAAGTGTGTACCATGCCTTATAACAATATCATATTGCATCCAAATACATCCTCTCATGTGCTTCATATTCAATTAGATCGTCCAAAAGCATTGAATGCCTTGAACGATGAGTTGATGAAAGAACTCTGTGTGGTATTGAAAGCTGCGGATCAGGATGAACAAGTACATGTTGTAGTACTTTCAGGAAATGAAAAGGCCTTTGCCGCTGGAGCAGATATTAGGTCTATGGTGGACAAAAGCAGAAAGGAGATGCAGCAAAAGAATCCCTTTGCCGTTTGGGATGAAGTGGCAACCTTTCGTAAACCTATAATTGCGGCCGTGAGTGGTTTCGCATTAGGCGGAGGATGTGAATTGGCTATGATGTGTGATATGATTGTTGCAAGTGATACGGCACAATTTGGGCAGCCCGAAATTAAATTGGGAATTATTCCGGGAGCGGGAGGAACACAACGGTTGATTAGAGCCGTAGGCAAAGCACGTGCTATGGAATTAACATTAACCGGCGATTTTATTGGTGCAGAGGAAGCCTCACGCTTAGGATTGGTGAATCGAATCTTTTCGGAAGAAAAATATTTGGACGAAGCCCTCAAATTAGCAACCCGAATGGCTACCCTGCCTTCTGTAGCTATAAAAAAAGCCAAGGAGTCTATCCTAAATAGTTATGAATTGCCAATGAAAGAAGGGCTGAGACGAGAGCGTGAGATTTTCTATGCTTTGTTTGATACAGCGGATCAAAAGGAAGGAATGAAAGCCTTTTTGGAAAAAAGAAAGCCGGAATTTAAAGGGCGATAAAAGAAAAATCGCCTTCAACTTCATCAACCAAGGCCTTAGCAAAGGTAGGTGAAAAAGAAGGCGGGGAGCGGAAAGAGAGGGATTCGAACCCTCGGTACGATCTCTCGTACACACGCTTTCCAGGCGTGCCATTTAAGCCACTCATGCATCTTTCCAAGAACGGGGCTGCAAAGGTAAAGAATTGTATTTAATAAAAACAAAAAATATCCGTTCCAACCACAAAATCCGAAACGAATCAGTTGAGAACGGATATTCAAGTAAGAAATTTAACCTGTTATTTCCCTACCATCTTTGCAGGATCTACCCATTCATCAAATTCTTCTGCGGTAAGATAACCGGTCTGAACAGCCACTTCTTTCAAGGTCTTTCCTTCTTTTAATGCAGTTTGTGCAATTTCTGCAGCTTTATAATAACCGATTTTTGTGTTCAGCGCAGTGACCAGCATGAGAGAATTATTGAGGTTATCTTTTATTCTTTCTTTGTTTGGCGCTAAACCTACTGCACAATTATCATTGAAAGAAACAGTTGCATCACCAATTAATCTAGCGCTATGCAGGAAGTTATAAATCATAACGGGCTTGAATACATTTAATTCAAATTGTCCGTTAGAACCTCCAACATTGATGGCTACATCGTTTCCCATTATTTGTGCTGCTACCATGGTGAGCGCCTCACATTGGGTAGGGTTAACTTTCCCAGGCATTATGGAGGAACCCGGTTCATTGGCCGGAATGTTGAGCTCTCCAATTCCACAGCGGGGACCGGAAGACAGCATTCGAATATCATTCCCGATTTTCATCAAGCTGACAGCTACTGTCTTTAATGCACCATGAGCTTCTACAATTGCATCATGTGCCGCCAGCGATTCAAATTTATTTTTAGCTGTAATAAAAGGCATGCCGGTTAATTTCGCAATATTTTTAGCTACATTTTCAGCATAGTTTGGCGGCGTGTTTATTCCTGTGCCTACGGCCGTTCCTCCCAGCGCCAATTCACTTAAATGATCCAGTGAGTTTTTGATGGCATTGATTCCGTGTTGTAATTGAGCAGCATAGCCACTGATTTCCTGACCTACTGTCAATGGGGTAGCATCCATAAAGTGTGTTCGTCCAATCTTAACTACTTCAGCAAAGTCTTTTGCTTTTTGTTCAAAAGTCTTTTTTAGCTTTTCTAAACCGGGTAGAGTAGTTTCTGTCAATATTTTGTAGGCAGCGATATGCATGGCTGTAGGAAAAGTGTCATTGGAAGACTGAGATTTATTGACATCATCATTCGGGTGTAAAACTCGCTCTTTGTCGGTTAATTTACCGCCGTTGATGACTTGCCCTCTGAATGCAACGACTTCGTTAACATTCATATTACTTTGCGTGCCGGAACCTGTCTGCCAAACAACCAATGGAAACTGGTTGTTTAATTTCCCTTCGATGATTTCGTCACAAACTTTAACGATTAAATCAGTTTTTTCTTTAGGGAGTACGCCGGCGGCTTCATTGGTTAAAGCAGCACCTTTTTTCAGATATGCAAATGCCTCAATGATTTCTTTCGGCATTTTATTGGTGTCTCTGGCAATTTTGAAATTTTCTATGGAGCGTTCGGTTTGCGCACCCCAATAGGCATCCACAGGAACTTTAATTTCCCCTATGGTATCTTTTTCAATACGATATTCCATTAGTTATTGTTTTTTTGAAAATCAAACACAAATATACTAAAGAATAATGGGCTGCCTTGATGCTGAAGATAATTTAACTTTAGCTTGATAGGAGGGTTTTTATGATTGTTTGGCAACAACGTTAAATGATCCGACTTTTTGAGAACTAGGTCTAGTTATTCCAATAAAAACATAATAATATTGGACTAGAATCCATTATTATTATGTTTATTTTGGAATATAATCCAAAAATATCATATTTTTATAAAACTCGAATTTAATATGATGATAAAAAGAAGTACTGCTGACCAAATTAAGAAACGTCTTTTTAGAGGGAAAGCCATTATTCTTTATGGAGCCAGACAAGTAGGGAAATCAACCTTAATAGAAAAAATATTGCAGAAGGAGGATTATTATTTCGGAACGACTAAAAGTTTTAAATTATCGGAAAAGAGAGGTGGCTTTTTATTTTTGGCGAACCACGCAACAACAAGAAATTGATTTAATTGAAGAAGAAGCGCAACTGTCGGCTTTTGAATTGTAAATGGAATCCAAAAAAGAAACCGGCTCTTTCAAAGACATTTAGCTCAAATTACCCTACGGCATCTTATACTGTTGTTCATCCGGGGAATATGGAGGAATTTTTGCTTGAATGAGTATTATCTTCTATTTACTGTGAAATATCGTAACTTGCAAACATGTCTATTTCCGTGACTAATCTGACCAAAATGTATGGCGATCAACGTGCTGTGGATCAAATTTCTTTTTCGGTAGCAAAAGGAGAAGTGGTTGGTTTTTTAGGTCCTAATGGTGCTGGGAAATCGACTACCATGAAAATCTTAACCGGTTATCAGCCTTCGTCTTCCGGAAAAGCACTGGTTTGTGGAGTAGATGTGGATGAACATCCCTTGGAGATAAAGAAAAAAATAGGTTATCTGCCGGAAACAAATCCTTTGTATCCGGATATGTATGTAAGGGAATTTCTATCTTTTACTGCAGGGTTGTATCATCTGACTCAGAAAAAGAAAAAAATTTCTGAGGTTATAGATATGGTTGGTCTTAGCGCGGAAGTAAATAAAAAGATTGGTGCTTTGTCAAAGGGGTATAAGCAACGAGTAGGACTTGCCAGAGCATTGTTGTCCGATCCGGAGGTGCTGATATTGGATGAGCCTACATCGGGTTTGGATCCCAACCAACTTTTGGAAATTCGTAATATAATTATAAGATTAGGACAAGAAAAGACCGTTTTATTATCTACTCACATTATGCAAGAAGTAGAATCTGTATGTGAGCGGGCAATTATAATTAATAAAGGAAAGATTGTTGCCGATGATGTGATTGCCAATCTGGAGCGGGATGGAAGCGAGGAAATATTGATTGTAGAATTTGAACAGGAGGTTTCAAAATCGATTCTTCTTCAGTTAGAAGGGGTTCGGAATATTGTTCAAAAAGCAACGTTCATATGGCATATCTCCAGCCAAGAATCGGAGAAAACCAAGAAAAGTTTGTGGCAACTTACTTTGCAGAATAATCTGAACATCGTTTCTTTGCAGAGTTCTAAAACTTCTCTGGAAGATTTATTTCGTAAATTAACCAATTAAAATATAGAATTATGAGTATTATCACCAATGTACATGCCCGTCAAATTCTGGATTCTCGAGGCAATCCTACTGTAGAAGTAGAAATTCTTACAGATGAAGGTGCTTTGGGTAGGGCAGCTGTTCCCTCCGGCGCTTCAACCGGAGTTCATGAGGCCGTAGAATTACGTGATAAGGATAAGGCTGTTTATCTCGGAAAAGGTGTTTTGAAAGCTGTTGAAAATGTAAATGATGCTATTGCTGAGACGCTTTTGGGATGGGAGGTTGCAGATCAGACCGGAATTGATCAACGAATGATTGATTTAGATGGAACGCCTAATAAAGCAAAATTAGGAGCTAATGCCATTTTAGCTGTTAGTCTGGCAGCTGCTAAAGCTGCCGCTCAAGAGGCAGGTCTTCCTTTATACCGTTATGTTGGCGGAACAAATGCCCGTACGCTTCCGGTTCCTCTTATGAATATTCTGAATGGCGGTTCTCATGCTGATAATAAAATTGATTTTCAGGAATTTATGATTGTCCCTTTTGGTGCGCCTACTTTTTCGGAAGCCTTAAGATGGGGAACAACTATTTTCCATAATTTAAAGGCCGTGTTGAAAGAAAAAGGATATTCTACCAATGTAGGAGATGAAGGTGGATTTGCCCCTAATATACAAAGTAATGAAGAAGCTATTGAGACGGTTATAGATGCCATTAAAGTAGCCGGATTTACACCCGGAGAAGATGTAGGTATTGCATTAGATCCTGCAGTTAGCGAATTGTATTTAGAAGACGAACAGAAATATCATTTCTTACATTCGGACGGACGTAAACTCTCTGCTGATGAGATGGTTGCTTATTGGGCAGAATGGGTTGAAAAATATCCGATTGTTTCTATAGAAGATGCTATGGCTGAGGATGACTGGGATGGATGGCAGCAATTAACTGCTAAAGTGGGAGATAAAACCCAGTTGGTTGGAGATGATCTTTTTGTGACCAATGTTGAAAGACTTCAAAAAGGAATTGATAAGGGAATTGGAAACAGTATATTAATAAAAGTAAACCAAATTGGTTCACTTACGGAAACCATTAATGCAGTTCAGTTGGCACAGAATAATGGTTATACTGCCATTATGAGTCATCGTTCCGGCGAAACTGAAGACACGACAATTGCTGATTTAGCAGTCGCTTTAAATACCGGGCAAATCAAGACGGGTTCTGCCTCGCGTACCGATCGTATTGCGAAATACAATCAGTTGTTAAGAATAGAGGAAGAATTAGAAAATTCTGCTAACTTTCCCCAAAAGCTTTTTAAATAAATTTCTTCATGGGAAGAAAAATTCCAAAATGGCTAAAGAATAGGTATTTTATTGTTTCCGTATTATTTATAGTATGGATTACCTTCTTTGACAACAATGATCTTATCAGGCAGGTGGGGTATATTTCCCGCCTGCATGAATTAGGGGATCGAAAAGTGTATCTGGAAAATCAAATTGACTCGATTAATCACCAGCTTCATTCCCTTGAATCTGATCCGGAAAAGTTAGAAAAATTTGCGAGAGAAAAATATTTGATGAAGAAGCCTAATGAGGATGTTTTTATCATAAAAGATGCTTCGGAGAATGACTAGAAAAGAAAAATATACCATTAGTCTGGCATATTTTGAAGAAAAATATCCTAACGCAGAGACTGAATTAATGTATGACAGTACATATCAATTACTTGTTGCTGTTATTCTTTCTGCGCAATGCACTGACAAAAGGGTGAACAAAACAACTCCTGCACTTTTTGCCCAATTTCCTGACTTGAGTGCTTTGAGTAAGGCTACTTTTGAAGAGCTCTTTCCTTTGATAAAAAGTATCAGTTACCCGAATAATAAGACGAAGCATTTAATTGGGATGGCACAAAAAGTGATGACTGATTTTGATGGAGAAATTCCTCAAACAGTCAAAGAACTTATGACCCTGCCCGGCGTAGGACGAAAGACCGCCAATGTCATTACTTCTGTAGTGTATAAGCAACCCAATATGGCAGTGGATACCCATGTTTTTCGGGTTTCTGCTCGTATCGGATTGACGCTGCGGGCAAAAAATCCGTTACAAGCCGAAAAACAATTGATAAAGTATATCCCTGAAGAAAAAATTCATATTGCCCATCACTGGTTGATTCTTCATGGAAGATATATCTGTGTGGCAAGAAAACCTAAGTGCGAACTTTGTGATTTACGTCCTATCTGTAATTACTATCAAAAAAATGTAAAGGGGAAATAAAAAGAGAGGCTATAGGGAAAAAGCACTCCCAATAACTTGATAAAAAATCATTGGGAGCAGTAGATTTAATGTTATTCCCGGGAGTTTGTCGTTGTATCGTTTCTTAATACTTTCATTGCATGGCTCCATTTTTTTAACTCCTGTAACATTGTTAGGGCAGCGTTTTCAATCTGCTCATCCGGATGAAAAATTCCATGCTCATCTACTTTTTTAAAACCAAAGGGCAAATTGACCTGTTTGGGAATAGGCATCATGCTTAGCGTTGTTACTACTTGTTTCATCATTTGCGTAGAACGCAGCCCTGCGGAGATTCCTCCATAGCTCAGAAAACCTACCGGTTTATATTTCCATTCATGATGTAGATAGTCGATAGCGTTCTTGATTGGCGCAGGATATCCATAATTATATTCGCCTAATACAAAAATGAAGGCATCTGCCTCATGAATTTTCCGACTCCATTCTTTCGTATATTCATGCTCATATTGCCCTTGCATAGGATGGTTTGGCTCATCCAACAGCGGGAGGTTGATTTCTGCTAAATCCAGAAGTTCAATATCAAACGAACCTTCTTTGGTGGCAAATTCCTGCATCCAATTCGCGAAAGCGATACCTTTTCTACCTTTTCGGGTTGTGGAGGTAATTAGTTTTAATTTATCCATTTTTATTCTTGTTTTAAAAATGCAAAAATAATTGATCCTTTAAAAGAAGTCATTGACCTAGGTTAACTTTTTTATTACTAATTTTATTAGTAGATTAGCAGCTAATAAAAT
>CAZLDH010000138.1:0-7287 GCA_964558275.1 uncultured Chitinophagaceae bacterium
AAATATTTAAAAAGAATTTGATACGTTTAATTTCTTCAGGAAGGTTAGAAAGAAAATTGCTGAGGACACTAAAGAAATGACTTTTCAAGAATTTAAGGCATACTTGAATGCAAGGAAACTAAAATCCGTAAGAAGCTGATGACCGAACCGACAACAAACGGCTTTGCAAGAGAGCGGGTTAACGTCTTCGATTGAACATTTGGTGTAAAATAAATCTCATCTTCGATTGAAAAATAGTACTAAAATTACACTCCCTAGAATACACCCTGCGATAGAAATTATTGCTGCGGGGTATTCTTTTTAAATAATGAGTCTACAAATTCAGCCGCATTAAAAGCTTGTAAATCTTCTGCTTGTTCTCCTATACCAATATATTTTACGGGAATCTTGAATTGATTAGCAATAGCCAAAACGACACCGCCTTTTGCCGTTCCATCCAACTTAGTAATCGCTAGCGAACTCACCTCGGTGGCAGTCGTAAAATGCTTTGCCTGTTCAAGCGCATTTTGTCCGGTAGATCCATCAAGAACCAACAATACGTCATGTGGTGCATCAGGAATAACTTTTCCCATCACACGTTTAATCTTTCCCAATTCATCCATTAGATGGCGTTTATTATGCAAACGTCCAGCGGTATCTATCAAGACAACATCTGCATCTTTTGCTTGTCCACTCTTAACCGTATCGAAAGCGACAGCACTCGGATCCGAACCCATAGCATGTTTCACAATAGGAACGCCAATTTTCTCGCTCCATATAGTTAATTGATCTACAGCAGCTGCTCTAAAAGTATCTGCAGCGCCTAACACAACAGACTTTCCGGCTTTCTTATATTGATATGCCAATTTACCAATCGTTGTAGTCTTTCCTACGCCATTCACTCCAACAACCATAATTACATAAGGCTTCTTCCCTTCCGAAAAGTCAAAACCACCTGCAGAGGCCTCTCGTTCCGGAGTAATCAACATATCAGCAATTTCTTCACGAAGGATACGTTGCAACTCTGAAGTATTCATATACTTATCCCGATCCACTCTCTTTTCAATACGTTCAATAATTTCCACTGTTGTATTTACGCCGACATCAGCAGAAACCAATGCTTCTTCCAAATCGTCTAAAACCTCTTCATCCACTTTAGACTTTCCTACTACAGCTCTTCCAACCTTTTGAAGAAAATTCTCATTGGTCTTCTCTAAGCCTTTATCCAGACTTTCTTTCTCCGGTTTTGAAAATATCTTTTTAAATATCCCCATGATATTATGTTGATTAGGTATTGATTGGTATTAAATTTTCGCTTTTGGCTTTTCGCTTTAAGCTTTACGCTTTTCGCTCTAGGCTTTAAGCTCACATGACATAAAACACAAAAAAGCCATCTCGGCTAGCGAGACAGCTTTCAAAGATAAGATAATAAAAGAATATTTCTTACTTACTGCTAAGATATTCTTTCACTTTGTCTTTATGTATAATATTTTCTTTAAAGGCATAAGATCCGGTCTTCTGGGATTTTACCGTACGAATCACTTTCGTAAAGTTTTTTGCATCCACGTCAACAGCCTTATCTCCTTTAATCGCAGTTTTTGCTTTTTTAGCCATGATAATATAATTTATAAAAGTTAAATAACTTTATTTAATCTCTTTATGTACAGTTTTGCGTTTAAGTATAGGATTGTATTTCTTCAATTCTATACGTCCCGGCGTATTCTTTTTATTTTTCGTTGTAATGTAGCGAGAAGTACCCGGTTTGCCCGAATTTTTATGTTCGGTGCATTCCAAAATAACCTGAACTCTGTTACCCTTTCCTTTAGCCATAACTTAAATATTTTTAAATTTTTTCACCTTTAGCACGTAATTCTTTCACTACCGCATATAAACCCTTTTTGTTTATAGTACGAATAGCACTAGCTGAAACCTTCAGGGTAATCCATCTGTCTTCCTCTGCTAGATAATAGCGTTTCTTTTGTAAATTTGGGTAAAAACGACGTTTGTTTTTCATGTTAGAAAAGGAAACATTATTCCCCGTCATGGGTCGTTTTCCGGTAACCTGACACACTCTTGCCATGATTTTATATTTTATCTCTTAGTTTACGCAATTGTTAAAACGGATGGCAAAGGTCGGAATATTTTACAAAATCTACAAATAATATCTCAATAAAATCTTAACCCCCTGTTTTATAACGAATTGTAGTAGGTCTCCCGTAGAGTACCCGAATAGAATCCTTCATTTTTGTGGTATCAGAGACCAAAGAGGAGGTTGGAATAGCAACATCATAATGTATAGAATCTTTGGTAGTCACCACAACCAAATGCCCCCAACCTGTTAATTGTCTATATTTACTAAATGCCCGACTTGAATCCACCCCATGTTCAAACACCACCTGATAATGAACTTCCCCTTTTTTCTTGGGCGGAACGGAGGTCCATTTTGCCTGTTTTTTGTTTTGTATTAGCTTCTGTCCTTCTTTTGTCTGAACTGTACTATCCCCGGAAGTTGCAACTTGTGTAATCATTCGATTATTCGCATCTTCCTCTTTATTAGAAAAGATAAAATACACCAACACCCCGGCAATGATAATACAAATAAATATTACAAGCATCCCTCCGGCTGAACGATTTGGTCTATTGGGCACAGATGCGGATGAACTTGAGCTACTTGTTTGTGTAGCAGTCGAAGACATGCTACTAAAATTAGTTTGCTTCGTATAATCAGCCGTATCAGAAAGCAACTCTGGTCGATAAATCCCCGGTTCAAAACTAATTGCATTATCACTTTCTTTACCTACAGTACCAATTCCGGGAAAAGACACCGGCTGCAAAAGATTCAACATTTGGCGTGCCTGATCAGTAAAAGTAAATAAATCTGCCAATGCCAATGATTGCATTTTACGCGTATGACCGGTAATATATTTTATTAACTCTGTATCTGTTTCCTCCTCCGGATTATAGCTAAACTGAATAAGCCCTTTTGGAATCCTTGTAAACTCAATACTTTCAGGCTTTGACAAATCCTCTTCATCAGAAACGATAAACCGACCCAGCTTAGGCAGGCTTAGATACCGCTTCTCATATAAATATATGGTCAAAAGATCTGCCAAAGATTTTTTCATACTTATAAAAATTTACATCTTAATCTTTCACAAGTTAGAACATGTAAAACTATATAATTCATACACTTTGAAGCGATAAATATAAGATTTTTTTATCAAAAAACAGGAAAATACAAAATAGGAAGCATTATCCCTACATATCTCTGCTATAAAAATCACAAATATCCTAACTTTGAATAAAATTCATTTTATGACGCCCCAGGAATCTATTTCTATCTTTGATGTGCTAAAAATTGGCGTAGGACCTTCTAGTTCACATACCCTAGGTCCCTGGAAAGCCGGGCTCTATTTTCTTGATGCACTCAAAAAAAACTTTCCTAACACTACCATTCAAAGAATACAGATATTACTTTATGGCTCACTTGCCAAAACAGGGATTGGACACGGAACCGACAAGGCAGTACAAATGGGTCTATTGGGTGAAAAACCAGAAATCTTTGAAGTAGAGACGCTTCATCATAAACTGGCCAAAATTGTTCAAGAAAAAAAACTTTCCCTTGGCGGAGACATTCCTGTTCCATTTAATCCCAAAAAAGATATTATTTTCCATAAAGAAGCTTCTCTCCCTTATCATCCAAATGGCCTTACTTTCATAGCCGAAATAGAAAACAATGCCTTTTTTAAGCGTACATATTATTCTGTTGGTGGTGGTTTCGTAGTCAAAGAAAAGAATGAACAGGGTAATCCAAAAGCCGACATTACATTACAATTCCCTATAAATACCGCAAAAGACCTACTTCATTGGTGCATGAAAACCGGTCTGAGTATTTCAGAAGTAGTCATGGAGAATGAAAATTGCTGGCGAGATGAATCTGAAACCGAAAAAGGCGTGATGCACATTTTTAAAACCATGCGGGATTGCATGTATAAAGGTTGTCACACAGTAGAAGGAGAGTTACCGGGAGGATTACACGTTAGTCGGAGAGCGGCTGCATTAAATAAAAAATTGTTGAAAGGCAGAACTTATAATGAATACAAAAGTTGGCTGAAAGCCATCTCTGCCGGTGGTCAAAGTTTCGACTATATTACAGATTGGATAAGCTGTTTTGCACTAGCGGTAAATGAAGAAAATGCATCCTTTGGCCGGGTTGTCACATCTCCAACTAATGGAGCGGCGGGCGTTATCCCCGCAGTATTGCAATATTATTTAACTTTTGTTCATGGATATGATAAGCAGAAAATAATTTCATTTTTATTAACGGCTTCCGAAATTGGCTGTCTTTTCAAAAAAGGAGCTACTATTTCGGCTGCCATGGGCGGATGTCAAGCTGAAATCGGTGTATCTTCCTCCATGGCAGCCGCAGGTCTTACAGAAGTACTAGGCGGTTCTCAAAAGCAAGCAATGATGGCAGCCGAAATAGCAATGGAGCATCATTTAGGAATGACTTGTGACCCCATTGGCGGGCTCGTACAAATTCCCTGTATCGAAAGGAATACCATGGGGGCAGTAAAAGCAATTACCGCTTCCCAATTGGCACTAAAAAGCAATCCGGATTTAGCAAGAGTATCTCTAGATAATGTAATCAATACAATGTGGGATACCGCGCTCGACATGAACACCAAATACAAAGAAACGTCAGATGGAGGATTAGCTGTTCATATCCCTGTGAACCTAAGTGAATGCTAATTTTATATTTCAATAAACGGCGTTATTATAACATCATTAAGCAAGTCCTCTTTCTTGTGATAGGGATGAGCATCTCTATATTTTGCTCTGCGCAAAAAATTGGCGGAAATGCACCTTCGGTACACTGGATGCAACTGAATAACGACAGCCTGCGTATCATCTACCCGCAAGGAAATAAAGAAAAGGCACAAACCGTTTTAAATACCTCAACTTACATGCTCAAAAATGAGCGCAGTTCTATAGGGCAGCACACACAGAAATTCAATATTATCCTACAACCGCATACGGTCAAATCTAACGGATTCGTTACGCTGGGACCTTTCAGGGCGGTATTTTTAACTACACCTTCTCAAGATAATTTTGGTTTAGGTACTACCAACTGGCTCAATCAACTGGGTATTCATGAAACCTGGCATGCATTACAATATATGAATTTCAAGACAGGACTGGCCAATACCTTTCATACATTATTTGGGGAAAGCGGACAGGCACTCATAGATAATCAACTTATTCCGGGTTGGTATTGGGAAGGGGAAGCAGTTTTTATGGAAACACAACTTACCCTACAAGGGCGTGGAAGATCACCCTCTTTCTTGGATCCTTACAAAGCGCTTTGGTTATCCAATACGGATTATAATTATGCCAAAATAAGAAATGGCTCACTCAAAGATCTTGTGCCCAATAAATATGTATCCGGATACATGACTGTAGCATACGGAAGAAATAAATATGGAAATAATTTCTGGCACCCTATCATGCAAAAGGCACTACTCAATAAAAAATTTATAAATCCATTTAACCAAAAACACCCGGACAAACCTTTTCACTTGTTTCAATACGGATTTTATCCTTTGGATGCTGCTTTAAATTACTATACCGGCAAAAAAATAAAAGCATTTTACTATGCATCAATCAAACATTTCAAAGACATTTGGGAGCAAAAAAATGAAAACAAAAAATTTACTAAAGTAGATACCCTCAAAACAGCCACCAAAAATACCGTACTCAATTATACCCATCCCATATCTATTGAAAATGGAAAAACTTTGGCGCTAAAATATGGCTATGCCCAATTACCCAAAATCATTGAAATAGACACTTCGGGAAAAGAGAAAGTAGTTGTTCCTATCGGAAATTCTACTCAACAGTATTATTCCTACGGTGGTGACAAGATTGTCTGGACCGAATATCGACCCAATCTACGATGGGGCTGGAAAGATTATTCTATACTTAAAGTATATGATTTAGAAACAAAACAATCTCAAACCTTAACTCATCACAGCAAATATTTTTCACCGGATCTTTCTCCTAATGGACAGAAGGTTGTAGCTGTAAATGTTACGCAAAATAACGCTCAAATTGACCTATTAAAAACAAAAGATGGAGAAAAAATTAAATCGTTACCGAATCCTAATAATTATTTTTATACTTATCCTAAATTTAGCTTAAACGGGAAATATATTATTAGTGGCGCCAGAGACACCCTCAGTAATATGGCACTGGTCAAAATAAATATACAAACCGGCACACAAACGATATTAACGCCTTTTGCACCAAAACCTATTGGCCCGGTCAGCATATCTAAGGACTTTATTTACTTCCCTGCCGGATTCAAACACAATGTTCAGATTTATGCGCTGCGAATAAATGACAATAAAATATTCAGAGTCACCAAACGACCGATTGGAGATTATAGCGTAACCATAGATTCAGTGAAGGATAAAATTCTATTTACTGAATACGCTGTTCAAGGATTTCAATTACTTTCCACCGCAAAAGATTCCTCTTCTTGGACACCCGTTTCCAAAGAATCTATCGCCAAAGTTTATAACCCTTATGTTCCGAAAGCATTATCCTACTATGATAATAAATCTATCCTAAAAAGAATCTCTCCCCAAAAGGCTTCCGCTCAAAAATACCATCCTTTCAAACATCTTTTTCGTATTCGGAGTTGGTATTTTGAATCCGTCTATCCCGAGACCAGCCTTCTCCTTAGTTCCAGAGATTTAATGGGGAAAATGCAAGCATCAGCGGGCATCGGATATAATTTTAATGAAAACACTCCTTTCCTTAAAGCCAACTTGCTTTATGGCGGCATTTTCCCTTTCTTACAGTTAGGTTTCAAAAAAACATTTCAGCGGCATGGACTTTTATCTGATAGCACGACCATACACTGGAACGAAACAAACTGGTCGGCAGGTTTTCGGGTTCCGCTCAATCTGTCAGCGGGTCTATATCATCGTTACCTATCTATATCAGGAGCTTTTCATCAGGGAATTCTCAATTACACCGACTACCCCCAAAGCAAAAAAAACAGCAAAACAATCAACTATTATTCCTTAGGTCTCTCTTTTAATAACCTCAGAAACCAAACCAATCAGGATATCAATCCAAAAATAGGATTCGCCCTTTCCTTGGAATATGACCATACTTTGTGGACCGCCAAGCTTACCGATAAGTTCAATGCTCACTTAAATGTTTTTTTACCGGGGTTATTCTCTAGTCATAGTCTCTACTTTACATCAGGCTATTCTTTTCAGAAAAACAATGACTTTT
>CAZLDH010000139.1:0-7149 GCA_964558275.1 uncultured Chitinophagaceae bacterium
TAATGACCTGAGTAAATGGGAAAAAGCAGCTGCTGCCTATCATGATATTATTAAAGAAGGCTGGTATTCTCTTGATCCGGATTTTAGCAACTTATTTAATACAACAAAGTCTCCTGGGCTTATCTTTAACTTTCGATTTCCAACTAGTAACTATTATGAAAGAGATAATTTCCCGATAGGATACGAAGGGAGTAATAAAAATGGAGTCAATCCTACTCAAAATTTAGTCGATGCCTTTGAAATGAAGGCTACCGGTTTGCCCATTGATAATCCTGCGTCTGGTTATGATCCAATGCATCCTTATAAAGGAAGAGACCCTAGATTAACAGAAACAGTATTATATAATAATTCAATCTGGAAAGGTCGTAAAGTGGAAATTTGGAATAGAGGTGTAGATGGTCCTCCCAAACCAGGTGCTACTAAAACGGGATATTATCTAAAGAAAGGAGTTATAGAAAATATAGATTTGCTTCCTGATCATACTACTACGGCTAACCATACCATAGTTGTTTATAGATATGGAGGTACATTGTTGAGCTATGCTGAAGCCATGAATGAAGCCTATGGTCCGGATAATGATCCTCAAGGGTATGGCATGAGTGCACGGGATGCAGTTGATAAAGTACGTGCTCGTTCCAAAATGCCTCCTTTTCCCGGCGGAATGTCAAAAGCAGACTTTAGAGAGAAGTTACATAATGAACGCAGAGTGGAAATGGCTTTTGAGAATCAAAGATTTTGGGATATTCGTCGCTGGAAAATAGGCTCTTCTACTCAGGATATCAAAGGAGTAAAGGTTACTAAATCAGGTAATGGTTTTTCTTATAAGGTGAAAACAGTAGAATATCGCAAATGGGACGATAAGATGTATTTGTATCCAATCCCTCAAAGTGAATTGTACTTAAATGAGAATTTAAAGCAAAACCCGGGCTGGTGATAAACCAGATAAAAGGTTGAACCAACGTAATAATATTCATAAAAATAAAAGAAGATGATGATTTTTTTAAAATTTAAGCGATTATTCGTACTTCCTTTTCTATTAATTGCAGGTCTGGTTGCTTTCAATAGCTGTAAGAATGATTACTCCCTATCTCCTGATAAATATGCTAAAATTTACATACCTCAGGCGCGCAACAGTCCTGCAGAATATAGTGTAGTTACGGGTATTGATTCTATCCAAATATTTGATTTTCAAGCTGTTTATGGAGGCCCGGGAAAGCCAAAACACGATATTAAAGTACAATTTAGCGTAAATCCTTCTCTGGTTGATAGTTTTAATATCCAAAATTTTACATCCTATCCTTTATTACCAGAAAATAATTATAAATTAAGTAGTTTATCCACTGTCATCCCGGCGGGAATAGATTTTAGTCCGACATTAACACTAGAAATAGATGGCTCACAAAGTATTCCGGAAAATAAATACCTACTTCCTATAACCATTAAGCAGACAAATGCTGATGTGTCGGTAAATGAAAAATTGAAAACCGTTTATTTTGTATTCGATACTCACCTAATAAAACCTACACATTCAAAGGTCATTATTACCGGTTTTTTGGTGAACCCAGATGGATCAGACAATCCGCAAGTGGGAGATAGTCGCAGTTATGACAATGGAATATCGTTTACCTTTAAAGGGGGATTAGAATATGTACAGTTGATGGCATTGGACGATATTGACTTTTCTAAAACTCCCTATAGTCTTGTAGTAGGACGATATAATAGTGGTCCTATGGTCAATGGATGGGGAACAGGAGGGGCTGTGTCTTTCAAGTTTGATTTAACCGAAGGAACAGCAAAAGCCGGGACTTTCTTTTATGTGGGACAAGGACAAATGGTTATTGATGGTTATAGTTCGGATGAAGGTCTTTCAACAGATATTAGCAATGCCAATTGGATTCGTAATGTTTCTCCTAACCTTGGTGATGATAGTCAGGTGGCCGGAGATGGTTTTGGTAATTCAACAGGTGCATTGTTTACTAATGGGGAAGCTAATGCTACCGGCTTTGCCATATTTAATGGTACAAGCGTCACCTCTTCATCTGTACCGGTCGATGTCGTTTTTTATGGAGGAAGCGTAGGCGATGCTTATCAACCTCCTTACGGATATAAAGTTCCTCTTCAAAGTGATTTGTATAGCTCAAAAAACCCGGCAACGGGGGATGAACAAGCCCTTTTTGGACAAGGTTCCAATACATTTTCAGTCTCTGGTGCCAATGGAAGTGGAATTTTTGTTCAGATGGGTGGTGTATTCAGTAAAGGTCACCTTTTTCAACCCCGAACTCATCCCAACCTTTTGCAATTGACACAGTCTTCTGTGCTTGAAGATATTGAGGGTGAGGAAGCTACTAAGTATATTAAAGGTTATTAAACTGAATTATTATGAAAACAGATTTAAATAGAATATTATTGCTGTTAGCATTTGTCACTATAGGAATGGCTTTTAATAGTTGTGATAATTATATAACCCCGGACCTGGGTAAGCCAAGAGCCGGAGGAGTTTACCTTTCTCAGGCAAGACTTGGTACTCTTAAAGTAGAACTTTCCAATCTTAATACCGAAGACACGCTTGACTATAGTGCCAATATTGGTGGAGTAGGTGCTGCCGATAAAGATGTTATAGTTCACTTTTCGGCGAACACTTCACTGGTAAATACCTACAATGCGGAACACGGCACTTCATATACTGTTTTACCTCAGGAAAATTATGAATTAACTAGTAAAACGGATACTATACCGGCAGGGGTTAAGTATGGGGATAGTGTGCAACTTTTTATTAAAAATTATCCCAATTCATTGGATACAGGTAAAATATATTTATTGCCAATCACTTTAAAACAAGTAAATGGTGATTTATCTATTAATAAAAATTTGCAGAATGCTTATTTCGTTATAACTAATTCCTATTATAGTAAACCGGCAGGAAGTGGTACGTTGACAGATCCTTATCAGGTTGTTTCTTTGGATAATGTACAATGGATTAGTGAGCATCCTTCTTCTTGGGAGAGCAATTTTATCCAGATGGAAAACATTGATGCAACAGATACCAGAAATTGGAATGACGGGAAAGGATTTGTCCCTATCGGTAATGAAGAGCCTTATTTTAACGGTACTTATGACGGACAGGGGCATACCATAACAGGTTTATATATCAATCTTCCTAAGGCGGAATGGGTAGGCCTTTTTTGCCGTACAGGTGAAAATGCTATTCTTGAAAACATGGAATTAAAAAATGTAGATGTTACCGGTTTAAATGATGTGGGGGGAGTGGTAGGTCTACATTATGGAAAAATAAAAGATATTAAAGTTAGTAGTGGTCAGGTAACAGGTACGAATCAGGGATCTCCTAATGATAACATTGGGGGGCTGGCAGGTTCAAGTCATGGAGATATTCTTGGTTCCTCATCGGGTGTGGATGTAAATGCAAAAGGCAACCATATTGGCGGATTAGTCGGATATACAGATGAGAATACGGAGGTGAAAGACTCTTATGCAACAGGGGATGTAACAGGAGAAGGAAAAGAAATTGGTGGTCTGGTCGGTGATAGTCATGGTGCAGTTATCAATTGTTATGCAACAGGGATAGTACATGGTACTAGTGGTGATTATACAGGTGGTCTTATAGGGATAAATTATGGACCGGTAGAAAATTCCTATGCTACTGGCAAGGTGATTGGTGATGGCGGCGGGGGAAATGGAGGGTTGGTAGGAGATACGCATGGCGATATATCTAATTGTTATGCTACCGGTGATGTGGTAAGCGCTGAAAGTAACACCGGAGCACTTGTAGGTTATCAGAATGATGCTATTGTTAAAAATTGCTATGCAACCGGAGATGTTCAAAATAAAGGAGATGGGTTTACCGGGGGATTGGTTGGTTATGCTAATGATGATGCGGATATTATTAACTCTTTTTCAACCGGCAATGTTCAAACAGTTTCTAATTATGTTGGTGGACTGGTTGGAGATTCACATTCTAAGATTATCAACTGTTATTCTACAGGAGATGCTTCAACCGGTGGTGCTAAATATGCAGGTGGATTAGTAGGTCAATTTTACGATGGAATTATGAAAAATTGTTATTCTACTGGAAAAGTGACTAATCCTGGTGGTACTGTCGGCGGATTATCGGGAAACAAAGGAGGAAGTTCAACAATAACCAATAGCTACTGGAATATGCAAAGTTCGGGTGTGTCAATCTCTTATGGCGGTACAGCATTATCAACATCTGACATGCAAGGGGAAAATGCCAAAACGAAGATGTTAGGGTTTGATTTTACAAGCGTTTGGCAAACCCGGGAAGGAGATTATCCTGTTTTACAAAAGAACCATTTATAATTTTAAGTAAATAATTAGAAAGTTTTATAATGATTAGATTTAATTATGCCATCATTGTTTTTTTATTACTGACTACGCTTGGCTGTGGTAAAAATGGAGGTGCCAGTGTAGGACAAGAGGAGAATAATAAGGATAGTCTTCAGCCGCTATATATTGAAAAAGCGCTTATGACAAAACCTATATTGGTAAAAAATAAAACAAGTGATCGAGTAATCTTGAGACAGTTGAAGATCTATCTAGATCATGCGCCAAAGGGTTCCGTTGTGCACATTAGCATTTATCTTTTTTCTGATTCGCAAGTAAGATATGCTTTAGCTGATGCCTATGATAGAGGAGTTGAAATCCATTTGTTGATAGATTCCGGAAGGGTTGATGCGAGTGTCGAAGAGAATGTAAAATCCTTTAACTTATTCAGACATATATTAAAAAGTCCTTCGGAAATGATTACGGTAAATAATGATAATACAGAAGGTGCTATTAATCATGAAAAGTATGCGTTATTTTCAAAAGTGGTTATGCCGAATGGTACAGCAAAAAATCTTGTGCTCGCTACTTCTCATAATTTTATTTCATCTGCTGCAAAAAAAGTAAATGATGCTGTGATAATGACTAACAAAGGATTATATGATGCTTTCCTTTACAATTGGAAGCAGGTTAAAACAAGAGCTAAACATGGTATGACCGATTTTACCTACGAGATTAAAAATATAGGAGATAGTATCACGGTTTTTTTCTTCCCTAGAAGAGAGAATGGACAGTGGGATCAGAAAGATAATATTATAGAACAATTAGATTTGTTAGATAAAGATGCCTATTCGAAGGATACAGTAAATGTATTCATGGCGTTTTGGAGTGGGGATAGAGTACGGATAGCTGAAAAACTGGTTAACCTTCAAAATAAAGGGGTTACTGTTCAGGTGATAACACGTAGTGTAGATCAAGGAGTATCAAATGCTGTTATGGTTAAATTAAAAGAATTGCATGATGCAGGAGGATATGTTAAGATTTTAGATATCCGTAAAGAAAATGACCATTCTAAATGTATGCTTATAAAAGGTGTAATAAAAGGGAAAGTTCAACGAGTGATACTCACAGGCAGTCATAATTATACAGATGGAGCGTTGGAATATAATAATGAATTTCTTTTGAAACTAAAAAATAGCGCGTTGTTTAAAACATATTGGAATTATTTTAAAGAATTGCAATCTACCTTGGATGATTTTTCAGTTGGAGGATGGGGGGATGGAGCAGGATAAAGTGATTTTTGGCGATGCCTTAAATTTTCAAGTTAAATAAACCTAGAATTAAAGCCTGTTTAATTAGTATTTTATAAAAAATAATTTATGAATAAATTTCTGCAAAAAGCATTAAAGTTTGTGTGGTTATACTGTATTTTTACTGTTTTATTAGTAGCAGTAACAAAAGCACAAACAGTGACTGGTACGGTTCGATCTGGTGATGATGGACAACCTTTGATTGGCGTAACAATCAGTGTTAGTCATTCACAAAAGGGCACTGTTACAGATGAGCAGGGACATTATCGATTAACTGATTTATCTCCGGAGGATACACTTTATTTTTCAATTATAGGCTATTTGAATAAGTTTAGAGCTGTAAATCATAGGTCAGAGATTAATATATCATTAGAGCCGTCTTCCACCTCACTTGACCAACTTGTTGTGGTAGGTTACGGAACCAATAAAAAGAAGAATTTGGTTGGATCTGTATCTCAAAAGAAGATTGGCGATATTACAAATCGACCAACTAGTGGTGCAGCAAGGGCTTTACAAGGTGCGATCCCCGGTCTGAATATTAAAGGTAGATCGGGAAGTCAAGGAGCAGACCCGGGTAGTCCTATGGATGTTAATATTCGTGGCTTTACTTCTTTTAATGGAGGTTCGCCACTTGTACTAGTTGATGGAATAGAAGAAAGTCTTTATTATGTTAATCCTAATAATATTGCATCTGTTACAGTTTTAAAAGATGCTGAAGCAGCAGCTATTTACGGTGCAAGAGGAGCTTATGGCGTTATTCTAATACAGACAAAACAGGCTGAAGCCGGAAAATTTAAGATTGAATATACTAATAATATTGGGGTATCTAAAACTATACAACGTACCGATTTTATTACCAATGGTTATAAGTATGGCAAGCTGGTTGATGCCGCTATCTATCCAAGAAGCGGTGCTAATGTTTATACACAATGGACGACTGATGAAATGTGGGAAGATGCTAAGAAAGTGGGAAATGGTGAATTAGAGCCTTTTATGAAGAAAATGAGTGATGGATCTTATCGCTTTTTCTATAATACAGACTGGTGGCATATACTGCACAGAAAGTGGCAGCGTCATCAAACTCATAATTTGAGTGTCTCTGGAGGAAGCAAAACTTTAAATGCACGATTATCTACAAGATATTTTAAGCATACAAAACTGGCAAATTTTCATGATGCAGACGTAACAAGGTACAATGTAGCTCTTAATGTTAACTTTACACCATATAAATGGTTGAAGTTGACTTTTGGGGAAAGGTTTAGTAGAAATGCTGAAGAAAGGATTGGCGGAAATAAGAATGGATATGCAAGCCAATGGAGTGTTTCTGCTTTCCGAGATAAGTTTGCTTTTTATCCGGCTTTTGTAGATGGCCAACCGACAGATATTGGTCGAAGCCATAATGGTTATACCGGCCGTTTGGGAGCTTTGGTGGAAGGAGCTAATTGGAGAAAATACATTCATAAGAACTTTGTTACACGCCTAGCTGCAACAATAACTCCTTTAGAAGGTTTAGAATTAAATTTAAATTACAATTATAATT
>CAZLDH010000140.1:0-2819 GCA_964558275.1 uncultured Chitinophagaceae bacterium
TCCCTAGAAAAAGGCGTGATGCAGACACTTTCTGACATTTATCTAATAGAAAAAACAAACAATCTCTCTCAAATGCACCTTTATCGAGGACTCCTTTAAAATAGGGATTTAATGTAATGTTCCATGTTCCTGTAGAAAGTAATAGAAAAGGAGCCTTAGCTGTTTTGACGAAGGGTAATAAAGCTGCCGAGCTATCGTGCAATCCGACTCCTACCGGTATCTTTTTATCGCCAAACTTCACCATATCATAAGTTTCACTTGTTTCCGCTTCAGGCAGCAGGTGCATAAAGTGCTCTTGTTGCAACCAGTCATGGTAATTTTTTTTATCAAAATCCCATAGTCCGGTATGACAACCTATGCTAGAATAATCCGCATGTTTTTTGTGTGAAAAAAGATAGTTGGCATACTGAGGAAGATGTAAACTGGATTCTATCTTCTGAAACACTTCAGGTTTCTTCTTTTTCAACCAATACAATTGAATACCACTATTCAACATATCCAATGCAGGCGATCCTGTCGCCAAAGGGAAATTTTCTTTTCCTCCGAATAAATCATAAAATTCATCTAGAAATTCCTGTTCTAGAGGCTTCATATAGTCATATAACGGAGTTGCTGGCATCCCAGACTTATCCAGATGTACGAAAGAAGCTCCATGTGCAGAGAAGTTGACTGCTTTAATATTATATTTTTCATCCTCAAGAGCAGCCTGCAATTGCTGCTTCATCCAGGAGAAAATAGCAGAAAGATCTTCACAATCGTCTCCATCCTCATCTTTTATATCAGGAATAGCAGTAGTTGTTTCTTCTATAATATGATAATCCCTATCAAAAAGGATAAATTTTTTATTGGTACGACCTAGGTCAAATATGGCAATCATTCAATTAAAAAGGATTAATTAAAAATTAAAAAAGGGCAATTAAAAAGGATTAATTAAAAATTTAAAAGGGGCAATTAAAAAGGATCAATTAAAAATTTTAGTGTAAAAACAATGTCTTTTGAACTTAATAAAGAAGTTCTTTTATAATTCACTTTTGACGTCTCTTTTTTGCTATTGAGCCAAGTATTCTTTTAAGTTCATCGCTTTCATTTATAAGGCATTTTAATTCTACGGACTCCTGCTCTTCTATTTCTATTTCCCGTAAAATACGCAACCAGTAATTAGACTCCCTCATCTCTCTCAAAGCAATCATTATCTTGTAATTAAAATCAGCGTCTGAGGAAGCGGCTTGTGCTTCTTCATAATTGGCACCGGAAGAAGTTGCACTTTTCGCAAGTTGATACTTAACAACTTTATATTCCGTAGCAGCAGGCAATAAACGTATTAACTTTATACTTTTAATGGCAAAATCAAATAACCTTCTATTCAAGTCTATATCCATTTTAAAATATCTGTATTAAATGTTTTTTAATTTTTAATTTAACCTTTTTTAATTATAGACCCGTTGCCACGGTATCCTCTCCTCTTTCCCCAATCAATTCCTTACGTACATTTAAATTTCTATAAGTCGCTATAGGATCCAAAGCGGCATTATCCTGCAATCGCACTTCTGCCAGCAATGGGCGTAAATCTGTGCGAAATGCATCCTGTAATACTTCCTGTGCTACTGTAGGATCATTATTTTGCTGCGCATCGATAAGTCTCTTATCATCAACTATTAGGGCTTGTGCCAAAGCAAGTTGAATAGCTTCCACCGATTGCAACAAATCCTCTAACGGATCTTTGATATTGTGGCTGGCATCAATCATCCAACTCAAATCCAGTAAAGTTTTATTTTTGTTTTGTAACCCTTCCACCAATTCGTAAAAAATAAGGAACAATTCATAAGGATGCATACTTCCGGTAGTCAGGTCATCATCTGCATATTTTGAATCATTGAAATGGAAACCTCCTAATTTATCTTCTGCCAATAAGGTAGATATAATCTGTTCGATATTGGTGTTGGGTAAATGGTGTCCTAAATCAACCAAAGTATTGGCTTTCTTTCCTAATTTATTGGCCAATAAAAAAGAGGTCCCCCAATCAGGGATAACCGTGGCATAAAAAGCAGGTTCAAAGGGTTTGTATTCTATCAACATTTCAAACTCCCTAGACAAGCCATGATAAATCTGACGCAAAGAATCTTCCGTTCGCTGCAAAGCTTGTCTCATATTATGTTGTCCAGGAAAAATAGCACCATCTGAAAGCCAGATAGACAAAATATTGGTACCCAATTCTTCTCCATATCTTGCTACTTCAAGGTTATGTGCAATGGCTTGATCTCTCACTGCCTTATCAGTATGACAGAGCGAACCATAACGATAAGAATGTTTCTGGTCAGTCTGATCCTGAAAGGTGTTCGAATTTACAGCATCAAAACGAAGACTCAACTCGTCTCCCAACTGGCGTATACCGGCAGCATCCTTAGGAATATCCCAGGGAATATGTAAAGAAATAGCTCCACTGGAATGATTCAAAGCATGCAATAAGCCAATGTCATACATTTTTTCTTCTAAATTACCCGGTGCTCCACCAATGGGGAAACGACCAAAACGTGTCCCCCCTGCTCCTAATGCCCAACTGGGAATAGCAATTTGAAAAATTCGTAGCTTTTGAATAATTCCCGCTACATTGACTCCTTTCTCTTCCAACTGATCCTTTAAAAGGCTAAACCTTTCCCTATGTCTTTTTAATTGCTTTTCGTTAGAT
Organism: uncultured Chitinophagaceae bacterium; assembly: GCA_964558275.1. Taxonomy (GTDB): domain Bacteria; phylum Bacteroidota; class Bacteroidia; order Chitinophagales; family Chitinophagaceae; genus FW021-bin31. The sequence continues at coordinate 2,687 of CAZLDH010000140.1, forward strand.
GATGCAATTTGTTCTTTTGATATTTTCATATTTTAAAGTTTTTAAATCTAATTACCATCATGGTTCGTCATGGTTCGTCATGCTCACCATGACTAGGTTGTAAAGTCATCCTGAGCCTGTCGAAGAGTGTCCA
>CAZLDH010000140.1:2919-7144 GCA_964558275.1 uncultured Chitinophagaceae bacterium
TGATCCCTATTCATTTTAATCTTGCTTTTGTGTGGTCATCCTGAGCCTGTCGAAGAGTGTCCATGATCCCTATTCATTTTAATCTTGCTTTTGTGTGGTCATCCTGAGCCTGTCGAAGGGTGACCATATTCTGTATAATTCCTTGATAACCTTTTCAACTCATTCCAATCAGCATTCATTAGGGCTTCCTTTTTTGCTCTACTCCAACCCTTAATTTGTTTTTCAAATGCAATTGCATCTTTTGGAGTCGAAAATTCCTTTACAAATATTAATTTTAAAGGTCTTCTCGAATGGGTATAACTACCTTTATTTTCCCCTTCTTGATGTTCTGCAAAGCGTCTTTCTACGTTATTAGTTACTCCGGTATAATAAGAATCATCACTACACAATAAGATATAAACAAACATTTTTTTCATCTCTATTACACTTTTATTTATTGCTTACAATGTAACAAATAATTTATTATTGTAAACGCAGTCATGGTTCGTCAGGCTCACCATGACAACGTTTACGATTCCTCGTCAGAAATCGCCCTGAAATAATCATTGTTCAGTTATCCCAAGTCATCCTGAGCTTGTTTGTGTGGTCACCCTGAGCCTGACGAAGGGTTACCGCACAAAGGCTGCAGCCACACCGCCATCAACATTCAAGGCATTCCCCGTGCTTTTATCTAATAACCCTCCTACAAAAGCAAAGACAGCATCAGCAATATCTTCAGGAAGAATCGCTTCATTCAGCAAAGTTCTTTTGGCATAAAAAGCAGGTAACTCATCAACAGAAACGCCATAGGCCTTGGCTCGACCTTCTGCCCAGCCGCCAGACCAGATATTGCTTCCCTGTATCACAGCATCCGGATTGACAGCATTCACCCGAATATGATCTTTTCCTAATTCCGCAGCCAACAACCTGTTCATGTGTAATTGAGCTGCCTTTGCTGTTCCATATCCTACATTATTCGGACCACTTACCAATGCATTTTTACTCACTATATTGATGATATCTCCTCCCAGATTTTGGTTTTGCATGATGGCCGCTCCCGCCTGAGAGGTAAGGAATTGCCCTTTAACCAATACATTTTCCAATAAATCCCAATCTTTCAATGAGGTTTCTGCTAAGGATCTGGACAAGGACAATCCGGCATTATTTACAACTATATCAATCCCGCCAAAAGCTAAACTCGCTTCTTTAATAGCTTGTTCCACCTGTTCTTTATCAGTAACATCCATTTTTACCGTAGTGAAGGCATCTTTAGTGTACAATTCTTCAAACTCTTTGGCTGCTTCTGTCAGACGATCTTCCTGGATATCAGACAATACTACACATCCGCCTTCTGAAGCAAACTTCTCAGCTACCGCTTTTCCAATTCCTCCACCGCTACCGGTAATTAAAGCTACTTTTCCTGACAAAGGCTTGGGTTTGGGCATTCTTTGGAGTTTGGCTTCTTCCAGTAACCAATATTCTATATCAAAAGCTTCCTGTAGCGGTAAAGACACATATTCCGACACAGCTTCCGCTCCTTTCATTACATTAATTGCATTGATATAAAACTCAGAAGCTACCCGAGCTGTTTGTTTGTTTTTGGCAAAAGTAAACATCCCTACGCCCGGATACAAAATAACGACCGGATTGGGATCCCGCATCGCCGGACTATTATCATGCTTATGCTCCTCATAATATTTTTTGTAATAGTCTCTGTAATCTTCAAATTCCGGCTGCAATTTTTCATTAAGACCTCCTACCTCATCAAGGTTTTCATCGGGGGATAAATTTAATACAAGCGGACAGATCTTTGTTCTCAAGAAATGATCCGGACAGCTGGTTCCCATCTTGGCCAAGCGCTCTACATCTTTACTATTGATGAACTCCAATACTCGTTCATCATCCGTAAAATGCCCGACCATTCTTTTTTCAGAAGAACAGAATCCTCTCAATACCGGAGCCAGTTTAGCAGCCTGTCCCCTTCTCTCCTCTTTCGCTAGAGATTCACCTTTTACGCCGCCGAAAACAGTATTATTTTTCTCAAAATGTTCTTCCAGATATTCAGAATATTTTTCCACCACTTCAAGGGTATTCACATAACTTTCATAAGCCGTATTTCCCCAAGTAAATAAACCATGACCACCCAACATAATACCACGGATATCAGGATTCTCTTTCAGGCAATTCTCTAACTGTAAACCTAAGTCAAACCCTGGTCTCTGCCAGTCAACCCAGCCCATTTTTCCATCAAAAAGTTCTTCATTGATTTGCTTTCCATCTTTACAAGCTGCAATGGCTATAGCTGCATCCGGATGAAGGTGATCAATATGTTTGAAGGGTAAAAAAGCATGTAAAGGCGTGTCAATAGATGGCGCCTTCGAATCCAAATCGAATATACAATGATTAAAAAGACCAACCATTTCATCTTCATATTCTATTCCTTTATACACTTTTTTCAGATCTTGCAATTTATTGAGATACAACCCTGCAAGACCGTCACGTTTTAAAGTTCCAATATCTCCACCGGAACCTTTCACATACATTACTTCCGTATCTTCTCCTGTTAAAGGGTCTTTTTCTGTTACTTTACAACTAGTATTTCCTCCTCCGTAATTCGTCAAGCGGAGATCGGCTCCTAAAAGATTGGAACGGTATAGTAATAAGTCGATTTCCTCTTCCGCAGAAGATTTGGCTTTTTCTTTAATTTTTTCCACCTCTTTTTCATCCCAGAGGTAGCTTACGTGCTTAAAAGATGAGATATTCATTCTTTTGGGTTTTATTTTTTCTATTGTTGTTGACATTATTATTTATTTCTCATTATTTTATACATTCCTACGACCGACTATATCATTTCATTCTGTTCGCAATGACGACACAAAATGATAGTTCCCTGATCCTACTTCAAATACTGCTCGTCCGTCTTCCATACCTATATATTTTACACCTTCAACTCCACTCATTTGTTTTCCTCCTTCTGTTATATTATCTATAACCTTAGCCGGAATACATACTTTTGCCGTCGTGTTTGCCGGAATAGTTATCTTCCAGTCAAATTTATTATTCTCTTTTTGCCAATCACTTTTAATCATTCCACGTACCGAATGGTAAGAAGCATTTACAGAATCCAATCCCTCCACAGGATGTGGTTTCATGATGATCTTTTTAAAGCCTACTTCTTTGGGATCACTTTTTATTCCTGCCAGATCTTCATAAAACCAGATAATTAAATCCCCCAGTAACATCACATGATTCCCAGAATTCATCGCCGGATTCGCAGTATTTCCATTCCATAATTCCCATATGGTGGTAGCACCCTCTTTTGCCATATATCCCCAACTTGGATAAGTCGTATTGGATGCTAACTTATACGCAATATCTGCACGACCATTTCGTGTCAAGCAACGCATCAATTGTTGTGCTCCTACCAGTCCTGTACTGATATGTCCGTTGAATTCATTCATGGTTGTATTCACAACTTGTTGAAATGTTTTTTTGTGCAAGCTATCAGGCACAAGTCCATAAGCGAGTGCGAGCACATTTGCTGTCGCTGTATTATTGGTATAAGCCCCTGTCTCTTCATTTAGGTATTTTTTATTAAAGGCTTTCTTTATTTTTTCCCCTAATACTTTAAATTTTTGTTTATCATTTGCTTTATCCAGCAAAGTAGCAAATTTTTCCATAAATGATAACATTCTATAATAAGTTACAGTTCCAAGATAAGGACCGGCAGTTTTCCGTTCAGATAATTTTGAATGGATGAGTTGCGGATCTTTAGGTGGCATACACCAATCGCCGTATGTATCTTTATACAAAATATAATCACGCATATAATTATTTTTCATATAATTAAGCCACTTTTCCATAGAAGCATAATGTTGTTTGACAGGCTTGAGATTACCAAATTGGTGGTATAACATATTAGCAATCATTATGTAGGCGCCCGGCCATGTCATATTATCTCTATAAATTTCCCAATAAGTGGGAGCTACATTCGGAATACTTCCACTCGGCTTTTGTGCATTTTCAATATCTTGCAGCCATTTAGCATACAATGTGTTGTTATCAAAAATAAAGCTTTCTCCATAAGAACCTACAGCACGATCACCAAGCCATCCCATTCGTTCATCTCTTTGTGGACAATCGGTAGGCATTCCTCTGTAATTTCCTCTTATTCCCCAAAAAGCATTATGATAAACTTGGTTGATAACCTTGTTTGAAGTCTCGAAATGACCGGTGGTAGGTAAAT
>CAZLDH010000141.1:0-7110 GCA_964558275.1 uncultured Chitinophagaceae bacterium
TCACCGGTTTTATTTCAATGGCATAGCCTCCACTTCTTGCCATTTTTATTTTAATACTATCTTTACTTGTCACCTTTCTGGAATATATATGATACAGTTGAGGATGAGTATCATAATCTGCATCCTTTCCATCTTCATAAACGGTTGCTTTATACACAGTACCTTCATTCAAAAAGGACAAATCTACGGTAAAATCTCTTGCTTTCTCATCTGTAATTCCACCTACAAACCAAGTCTCCGTATCAGCTGCTTTTCGGGCAATATCAATGTAATCACCAGGCGCTGCAGCTAAAATCTTCGTATCATCCCAATTCAAAGCAACATCTTTTATAAACTGAAAGGCATCCATGTGTTTTTTATAATTCTCCGGCAAATCAGCTGCCATCTGTAAGGGAGAATACATAACTACATATAAAGCCAACTGCTTGGCTATTGTGGTATTTACTTGCCGGGTATCTCCCGGGAAATAATAGCTTAGTTTAGTCTGAAATATTCCGGGAGTGAAATCCATTGGTCCTCCCATCAATCGGGTAAAAGGCAAAATAGTGGTATGATCCGGCTTATTCCCTCCAAAAGCAGCATATTCCATCCCTCTGGCGGCCTCGGCTGCTATCCAGTTTGGATACGTTCTACTCAGACCGGTAGGGCGAATAGACTCATGCGAATCAACCATGATGTGATGCCCGGCCGCTTTCTTTACAACACGCAAATAATGCTGCACCATCCACTGCCCGTAATGATGTTCCCCACGGGGAATAATATTTCCCACATAACCTGTTTTTACTGCATCATAGCCATACTGATTCATCAATTCAAAAGCAGTGTCCAAATGTCTTTCATAATTTATCGCCGATCCGGATGTCTCATGATGCATCATGAGTTTTATACCTTTTTTGTGTGCATAATCATTGAGCATAGCTATATCAAAATCAGGATAAGGTGTCACAAAATCAAAGACTTTCTCTTTAGAATGACCAAACCAATCTTCCCAACCAATATTCCATCCCTCAATTAATAGCGCATCAAAGCCATTAGCTGCGGCAAAATCAATATAGTTCTTTACTTTTTTATTATTGGCTCCATGGCGTCCATTAGGTTTCAATGCTGAATAATCTGTCTCTCCAATATGAATATTATTGGCATCAGAATATGCCCAAGTAGATTTCCCAATGATCATTTCCCACCACACTCCCATAAATTTCACGGGATGAATCCAAGAAACATCTTTGTAATCCGTAGGTTCATTCAAGTTGAATATCATCTTGGAAGCTAAAATCCCTTTTGCATCCGGCGATACAATAATCGTTCTCCATGGCGTGCTGAAAGGAGTCTGAATATATCCACGTGTATGTTGCGCATCCGGTGTCAGAAGAATTTTAAAGTCAAATTGATTAGCATCTACCAATAAATTAGAACCGGGATAATCAATCACAGCGGCTTCCGCTATATTAATATATAACGGATGTTGACCTTCCTTTTTCAACATTAAAGGTGTCTGAACAGCATTCCTAACAGGCGTTTGGGAGGCATTGGCATCCACAGCCTGCTTCCAGTTTGCCGAGATATCAGAAACAGTAGTTGTCTGATACTGATATTCCTCTGTATCATAATCGCCTGCAATCCACCAGGCTTTCATGTCTGTAGGAAAATTAAATTCTGTTTCTTCCTTTTTGATAATAAAATAGTTCAGGTTTTCCTGCTGTGGAAATTCATACCTAAAACCTAAACCATCATTAAATAAGCGAAACCTTATCACCATGTAGCGATCTCGGCTTTTTTGATAAAGCCTGACTGCCAGTTCATTGTAATGGTTAACATAGTATTTCTTTTGGCCTAAAACCGGTTCCCATTTTTTATTCTTTGTATCTCTGGAAACCTTGGAAACAACAAATCCATCGGTCAAATCATTTCCTGAACGTGCAACGGTATCTTTCCTGCTGCCAAAAACGATAGTTTGTCCCTCAAACAATTTAAAACCCAATTTCGATTGTTCAACAACAAGCTGCCCATTATATTTTAAATTATAATAAGGCATACTATCCTGCAGACTAAAAGTCATGGCAAAACGACCATCCGGGGACTTTAATACTTGTGCCTGAGAAAAGTTAAAAAAGAAAGTAAAACATAAAATTAGCGTACACAACTTCTTCATAGCTCTAAAATTTTAAATTACCCATTGCGTCAGTTATACACAAAGATAATAAAATAATTTAAATTGCTATTGTTCTTCAGCCTCTTTCATTTTTTCGGCATTCTCTGCAAATTGCAAAGCATCTATTACTTCCTGTATATCACCATTCATATAGGCATCTAGATTATAAGAGGTAAAACCAATACGATGATCAGTTATTCTGCCCTGCGGATAATTATAGGTTCTTATCTTTGCAGAACGATCGCCTGTGGAAACCATACTCTTTCGTTTACCGGCAATTTCCTCTTCCTGCTTTCTCACAGCTTCTTCATAAAGCTTGGTTCTCAACATCTGCATCGCAATCTCCCGGTTCGCCAATTGGCTCCTTTCGGTCTGGCATTCCACTACGATACCGGAAGGTGCATGTCGTAATCGGACTTTGGTTTCTACCTTGTTCACATTTTGACCTCCGGCTCCACCACTACGCGCAGTTTCCAAGGTAATATCACTTTTCTTTATCTCCACATCCACTTCCTCAGCCTCCGGCAATACGGCAACGGATGCAGCCGAAGTATGTACCCGACCTGAAGATTCAGTCTGTGGCACACGCTGTACACGGTGAACGCCTGACTCAAACTTTAATACCCCATAAACGCCCTTTCCATTTACCTCCACAGAAACTTCTTTATATCCGCCTGCTGTTCCTTCTGTATCCGAAAGCACACGTGCTTTCCATTTTTTACTTTCAAAATAATGCAAATACATTCTTAGCAAATCTCCTGCAAAGATTGCCGCTTCATCGCCACCTGTTCCGGAGCGAATCTCCATGATCGCATTCTTATCATCCTGCGGATCCTTCGGAATGAGCATTTGCCGAATATCTGATTCCATTTTTTCTTTCTGCTCCTCCAATGCAGAAGATTCTTCTTTTGCCAATTCCCGCATCTCTTCATCATCTCCCTTCAATACCTCCTTATTAAATTCAATATTATCCAACACCTCTTTATATTCATTGTATGCCTTCACTACTTCTTCTAGTTCACTATATTCGCGACTCAAATCTGCAAATTTTTTCTGGTCGGAAACAATCTCGGGATTGGTTAATGCAATACCTACTTCTTCAAAACGAGCTTTTATTGCTTCTAATTTATCTATCATATCATTCGATTCAATTACCTGCAAAAGTAATAAGAATAGGTTGGTTTTGTATCAGTACTTTAAATATGACTATAGAATATTTCTTTTAGAAAACCTAAAAACCTTGCACTCATAACGTATCTTCGCATGAAATTATTCAAAAAAAGGGGCTAGCAGACCAGCCGACTCCCTCCATTGAAGAAAATTTCTACATTTAGATTCTCAAAAATATGAGTAGAGTAAAGTTTAATAATAAGGTAAAACCATTTAAGGAAGCTTTGGATGCGAGGGTACAGGAATATTTTAAAACAAAAAAAATTAGTAAAAAGGGGAATTGGGAATTATTTACGAAATCAATTGTATTAATACCATTAACCATAATCACTTATCTTTCTATAATTGTCCTACAACCTGTCTCTTGGATTGCCATCTTGTTATGTATCTTATTGGGACTCTTTTTGGCAGCCATCGGGTTTAATATGATGCATGATGGGGCGCATGGCTGTTATTCCAAAAATAAAAAAGTAAATGAATGGATGGGACTTACCCTTAATCTTCTGGGAGGCAGCGATTACATGTGGAAAGTGAAACACAACATCGCCCATCACACCTATACTAACATAGCCGGGGAAGATGAAGATATCGACAAAGTTCCCATTTTGCGTTTCAGTCCTGAACAAGAACGTCTTTGGTTTCACAAATACCAATATATCTACGGGCCGCTACTCTACTCTTTATCAACCTTATCCTGGATTCTATACAACGATTATCAAAAATATTTTTCTCACAAGATTGAATCTACCAAGATTCCTCCTATGAAAAGAAGAGATAAAATAATTTTCTGGAGTAGCAAGGTGATAAACATTTGTATATTTCTTGTCATTCCCATTCTGATTTTAGGTGTATGGCCGGCAATTATTGGGTTTATTATCATGCATGCCACAATGGGTTTATCACTATCCTTCGTTTTTCAGATGGCACATTGTGTGGAAGACACTCGCTTTCCGGTGCCAGACCCTGCCTCCAACAAGATTGAAAACGAATGGGCTTTGCACCAAGTAGCAACAACAGCTAACTTTGCCATGAAGAGCCACTTTGCCGGATGGATTCTCGGAGGGCTTAATTTTCAAATAGAACATCACCTTTATCCCCGCATATCACATGTACACTACCGTGCTTTAAGCCCTTTGGTACAACAAACATGTAAAGAATTCAATGTTCCTTATATCGCTTATCCATCTTTCTCCAGAGCCGTAGTTTCTCATTTGAGACATTTGAGAAATATGGGAAGAAAACCAAAACTCGTATGACGAATTAAAAATTAGGAATGACGAATGACAAGTCACTACATAATTTCTTACTGAACACCGAATACTGAATACTGAACACTGATAAGTGAGCTTGTCGAACTACATCCGCTCTTGCACTCTCAACCAACGCTCAGGGATTTCGCCTTTTCCTGCAGTAACATAATCTTCATAAGCGCATGGATAAATCTTTTTGTTCGGCATTTTCATCCACCATCGACCGGTATTTTTACTTTTAAGAAAAGCAGTATCTGCATCATCAATAGTAATATGAAATTCGGTAAAAGCAGTAGATTCATCCAGATTGGCTTCATTCAGACTTACGCCTACCCCTTCTATAAAATACCAAATCATTTCAGCAGCCTGAATTGCGGTAAGTTCATCTCTATCATTTTCAGGAATAAAACCATACAGTCCGATACTCGTCAGCTGATTACTCATTCCTGCATACTTAAACAATGCACAAGCCTCTTCCCCGGCAAATCCATTGGGAGAGAGTCGGCTGGCAGGAGCATCTCCGGAACGCAAAGCCGTAATATCAAAACTAAAAAGATCAGAGGACCTAATAACGGGTTCTAAATGATGTAATTCTTCTCTTGCAGTTCCCAGCCTATAACAATCAAAACGAAGTTTATCCAGAGTCTCTAACATGCGTGGATGAACAAAATAGCTTTGAAAACCAATATGATTGTAATGCTTTACATAATTCGGCTGTCCGGTGAGCATTTCCATCAAAAAGCGGCGGGAATGAGCATATTCTTCCTCGTGTAAATCAATAAGTGCATCTACCACCGTTGCTTCAATCACTTGTTTTCTAGAAACATAAGCCTGATATTGTGTCAAGGTCAAATCATGACTCCCCCCGAGAATAAGAATACGTTTCCCCAATGCCAACAATTCCTCTAGCACCATTTTCAAAGCGGCCCTACTATCCTTCAGCGATTTCCCCTTCTGAATATTCCCTAAATCAGCAATGCCGACTTCGGGCTGCCATTGATATAAAGAATACAATTGCTTCCGTACAGCATCTGCAGAAGCTGTTTCTGCCGGATATCCGCCACCTCTAAATTCTTCTATTCCCACAATAATCACGTCAGCCTTATTCAAGTCAGGAAGTTGATCTTCATTTTTATCTATAAAAGATCCTAATTGAAATTTATCAAAAGAAACATCTCCAAAAAGAGACGACATATCCAAAGGAGTTAAAAAATCCCCCAATTCAAATGATTGATTCATCGATTAAAAATAAGAAATTAATTCTTGTGTATAATAAATTGAAAGGGATCCAAAACAGGACGTCGCAAAGCGGTTTCAATACGTAATTTTTTTTGCGTAATTTTTCCTCTGTTCAGATTAAGATATTCAACAACATTAGCTGTATTTTCAATGGTATCAATATCCTTGAGCATATGATCCAAAAATTCAGCTTCATTTGCTATTGTCTCCTCGCCATATAAATCTTCCGGCAACATTATGAGCAATTCTCTTTGCAGATTTTTCATTTCCCTGACTTTTGTCATTCAAAATTACAATAAAAAAGGGGAACTCTGCAACTTTTAAACTCCTGTTTAAGGAGAATAATAAGAAACACCCTATAATATTCTTTTTAGCTGCTCCCAATCCGATATAACATAAGTGGGTTGTATGTGTGAGAGGGCAATGTTTTCAGGATTGAAATACACGGTATCCATTTCCATATTTTGAGCTCCTGCAATATCGATTTCCAAAGCATCTCCAACCATCAATCCTTGCCGACAATCACATTGTGTCTGATCCATCGCATACCGAAAAATGTCCGGATGCGGTTTGGGTCTTCCTGCCAATTCTGAAGTAACAACTACATCAAAATATTGCGCAATACCTGAAGAACATAGTTTAATCTCCTGACCCTTTTTATAACCGTTGGTAATAATATGCAATGCATATCCTTTTTCTTTCAAATAATTCAAAACCTCCTTTGTCCCCGGCATTAATCGTCTTTTGTATGGCAGCGTAGCCACATATTTTTCATTCATGGCTTGCGCCATATTCGTATCCATTATTTTATAATCCAGCAGTACATGCCACATCCGTTTAAATCCCAAATCTTTACGAGAGATGTACCCCTTTCTAAATCGTTCCCAAAGTTTATTATTATGCTTAAAATAAGTTGTATGAAAGGCATCAAATCCGGGTATTCCCCTTTCTTCTAATGCAAAATCTAAATATAATTCCTGTAAGCTCTCTTTAGAATTACTTTCAAAATCCCACAATGTTCTGTCCAAATCAAAAAATAAGTGTTCATATTTCATCATGCCTGCTATATTAGTACAATTATGTCAACTTTCAAGCCTGATGTGGTTGTTTCTCTCGGATTCCATAATAATATGTACAACCCGCAATGCACAATGAATAATTTTGAATTATCCTTCCTTTTTTTTGATTAAAAAGACACTTTAATATACTTTTGCAACTGAAATTTCAGCATCCTTTTACCTTATAGGTTTCCGATGTGTTCAAATCCTGAAATTTATGACTCCGTAGCTCAGTTGGTAG
>CAZLDH010000142.1:0-6929 GCA_964558275.1 uncultured Chitinophagaceae bacterium
ATTGATCCGGAGAAGTTATCTGAAATGATTAATCGCCAGATCCGTATGGATAAAATTGCGATTAAGGATGTGAAGATGCGCACCTTTATTACGGCTGATGAAAGTCGTAATGAGATGGTGCAACACGTTTATGATATCACTTATGGAACGGTCAAGCCGGAAGAAGATACTTTGGTAGTTATAGATGATTCTATTGTGAGAGGGACTACGCTGCGTCAGAGTATTATAAAAATGCTAGACAGATTGAATCCGAAACGTATTATTGTGTTGTCTTCTGCACCACAAATACGCTATCCTGATTGTTATGGTATAGATATGAGTAAAGTGGGTGATTTTGTAGCTTTCCGTGCGGCAGTAGCCTTGTTGAAGGAAAGAGGAGAGGGACATACCCTTGAGAAGGCTTATGGACTTTGTAAAGAGTTGGCAAAAACAGATACATTAGATGCGCAGAATGTACTTCGATTGATATATAAAAAGCTCACGACGGAGGATATTTCGGCTAAAATTGCAGAAATTGTCACTCCGGAGGGGGTGAAGGCAAAAGTAGAAGTGATTTATCAATCTATTGAGAATTTACATGAATCTTGTCCGGATAATTTGGGAGATTGGTACTTTACGGGTAATTATCCTACTCCAGGTGGGAATCGAGTAGTGAATAGAGCTTTCATGAATTATATGGAAAACAAGAATGAAAGGGGATATTAATTTGTAAAAACCTTTGATTATAGACTATAATAATCTTGATACTGCCCAATAGCAAACATAAAATAGCTATTGGGCATTTTTGAATGGATAAAAGAGGAAAGAATGAAGAAGATAAAAAATAAAATTTTAATAGGTTCAGATTGTTATGCGTTTAAAGAGACTTAGGAGGTTTTATCACTTTTTTCGACGATTGCATGAGTTAGAAGAGCGTGGAGCCGAATTTTTGCATATGCATGAAATTCCACTAAAGTGGTTGCATGATCGGTTAACTCCACCTCAGTTTTTGATACTTTCGGGGATACTTGTTGGTTGTACGGCAGGTTTAGCAGGTGTATTACTAAAAGTTGTGGTTCATTCCATACAACGTCTATATCTCCAAACCTATGAGATTTCATTGAGCTCTTTTTTATATTTTCTTTTTCCAATGATAGGGATTGTTGCTACGGTATTGGTGGTGCATTATTTTTTTAAAGGGACATCCGGAAAGGGAATTCCAAGTATTTTGCATGAGATAGCTAAAAAATCAAGTTTGGTGCGTCTGTCTAAGACCTATTCTCAATTAATGCAAAGTGGTATAACGGTAGGATTGGGCGGGTCTGCAGGTCTGGAAAGTCCTATTGCTGTGACTGGTGCCGCAGTCGGATCGAATTATGCCCGTATCTACCGGATGAATTATAAAGATCGGACTTTGTTGCTGGCTGCCGGTTCTGCTGCGGGGATTGCTTCTGCTTTTGATGCACCTATTGCAGGAGTTATGTTTGCCGTTGAAGTGTTGCTAACCGGGGTTGTTTTTTCTGATTTTATTCCGCTTATTGTGGCTTCTGCTTGTGGTGCCTTAATGTCGCGGATATTTTTAGGCGAAGACTTAACACTGCATTTTAGACTTCAGGAAGCTTTTAGTTATTACAATGTTCCGCTGTACATTGTCATGGGCATCGTTGCTGGTTTCTTTTCCAGATATTACGCTGTCATTGCTCATCAAGTTGATTTATTTCTTCAAAAATATTTTAAAAGTAGGCTCAGGAAAGGGCTTTTTGCAGGTTTGGTGCTTGCTATATTATGTTTTCTTTTTCCCCCCTTGTTTGGGGAAGGATATGCTGCTGTGAAGACATTAGTTGATGGTGGCGGCGCTACCTTAATGCAAACGGGACTATTTTCAAGTTTTACCGGGAATTCCTGGATTATTCTTGCTTTTGTTGGTTTGGTGGGATTATTTAAGGTGTTTGCTACTACTTTTACCATTTCCGGTGGTGGAAATGGAGGGAATTTTGCGCCATCCTTGGTAGCTGGTGCTTTTATGGGTTACTTTTTTGCGTTAGTTTGCCGGATGATTGGGATTACCGATGTGCCGATGGCTAATCTGGCAATTGTTGGGATGGCTGGGGCGATGAGTGGTATTCTTTACGCGCCATTAACCAGTATTTTTTTGATTGCAGAGGCCACCGGAGGCTATGATCTTTTTATTCCTTTGATGATTGTTTCTACAGCCTCCTATGCTATCGTCAGATATTTCTCTCCTTATTCTATTGACAAAAAGAAGTTAGTGGATTCGGGAAAGATTTTTGGAAGAAAAACAGACAGAAATCTCCTGTCCTTATTGAATGCAAAAGATATTATTGAGAAGGATATTTTGATTATAAACCCCAATGCTACTTTAACAGATTTGGTGGAACTGGTGAAGGTGAGTCATAGAAATATGTTTGGTGCGGTTAATGAAGAAAACGAGCTTGAAGGTATCATTATGTTGGATGATATTCGAAGTATTATGTTTAAGGAATCCTTATATGAAAGTACAAAGGTCAGGCAATTGATGAAATCACCGCCTGCTTCTATTGATATTAGAACATCTATGCGACAAGTTATGGAGAAATTTGATGAAACGCAGGCATGGAATTTACCGGTAGTCGATGGGAAGAGGTTTTTAGGATTTATTTCAAAGTCAACACTTCTGCAAAATTACAGAGAGATATTATTGGCTTATTCTTCTTAAATACTTAGATAGGAACTTTTGGTGTATTAATTTTATTTTTTATTGTCATAGATGTTTCATGTAGGAATAAAGTAAAATAATGTACTTTTACACAAAAAAGTATTTATAATCTATGGCGAATCAATTATTGAAAGGAAAAAAAGGAATTGTCTTTGGTGCCTTGGATGAGCGTTCTATTGCTTGGAAAGTTGCAGAAAAGGTAGTTGAAGAAGGAGCTTCAATTATATTGACAAATGCTCCGGTAGCGTTAAGAATGGGTAAAATTAATGACTTGGCAAAAACTTGCAATACGGAAGTGATTGCAGCCGATGCTACTTCTACAGAGGATTTAGAAAATTTGTTTAAAGAATCCATGGAAAAGCTTGGCGGTCAAATTGACTTTGTCCTTCATTCAGTAGGGATGTCCCCAAATGTTAGAAAGAAGATTCCTTATACGGATACCAAATATAATTTCTTTCAGAAGACACTGGATATTTCTGCACTTTCCTTCCATAAAGTGTTACAATCCGCTATGAAATTAGATGCGCTTAGTGAAGGTGCTTCTGTTGATGCATTAACTTATATTTCGGCAAAACGTACATTCCAAGGATATAATGACATTGCTGAAGCCAAAGCTTTGTTGTAAAGTATTGCAAGAAGTTTTGGATATCATTATGGGAATAAAAAAGGAGTAAGAGTAAATACCATTTCTCAATCTCCTACTATTACTACCGCCGGAAGTGGTGTTTCCGGCTTTGATGCTTTTTATCATTATGCAGACAAACTGAGCCCTTTAGGAAATGCTGATTCTGATTCTTGTGCAGATTTCTGTGTGGCGCTGTTTTCAGATTTAACAAGGATGGTCACCATGCAAAATCTTTATCATGATGGTGGTTTTTCCAAAACCGGCGTGAGTGACGCACTGATAGAAGAAATAGAAAATGCTAATAAGTAGGCTTTTATGCTTGTGAACAGGCATAAGAATATACCGTTCTGCAGTGGTTAAGATATTGATCCATGTAGAACGGTATTTTATTTTAATAGTCTAAATGCTGCTTGTCAATATTCGTCCTCATTGAAGAAAAAGTCTTCTCGGGAGGGATAATCAGGCCAAATATCTTCTATTCCCTCAAACATTTCTCCTTCATCTTCCAACTCCTGAAGGTTTTCTACCACCTCGATAGGAGCACCGGATCTAATAGCATAATCTATAAGTTCATCTTTTGATGCCGGCCAAGGGGCATCTTCTAAATGTGATGCAAGTTCTAACGTCCAGAACATAATTTTGAAGGTTTGTTTTTGCGCAAAAGTAGAATTTAATTTTTAATAAACAATTTTTATTTTTTAAGTGATTTCTTTGTTCCTTTACAACATGGTAAAAGCAATGGAAATTACGAAAAATTATTCGACATTACAAGTCCTGAAAGGAGTAAATTTAGAAGTGGAAAAAGGCGAAATCGTTAGTATCCTGGGATCTTCCGGGGCAGGGAAAAGCACGCTTTTACATATACTTGGTACTTTAGATCATTCGGATAAAGGGAAACTGTTTATAAATGATAAAGAATTGTCGCATCTGTCGAATAAAAATTTATCGGCATTTAGAAATAAAAACATAGGATTTGTATTTCAGTTTCATCATTTATTACCTGAATTTACTGCACTGGAGAATGTTTGTATTCCGGCTTGGATTTTGGATATGGAGAATAAAAAAGAAATCAAAAGGCGGGCAGAAGCGCTATTAGGGCAAATTGGTCTTGCGGAACGTCTTCATCATAAACCGGGTAAATTATCAGGGGGAGAACAACAGAGAGTAGCTGTTGCCAGGGCTTTAATTAATCAACCTTATGTTATTTTAGCTGATGAGCCTACAGGGAATCTGGATTCTACTAATGCAAAAGAATTACATCAACTTTTTTTGTATCTCAGAGAGCAATTCCAACAAACTTTTATTATTGCCACACACAATGAAATGTTAGCCGGGATGAGTGATAGGCAACTGAAAATGAAGGATGGCGTTTTACTCAACTAAATTAATTACTTTCTTAGAGATTAGCTTTAGCAAATAAATCTATCGATTTATTGGTAATTTTATTCTGATTTTTCTTGAATAAAATCATTTTATCAGCCGGCAGATATAAGGTATAGGGTTGATCAGGATGTTGTTTATAGTGGTCAGCGAAATTGACATTTAGCTCTTTCAAAGCTATAAGATTCATTTTGGTATATTGAGCAATTACTGCTAAACTATATTCTCCCGATAAAGAAATAGTAGCCAGGGTTTGTACTTTATCCGGTTGGTAGTTGTTTGTATTATTAGCCATGTTGCCAAGTTGAAATCCATTCTCTCCTTTATCTACGCCAAAAAAGTGAGCAAAGCGCTTCATAATATAAGCCGTTGCTAAAAACTTCATGACATGATTTTGGGATTCATGGGGAAGGTATTTTTTTATATCCCAAAAAGCATCACTGTTACCGGAGGCAATGGCGTCTTGGACTTTGCCCGGACCACTATTGTATGCAGCTACCACCAAAACCCAATTATTGAACATGTCATGCAGGTAATTCAGATATTTTGCGGCGGCTACTGTGGATTTATATAAGTTTGTTCTCTCATCCTGATGGGAATTTACTTTTAGTCCAAGATATCTGGCGGTAGATGCCATAAATTGCCATAGACCAACGGCTCCAACATAAGATCTAGCATGTGTATTTAAATTAGATTCAATTACTGCCAGATATTTTAAATCCTCAGGTATGCCATATTGGTCGAAAACCTTGGTTATTGTATTGAAATATTTACCGGATTTAGCATGAATACTTTGAAAATTTAAACCGTTTTTTCTGAAGTATTTTTGTATATATCCATGGAGATATTGTTTCTCTTGTGTGGTTAGGGATCTTGCACCGGTGAAAAAACTTCCTTGGGAAACTAATCTGGGATAGTTAAAAGAGTTGGTAAAGGTGTTGAGTGCATATACCACTTTGTCTGTCACCGGGAATAATGGTAAAGACGATGTTTTGGAAGCCTGCATATCCGCAGAATCACTTATAGCCAATTCAGTACTATTTTGTCCATCTACCTCAGCGGCTACCTCTATTTTGCTTTGGGCATGTCCTCTATTTATGGATAAGGACAAAAATCCAATTGCTACTAATATAACGAGGAGTCTTTTCATAACTTCCTTTTTGATTTATATTCATGGATAGAAAGTTTTATATCCATGCCTTTTTATCATCCTAAAATTTAGGAATGCGCAAAGGTATAATAAAAAAATAAATCACCCTTAGAAAAGGATTTTAAATACGTTAAAGATTAGTTAAATATGTTTAGTATAAAAATACCAATACATCATATCAATGACATATTGGTATTTTTAAAAAGGTATAATGCATCTATTTTAAGGATTATGCATTTTCTTTTTGGTTAATTTGATGTGGAGTGGGTGTCACTTCCTCCTTGTCATCTTTCTGTTTAGATTCTTTCATGCCATCTTCAATCTCTTTCTTGACATTTGTCTTGGCATCATTAAATTCTCTAATTCCACGTCCTAATCCGCGCATTAATTCAGGAATTTTTCTTCCTCCAAATAGTAGAACAACTACTGCTATGATGACTATCCATTCAAAACCACCTGGCAGTTCAAATAATAAAACTGAGTTCATAATCGCTGAAGTCATAGCTGTTTTCTTTGTTTTAAAGTTTAAGTTAGACGACAAAGATACATAAAAATGTAGGAAATATCCTTGTATTTAAATAATTAGCTTGTATATTTTTTATTTTTAACAAAAAACGGAAATCGAATACTCGATTTCCGTTTTCCTGAAACTTGTCACTTGTACTATTCTTAGAATCTTTTTTCTCTAATTCTTGCGGACTTACCAAAGCGATCGCGCAGATAATATAATTTAGATCTGCGTACTCTTCCTATTTTATTTACTTTGATTTCTGCAATATGTGGAGAGTATAATGGGAATATACGTTCAACTCCAATTCCGTCAGAAATCTTTCTTACCGTAAAAGTAGCAGTACGTCCTTGTCCTTGACGCTTGATAACGTTTCCTTTAAAGGACTGTATTCTACTCTTCTTACCTTCTTTAATCTTATAATCTACAGTTACATTATCTCCGGCTTTAAATGTCGGAAATTCTCTCTTAGGCTGTAATTGATCTTGTACAAATGAAATAGGGTCCATTACTTTAATTTTAAGGTCGGCAAAGGTAGAAAATAAAAATGAAATAAAAAATGTTTTGACTT
>CAZLDH010000143.1:0-6871 GCA_964558275.1 uncultured Chitinophagaceae bacterium
CCGATCAGGCTGATCAGATTTATGGCATACAGGCCGATAAGGAGGGAGATGTATATGTTGGCGGAACGACTGAAGGAGTATGGGAAAATCGCTTTTCAAAGGTGCAGCGACTAGATAATGTTAATAACGGAAAACAATTTATTTGTAAATTAAATCCACAGTTGTCAAATCTAATTTACACTTCTACCTTTGGTTCTACCAATTCTCAAGTAAGTTCACTGCCTAATATTTCTCCTACAGCCTTCTTGGTAGATCGATGTAAAAATGTGTATATGTCCGGCTGGGGCGGGCAAATTAACCTGCAAAATGCTAGTGAATACCCTACGCAAGGCACCTTGAATATGCCTGTGGTGGATCCTATAAATAAAAATAATCCTGATGGTAGAGATTTTTATTTTATTGCCATAAAAAGGGGAGGAAATAATATCTTGTTTGCAGATACTTACGGACAGCATGGCGGTTTTACGGATCATGTGGATGGAGGAACCAGTCGATTTGATCCCAATGGTGTGATTTATCAGGCAATATGTGCAAATTGCGGCGGGCGAACATTTTTTCCTACAGGTCCTGCCGGGGTGTATAGTCGGGAAAATGGTAGTTTAAGACCCGGACCAAATGGTACGGCGAGATGTAATGAGGTAGGATTTAAAATTGCTTTTAATCTGGATGGTACCCGCGGTGGAATAGAAACGCAAAATCGTCGTTCCAATTATTGTGAAGGGAGTTCTTTCACTTTTGTGGATACGGTAGAAGGGAGGATAGCAGATGAGTGGAGGTGGACTGTTTTTAAAGCGGACAGCACGACAATTTTTCATCATGAGGATACAACTAATGAAAGAAAATATAAATATACTTTTGATACTACCGGCACTTTTGTTGTTCGCCTAATTAAATACAATTCTAAGCAGTGTATTGAAACCGATACTTCTTACAAGAGGGTTAAAATCGGGAGTAATCCGGCAGATTTAAATTTTGAAGCAGCTAAACAACCACCTTGTGGTAAGTTTTTATATAGGTTTGTGAATCTTTCCAGCAGTCCTGAATTAAATCCTATCCCGGACAGCTTGTTTATTTGGAACTTTGGAGATGGTACAGGAAATAAAATTCAGGAGAATGATACCCTATTTCATAACTTCCCCGGAGACGGAACCTATAAAGTTAGACTAACACTTAAAGATACCGCCAACTTTTGTAATACGCCCTTAACCAAAACCTTTTTATTGAATGTATCTAATCAATTAAAAGCTGCAATTCAAGCCCCGGAGATGTTTTGTGATCCCGGAAGACATTCAATACGTAATGCATCCCTTGGGGGAACTAATTATATTTGGGTAATCAGTAAGCCCGGACTTTCCGATAGCATTCCAAAAGGTAATCCCAGTCGGTTGCGTTATAATTTTCCTTCTGAAGGAGAATATGTTATTAAATTGATTGCCAAAGATACAATTTGTGAGATGGAAGATATATCAGTGGATACAGTAGTGATTTATCCCAAACCGGAAGCCGATTTTGAAATACCTTACGACTACGACAAAGATTCACTTTATGTAAATGAAATTATTGAATTTAAAAACACCTCCAAATCTAATTTTGCCAATGTGGATGATTCTTTAAGTCATATGTGGTATTTTGGGGATGGCGTCATTTCATATAAAAAGAATCCTAAACATCTTTATTCGGAGACAGGAACCTATACGATATCGCTGGTCGTGACCAATGCCGCCGGTTGTAGTGATACAACAACTAAGACTATAAAAGAAGATATTATTCCGCGTTTGGATATGCCTACTGCTTTCACACCCGGTAGTGGCGATGTGAATGGATATGCTGCACCAAGAGCCTATGGGGTGAAGAAAATTGATTTTAGCATTTATAATCGTTGGGGACAAATGGTTTTTCATACCACAGATCCGGAGGTGACTTATCTTTATGAAAAAGGCTGGGATGGTACTTTTAAAGGGAAACCACAGGAAATGGATGCTTATGCCTATGTCATTAAAGCCGTTTTTTACAATGGAGAACAGACGGTAAAAAAAGGAAGTATTACGTTAGTTCGCTAAAAATGAGTAAATTAGAAATAGAAAGTGAAAGTTGTATTCAATAAAATAGGAAGTTTAATACTGCTGCTGGTCATCGTTTTGATGCTGGCTTCTCCTTCCTATGCACAGGATTTGCACTTTTCTCAGTTTTTTAATTCTCCCTTAACCGAAAATCCTGCCAATACGGGTTTTATCCCAAATCATAATTATAGGGTTGGTGCCAATTACAGAAAACAATGGGCATCGGTAGGGGCGCCTTATAAAACTTTTTCTGCCTATGGAGATGCACAGTTGCTCCGTAATCGCTGGTATTATGGCTGGCTTGGTGTGGGTGGTGTATTGTTGCAGGATAATGCCGGGAATGGAGCACTCAAAACTACAGAATTTTATTTATCTATCGCTTATCATCAGTTGTTAGGACAGAATAGCTTATTGTCAGTGGGTTTTAATAGTGGTTATGTCAATAAACGATTGGATCAGACAAAACTTACGTTTCCCGATCAGTTTAAAAATGGGTTCGGAGAGTGGTTTTTTGATCCGGGAGAGCTTACGAATGTGACCATAGATGATCCTTCTATCGGTTATTTTGATATGCAGATGGGGATGAATTATGCTTATTTTCCGACGGATAAGGTCTATTTTAATTTAGGCTTTTCGGTGCATCATTTAAATCAGGCCAAGGTGAGCTTTTTGAAAGATGGAAAACATGAGATAAAACCGCGCTATATTGGTTTCTTTAATGCGGTGATGAAAGTAGCTCCAAGAGTGATTCTTCATCCCGGAGGATATTATAGCCATCAGAGTGGAGCCAGTGAAACCGTTTTAGGAACTTGGATGGCATATGATTTATCTCATGGTGGAGAATATCAATTATTAGGAGGGGCGTATTATCGATTTGATGAGTCTTTTATTCCCATGGTTGGTTATCAATTAAAACAATGGCGTATCATGTTTTCCTATGATGTAACAACCTCTTCTCTTGGCGCTGCCAACCAACATAGAGGCGGGTATGAGCTATCATTGACCTTTATAGGAGATTATATAAGTGGACGAGATTACAATAAAGAAGTATTTTCATGCCCTCATTTTTGAGGTGAGATTCGGGTTATTTTATTATTTTTCGGCAGTCAAAGCTATGTATAGACAAAATAGTTAATAATTAAAGCGCCTGCTGCGATTAAGAGACCGAAAAACTCTCTGGTTTTTTCAATCCAGGGTTTGGTGGCTTGCATACTGGCTGCAATATTGGGCATTCGGTATTTTGTCAGCCAATCCCATACGCCGTCTTTTGCAAAGAACCGTTCTATGGCATAAATAAGATATAATGCGATGGCAATGAGATAAGCTGTAGGAAAAAAGAATCCAAAAACAGCTGCGCCACAGCAAAGTGCAGCAAACAAATAGATGCTAGCCCACAGCCAGGCATCCGGATCATTTAGATTCACATAGGCAAAAGCAATAAAAGCCAGACAAAAAATGGTGTTTATAACTATCATTATTTAAGGTTTAAATAAAGGGTAAATGTAATGAATATCTTTTTTGAATCAGAATTTCAATCTTTCCTTTTAAAAAGGATTTTCTTTCTGTATCTTGAGCTTTTAAATAAATACAGATGGCTTACCCATACAATGAAGATATATTAAGTAATCAATTGCATTCACTTATTCGAAAAAACTTAAATCAAGAGGCCTTTGAATGGCTGGAAAAACAATATCAACGTTATACTTCTGAATATAAAACTTCTGTTTTTAATTTTACTTTTGCAGCTATTCCTCGATTTGTAAACAAAGGAAAACTTGTTCTCTCTGATGAAGAAGAAGTTGCCTTGCAGAAAATTCGATCCAAGTTGGAAATAGCCAATTGGGGTATAGCGCAATTGGTTAGAGTTTGGTGGCTTTTGCAGTTGCCTGTGGAGGATGAAGAAAAATATGTCACGCATATTACCTCGCTTTTTATGGCTGCCGAAATGAAAGAGCAGGTTGCTTTGTATGGAAGTTTGCCTTTGCTGGCTTATCCCAAACGATTTGTGAAACAGGCGGTATCCGGACTTAGAACCAACATTGGAATAGTGTTTGATGCCATCGTTTTACACAATCCTTTCCCTTCTGAGAATATGGAAGAATCAGCATGGAATCAACTGGTGCTAAAGGCTTTTTTTATGGAACGTTGTGTGAATAATATTATTGGACTGGACGAAAGATCCAATAAAGCATTAGCCTATATTCTTTCCGATTATGCACATGAACGATGGGCAGCAGGAAGAACTGTCGATCCCTTGTTGTGGAGACCTGTAGCTCCTTTTATAGATGAAAAGCTTTTTCCGGATATTCAAAGGCTTTTTCAATCGGAAGGCAAAGAGAAACAAGCAGGCGCTTTAGCATGCTTTTACAGCAGCTATCAACCGGCACAAATATTATTAGAAAAACATACGGAGCTGAAAAATCAAATAGAACAAAATCAACTGCATTGGGAATCGTTAGGTTCATCTGAGAATGAATAGCTCCTCTTAGTATTTTATAAATCTCATAAACATAAATAATGACAAAAGAACTTGATATGATTAAAGGAATGCGTTTTTTTGATCCGCATATTCACATGACTTCTCGTACAACGGATGATTACCAGGCAATGGCTGCCGCAGGTGTTGTCGCATTGATAGAACCGGCCTTTTGGCTTGGGCAACCACGAACCGGTATTGCTACTTTTCGGGATTATTACAGCAGTCTTATAGGATGGGAGCGTTTTCGTGCTTCCCAGTTCGGCATAAAACATTTTTGTACCATCGGATTAAATTCCAAAGAGGCAAATAATGAAGCGCTTGCAGAACAAGTGATGGACATACTGCCTTTGTTTCTTATGAAAGAAGGGGTTGTGGGTGTAGGAGAAATCGGCTTTGATGACCAAACACCACTGGAAGAAAAATATTATCGGGCACAGTTGGAACTAGCTAAAGAAACTCAATTGCCGGTGCAGATTCATACGCCGCATCGCGATAAAAAAAATGGCACCTTACGCAGCATGGAAATTGCATTGGAACACGGTCTTGATCCGAGTATGGTTATCGTAGATCATAACAATGAAGAAACTGTAAAAGACGTATTGGATCGTGGCTTCTGGGCAGGGTTTACTATTTATCCCTTTACCAAAATGGGAAACGAGCGTATGGTAGAAGTGGTCAAACAATACGGCAGCAAACATATCATGATTAATTCTGCAGCTGATTGGGGGATTAGCGATCCTTTGGCTGTTCCTAAGACTGCTGCCTTAATGAAAGAAAGAGGAATTAAGGAAGAAGATATTCATGCTGTGGCTTATAAAAATGCTATTGATGCATTCAAACAAAGTGGCCAAATCGATGAAAATGATTTTATTTCTATGGATGAGATAGATCAGAATCAAAAATTTGAAGGTAGTTCCATATTAAGAGGAGGGCAAAAGCCCGGAGATGTTTCATCCGACCTTATAATTGAATAATTCTTGAATAACACACTACGCGCATATCTTCAGCTTACCCGCCCACCTAATTTGCTTACTGCTATTTCTGATATTTGGGCTGGTATTGCTCTATCAGGTTATCTTTTAGTAGCTGAAATACACGTTTTGTCAATTGTGCTTTTAAGTCTTTCCTCTTTATTCTTATATGCAGGCGGAGTAGTCATGAATGATGTTTGTGATGCCAAACTGGATGCTAAAGAGCGGCCTGAACGACCGATTCCTTCCGGGAGGGTGACGCGACGTGCCGCCTTTCGCTTTGGTATGATTTTGTTTGGAATTGGTATTGTTCTAGCCGGAGGGGTGGGCGTTATGAGCGGCGTTCTGGCTTTCTTGATTGCACTGGCTTGTATTATTTACGATTATTGGGGAAAGCCACATCCCTTTTGGGGACCTTTGACAATGGGTTTATGTCGTGGATTGAACTTGCTTTTAGGAATGAGCATCGTCTCTATTTCTCATGCCGATTTATATTGGGTAGCGATTATTCCTGTAATTTACATTGCCGCCATCACGCTGATAAGCAGGGGAGAGGTTCATGGTGGAAATCGATCAACAATATGGATTGCGCTCTTTTTTTATGTTATCGTTGTTGGCGCCATAATCAGTCTGGCCTTTACTTGTGGAAACCTTTGGATGACTATCCTATTTCTTCTTCTTTTTATTTTCATTATTTTTCCACCGTTGTTCAAAGCACTGAAAATCCTTTCGGGAAAAGCCATAGGTAAATCGGTAAAAGCCGGTGTACTCGGACTTATTTTGATGAATGCCTGTTGGGTTGCTGCTTCCGGTCTATGGATTTGGGCAGTTGCAACGGTGTTATTGTTGCCTTTATCCATGTGGATAGCTAAACATTTTGCCGTAACTTAGACTTTTTATAAAAAGAAGAGATTGGTCACAGATGAAAATTATTAATCAACAGTTTCAAGTTAATTATCAATATCCCGTTATTTTTTCACGACATCTATTTCAACAAGAGAACAGGGCGCTTAGTAATTTTTTGGCACAGTATAATGCAAAGGAAGTAGATAAAAAGGTTCTTCTTGTTCTTGACGAAGGGATGTTATTGCATTTTCCTGATTTACAAGAGAATATAAAAGCATATTTCAATGTAAATACTAATCTGAAATTACTTCCGTCTATTGTAGTTCCGGGGGGAGAAACGGTTAAAAATGACCCTGTTTTTTATGAAAAGATTATTGAGGCAGTCAACCATCATAAAATTGATCGCCATTCTTTTCTCATTGGTATAGGTGGCGGTGCTGTTTTAGATTTGGTTGGTTATGCTGCAGCAACAGCCCATCGTGGTATTCGACATATCAGAATCCCTACCACTGTTC
>CAZLDH010000144.1:0-6721 GCA_964558275.1 uncultured Chitinophagaceae bacterium
ACAAGCTGTTCGTTATTCCAAACTGCTCATTTCTGCATTTATAAAACAACAAATCGTATCTAATTACCGACCTTGAATGCTGCTTTAAATTTAAAAAAATGAGACTTCCATAAAAAAATAACACTTTCAATAGCATTTTTTTACACCTCCTTCTTTAAATACTTAATGCAATGGTTTAGATTTGCCCCCATCGTAGTGTAGATTTATAAAAAGAAATGCTCTAAATGTATGAAACGCGTCTTATACACAACCTTAAGTAGCTTGTTTTTTCTTTTCCTTTTCGGAAATAAAATACAGGCACAGGTGTTAAGAGGATTACAGAGCCGCACTTCATCTGCCGCTTCCAGCATGAGCAATAGTGGAAAAAGAGACTCTTTAATTGTTCCTAAAAAAAGAGAAAAGCTGAATATCAATATCCATTATAAAACGCTGGATGATGTTCTTTATCAAGATTTGGATACTTCCATTACTGATTTCACCGATTACCTTCCACTACCGGCGGATCATGTTTATTTAGGAAATTTAGGAACACCTGCCTATTCTATGATTTATCAACCCAGAAAAAATATCGGGTTCGATGCAGGTTTTCATGCATTGGATGTATATAGGTTTAATGTTGACAGCACCAGATATTATAACACCACCACGCCTTACACTCGTCTTCGATATCTCATTGGTCCAAGCAAAGAACAACTGATAGACGTCTTGCTTACAGAAAACTTCAGTCCGGATCTTAACGTAGGATTTCGTTTTAGGAAAATTAATGAACCCGGCGTTTTTCAAAATCAGACAACAGATGATAACAGTATCAATGTCTTCGTTCACTATAACACCAAAAACAAAAGATATCACGCTTATTTGAGCTTTGTCAGCAATAAGCTGCATGCCGGAGAAAATGGTGGAATTATGGCAGACAGCATGCTGAAAGAGGATGTGTATAATAATAGAAAAACTATCCCCGTTCAACTAGGCGGCAGCAATACAGGGAATGTAGGTTTCTTTTCTACCTCTATTCCTACACAATCGGGAATTACAGAAAGTTCATGGTTATTTCGTCAACATTATGATTGGGGACTGGCAGACACCATACCCCTTACAGATACCTCTTTTGAATATCGGTATCATCCTAATTTCCGTATAGAACATACATTAAAAGCTACCCATATAAATGCCCTTTTCAAAGATAAAACAGCAACTCAAGCCGTATCTTACTACATGAATCATTACGGCGTTGATAGTCTTGGCTTTTTAGGAATCAATAAATTAAGAGCTGTGCATGACTGGCGTACTTTTTCTAATGACTTATCTGTGATAAAATTCCCCGACAAGATGAATGAAGCACATTTCCTAAAGCTGGGAATCACTTTTGAGAATATAAAAGGAGAGTTTCTAAAAAACAGCATTAAATTTAACAATTTAAAAGGACATGCAGAATATCATAATTACACAAAAAACGGAAAATGGGAGCTTAATGCGAAAGGTGAATTTGTCATCGCCGGCAGAGCTTTTGGGGATTATATGGCATACGGATCATTAGAGCGCTATCTAAATGAGAAATTTGGACGCATTCAGCTTTCTTTTATGAATTTAAACCAAACCCCTTCTTTCTCTTATCGCTTTTTTCAATCCAACAGCTTTTTAAGTACCAATACAGACCTGAATAAAACCAATATAACCCGCATTCAATTCAAAGCCGACAATAGTCATTTGAAATACGATTTAAAAGTCAATTACTTTCTACTCTCTAATTATACTTATTTCAAAAATTTTTACGCCTCAGAACAAGAACAAACAGCCTTCAACTTATTACAGATTATTCTTAACAAGAAATTTAAATTTGGTCATCTCGCATGGTATTTAAATTTAGCACTGCAACAAACTACAGGAAATAACCCTTTAGAGCTTCCTCTGGCCTGGACAAGAAACAGACTGGGTTATGAAGGCGTATTATTTACCAATCTCCATTTGTTTGCAGGATTAGAGTTTAAATATCATACGGCCTATTATGCGCCGGACTATTCTCCTGTTATACAGCAATTTATTTATCAAAATGCAGCTAAAATACAAAACGATCTTCCTATTGTAGATGCCTTCATTCATTTCCGCATTAAATCTTTTATTGCCTACGTGAGAGCAGAAAATCTAAATACCCTCATTTCCCCCAATACAATCGAAATACCACATTATCCTTATCCCGGCTTTGGTGTCAGAGTAGGATTGGAATGGTCGCTATGGAAATAAAAGACTTCAGTTAAATTTTTCGATCGCTCCTAATCCAAAAAGTGCATAATCATACTTCACCGGATCTAGCACATCGAAGCTTTTTAAATTTTCTGTCAACCTCACTGCAGACTCCCAATTTACTTTACTATCCTTTGGCAATAATTTCAGTCTTGCTGCCACCCTGCTCACATGAACATCCATAGGCATAACCAACTGATTAGTGTGGATTCTCTTCCACAGTCCAAAATCAATTCCATCCGTATCCGGACGTACCATCCATCTTAAGTACATATTTATCCGCTTACAAGCCGATTTTTTGAAAGGAGCCGATATGTGCTTGTGTGTTCGTACTGGATGGTTCTCATCTTCAAAAACTGTCATATAAAAATGATTCAGTCCATTCTCTACTGATGAATCTGATGCTTTCATACCCTTACTAAATGCAAGTTCCAAAGAATTATTATGAGTATAAAATTCTTTCAGAAAAGAAATAAAATATAGAATATCCGTCGCATTAAAAGTACGATGTACAAATCCAAGAAATCGTTTTAAGTCACTTTCTTCATGTTGCATGATAAAATCATAAGGAACTTCATCCATCAATTCCATTAAAAGACGAGACTTTTTCAGCACCGTGCTTCTTCTACCCCATGCAAAAAGTGCTGCAAAAAAACCAGATATTTCAATATCCTGTAATCTCGAAAACTGATGTGGAATAGACACCGGATCCGATGCGACAAAAGCTGGCACGCTATACTCAATAACTTTATTGTCTAAAAATTTTTTTAATTCAAATGAGGACATATAAATTTAGGTATCGTTTTTGTTAATCTTTACTATGTTAAAAATATAATTTAACTTTGATTTAACCAGGTGATACAAACATATGGAAACAATTCAATTTATAGAACTTCTTATTTTATTATTATTGATAGGCTTTTTCTCGGGTACGACCATTGCCTTTCAGCACATCAACCGCTTTTCTATGGAAATCAAGAGAAAAAAGGGTTGGCTATCCGGGAGAATACTTTTTCAATATAAAAATAATCCTGTTCGTTATGTTGCTTCCAGCGTCATAGGCGTGCTTATCTGCTCTATTGTTTTTGGAATATTATTGGATTATACGATTACTCCTTTTTGGGAGCAAATTCCTTTCGGAGACTTCAATTCAGTCTATCTAAAAATAATCGCACTCTCCTTAATTTCAATTATACTTTTTTTTCCCTTCATTCTTTTTGCTCGTAGTCATTACAGAGCGCAGGCCAATCGTTTGCTTCCTGTTTTTTCTTTTTTAATTACTTTTTTCAATAAAATCCTTTATCCTATCATCTCCTTTATGACCGGACTGGCAAATTGGATGTTGCAATACTTATTTAATATAAATATTACAAAAGAAGGTCTCCCTTTTGATATTGCAAAAGACGGTTCCCTCATTTATAATGCAGATAAAGACGAGGCTGCCCCCAAGGGAACCAGCACGCAATTTTTTGAAAAAGCACTCAATTTTCCACAGATAAAAATTCGTAATTGCCTGACTCCCCGAAAAGAAATACAAGCCATTGACAGCAACTTTACCCGTGAAATGCTGAAGGATAAAATACTTTCCTCCAATCATTCCAGAATCATCATCTTCGACAATAGCATAGACAACATTATCGGTTTCATCCATCAGCTTGATTTATTTAGAGAGGATGATTCCCACATTCATAAACTTATCCGTCCAATAAGTGTGGTTCCGGAAACAATGAACATTATTTCTCTGTTAACAATGATGACTAAAGAGCACAAAAATATCGTTCGAGTGGTTGATGAATATGGTGGTACAGCGGGGATTATTACCATAGAAGACCTGTTAGAAGAAATTTTTGGAGATATTAGTGAAAGGGGGGAAACCAATCAATTAATAGATCGTCAAATAGCAGAAAAAGAATTTCTATTTTCCGGCAGAATAGAATTAGATTTTCTATCAGAAAAATATGCTTTTCATTTTAATGATACAGATACAGAAACATTATCAGGTTATATCATTGCCATGCATGAATCTATCCCAAAAGAAGATGAATTGCTCATTATAGGAAATTTCGAATTCGATATTGTCAACGTAACAGATACACGTATTGAAATGGTTAAAATGCGCGTATTAGGATAATACATATCACCAATTCCTTAAGTGGGCATTTATAGAATTCAACTATACTTTAAAGGTATTTTATCTCATAGGAAAAAATATCTTTTCAATTACGAACTATATTATTAAATTTGCGCGACTCAATCTTCAAAAATAAAGACCTATTGGTGACCCTATAGAAGTTCATGTATGCCCAATAAAAGATTAAAAGGAAAGCCGGATACGGCAGAAATGTCATTTTTCGACCATATTGAAGAGCTGAGGTGGCATCTAATCCGGTCATTGATTGCGGTACTCGTATTGATGGTAGTTGCTTTTATAGAAATCACTTTTATCTATGACAATATTATCATGGCTCCTACACGCCATACTTTTATCACCTACGAAGCTTTCTGCAAATTTGGTCATTGGATGGGAATGGGAGATAGATTATGCTTGGCTGATGTAAAACTTAGCTTCCAAAATATGAAGCTTTCGGGACAGTTTCTACAAGCCATATCCTCTTCCTTTATTATTGGAATTATAGTTGCAGCTCCATACATAATATGGGAGTTTTGGAGTTTTATAAAACCTGCATTAAAAGATGGCGAAGTAAAGCATACCAAAGGTGCTGTATTTTGGATTTCTCTGCTCTTTTTTACAGGCGTTGCATTCGGCTATTATGTTTTAACACCTTACACCGTTAATTTCTTTGCCGCTTATTCCATTTCGGAATCTATTCACAATATCATTACCATCAAAAGTTACCTGAGTACGATTCAACAAATTGTATTAGGGACAGGATTGCTATTCGAATTACCTATATTGGCTTATTTCCTGGCACAAGCAGGAGTTATTACCCCCGATTTTTTGAAGACTTATAGGAAACATGCTATTATCGTTATCGTTGTTTTAGCCTCAATTATTACCCCTCCTGACGTAGCCAGCCAAATTATTGTAAGTATCCCGCTTTATGGTCTATATGAAATAAGTATTTGGATTACCAAACGCGTGGATCGCAAAAGACGAAAAAGGGAACAACAAGAATGGTCCTAATGTTTAAAACAACCGAAAAGAATTCTTAAAAGCCCAAAAAGAACAACGAGCATTTAGTAAATCTATTGAGTAAAGTTATATATTTTTTTGTACCTTTGCAGCTCAATATTAGAATTGTATCAATTTATTAATAAACAGTAACAACAAATCATTATACCATGAAACGTACCTATCAGCCTCACAACCGTCGTAGAAAGTCTGTACATGGTTTTAAAAAAAGAATGCAATCCGTTAGTGGTCGCAAGGTTTTGGCATCCAGAAGAGCTAAAGGACGTCATAAATTGTCCGTTTCCGATGAGAGAAAATTGAAGTAGTTCAATTTTATAGAACGAAACAAATAATCTTTGAAAATAAAAAAGGTGTCTTTATATAGATTCAATAAAAAAGAACATCTTAAAAGTCGTAAGAAAATAAAGATGCTTTTCCGGTCAGGAGAAGCATTTTCTATTTTCCCTTATAGGGTAATCTTTCAATATTCTGCTACACAAAGCAATCCAGCCATAATCAAAGTCGGTTTCTCGGTTCCTTCTAAACGTTTTAAAAGAGCAGCAGATCGCAATCGTATAAAAAGACAAATGCGAGAGACCTATCGACTACAAAAAAAACAACTCGCCGATTTGATTCAAGAACAACATCTTGAAGTAAATATCTTTTTTATTTATACCGGGAAAAAACTACCTGAACATAGCTTCCTTTATAAGCGAACAGGAATCGCATTAAACAAACTAAAAAAGGCTTTGTTAAATGAAAAGCTATCAAGATATAAATGAAAAAGATAAGTAAAATACTGGCCTACCCTTTTATTTTATTGATAAAGATTTATCAATGGGTACTTTCTCCTTATTTGGGAAGACAATGTCGGTTTACCCCCACCTGTTCCGAATATGGCATAGAAGCCTTCAAAAAACATGGTTTATGGAAAGGCTTTCATCTGACCGCTCGTCGTTTATTAGCCTGTCGTCCGGGAGGAAGAAGCGGTTATGATCCGGTTCCCTAATACTGTGGTTACTTCTTGAGCATAAAAAAAGCCTCTACCGGCAGGTAAAGGCTTTATCAATAGAAATGGCGACGTCCTACTCTCCCAGAAAAATACTAGTACCATCGGCCAAGTGGGGCTTAACTACTCTGTTCGAAATGGAAAGAGGTGATCACCCATTGTATAGTCACCATAAAATCTTCAATAATATTGACATAAAGGAAAAAGTTGTAAATCAATTGATAAAGCGATAAACGAGCTCATCAGTAAAGAAAGTTCATAAACTTTCTTTATAACTATCTCAAAGAATGAGAATAAAAAATATTAAAGCGTACGGGCAATTAGTACTACTTGGCTAT
>CAZLDH010000145.1:0-6557 GCA_964558275.1 uncultured Chitinophagaceae bacterium
TGATTCGTATCAGTTAAAAAGGAGAAGCCTGCATTGGCAATCAAATAATTAGAAACAAATGCGACTAAAATACCAACCACGATGGCTAACTGCTGCATCATTCCCAAACGTCCTCTGAAAGAAGGAGGAGCAATCTCTGAAATATAAATAGGAGCAAGTGTAGAAGCCATTCCGATAGCCAATCCGCCTATCACTCTATAGACTACCAATTCAAAAACACTCCCGGCAATGCCGCTTCCTACAGCAGCAATAAAAAATAATACAGCAGTCACAATCATCATCTTTTTTCGCCCATAACGATCCGCCAGACGACCGGAGAAAAAGGCTCCGGGGATACAACCTATAGAAGCCGCTGCAACAATAAGCCCTTTCGTAGCATCTCCAATTCCGAAATGACCTGTTAAGGAGGATAATGCACCGGAAATGACAGCCGTATCAAAACCAAACAATAAGCCACCCAAAGCAGCAACTGCAGCAATAAGAACCGTATATCTCTTCATATCATGATTTATTTTTGAATATCAGACACCCAAGGTTTAAAATCTATTTCTTTATTTGGCTTACTCGAAGCTTTTATTTTTAAATTTCCGCCTTCCATTATTTCTTTCTGCGTGATCCAATTTCTATTCAGTTCTTTCCCATTCAAGAAAATATTTTCTACATAAATATTATTCTTATCAAAATTTGACACAGAAATCTTAAAGGGATGTTTTGTACCATTATTAAGCACCACTTCCCTAAATAGAGGAACATGAACATAATAAATAGGCCGACCAACCACAGCAGGGGAAATCCCAATAGCTGCCAGAACAAACCAAGATGACATAGCACCGGCATCATCATCCATGGTTCTTAAAAATGCCTTGGGTCTGTTTTTAAATACACGCCCTACATAGGGATCTATTCCTTTTAAATTGGCATTAAAATAAAATTGTATGACGGTATCAATCGCCAGATCATGGATTAATTTCTCACTCTTATAAGGTTCGTGGGTAGCAAAGTAGAGCCATGGTACTTGAATATCAGGCTCATTGGCCTGATTATAATCATTCTTTTCAAAAAATTCATCCAGTTGGGCAATGAACGCATCTTCTCCACCACATAATTCTATTAATCCTTTTATATCATAGGGCACCAACCAGCGATATTGTCTAATGGTTCCCTGATACATCCCTCGTGCACCCACACGATCCACATCACCTTTCGTCAGGTCAGCAAAATTTTTCTTCCAGAAAGAGCGATACCGTAAAGCTTTTTGCTCATATTCCTCCGCTTTTTTTGTATGTCCCAATTTCCGATAAATCCGGGAAAGCGCCCAGTTATCATAACTTGACTCCAAGGCTTTATCCGGCGAGCCATAATCTAACTGTTTATTCTCACTCACTAAAGAATCTATAATAGAATTAAAATCTACTTTATAGCCCTTTTCAGAAGCATCCAGCAAAACGACATCTGCATGCTCTGTTCTGACTGTTTGGGAAGGTTCATGGTCAGTAGAAAAATTTTCTTTCCCGTGTTTATACATTTCGGTGATAGACCAAATCATATCTTGATAAATAGGAGGATAAGCGAAAGACAACAAAGGCAACTGGGTTTTATAATTGTCCCAAATAGACCAACCGTTATAATACGTATTTTCAGACTTTCCTAAAGTTCCATCAATAGCACGATAGCGACCATCCTTTTCGGAAATCACATAAGGGGATTGCACAACTCTATAAAGCAGAGAATAAAATAATTTTTTGCGTTCCTTATCTCCTTTCACCTTTATTCGACCCAGTATTCGATTCCACGCTTTTCGAGAGGCTTTTCTTAACGCATCAAAGGATTTATCCGATATTGCTTTTTTCGCATAAGCAGTATCTACTGAGGAAAAACCTACTTTTAAAGTAACTTCTTTTACTCCCTTTGGTAAGATGGCAAGAAATTGATGTTCTCCTACTTTTTTCCATTTTAGCGGAACATCCGTCTGTAAAGCATAATATATTTTATAAACACCTCTGCTGCAGGTAGTCCCTGATCTAATAAAGCCACTCATTCCATGCTTTCCAAGTGTATGTTTTTCTGCGACAAAACGATTCTGGAATGCGTAGCTTAAATCTATATACAGTCCGTTCTGTTCTTCCGAAAATTGGTAATGATGCGCCCCGGATTTTTTATATACGGTAAATTCAGCCTCAATGCCATTTTCAAAAGAAACCGCGTAATATCCCGGAGAACCCTTTTGACTTTTCTTCATGAGTTTTGATTCTTGCTGAAATGTTCCACTATAAGGGCGAACGAGCAGATTACCCCCATCACCTTGACAACCAACACCTTCCATTCTATTATGGGTAAATCCTAAAAACGCCTTTGCGTAATATTCATAGCCCGGATGTATGTGCGGATAAGTTTCAGGACCTATACTAAGCATACTAAAAGGAGAGGAAGCTGCGGGAGAAAGTTGACCATGATCGCCGGAAGTACCTAAGAAAACATTCACCTCTTCAGCAACCTTTTCCTGAGCCTTTACCTGATTCAAGAAAGGTACAAATATGAATAATATAGAATAAAGTAATTGGGGTTTTAAAATTTCGTAAATAAATATTTCTTTAAACTTATGTAAATATTTCATCTGTTGATTCATTATTTCTTCACTTTATTCGGATCAAAAATGGCAACACCTACCCGGGAATCGGCTGCTCCATAGTACAGAAACCATTTATCATGAAAATAGACTAACCCTTCAGTAAAAACCGTTCCATCTTCGTATTGTCCGGTCTTTTCGAAATCCATTTCAGGAACAAAAAAAGGTCTATCAAGGCGCGACAATACCTGTGTCGGATCCTCTTTATCAAACAATATCTGACCGGCGCTGTAGGTACCCGGAGCATACCGATTAGATTTATTCTCATTCGTTGCATTTTTTCCATTGTAAATCAAAAGAATT
This sequence comes from uncultured Chitinophagaceae bacterium, assembly GCA_964558275.1. GTDB lineage: Bacteria > Bacteroidota > Bacteroidia > Chitinophagales > Chitinophagaceae > FW021-bin31. Next base: position 2,930 of record CAZLDH010000145.1, read on the forward strand.
CCATCCCTCGTTATAACAGCCGGAGGACCACATTCCGTTAACTCACTATCAAAATAGCCTTTTCGGGGAGAAGCCAATATCTTCAGATTGCCTTCCTCATCCACTAAGGGCTTCCAATGTATCAAATCGGTAGAGGTGGCTGCATAAATATGATGCTCTCCCCAATACATAAAATAGGTTCCATTTAGCTCCGCAATCACTTGCTTTCCATCTTTTATTTCAGTTACAATAGAAGCAGACTTCGTTGCCATATCAAAGAATTTCCCATTGTAAGCCTTTTGAAAAATAGGACCATGTTTTTCCCAATGGTAAAGGTCTCTGGAGGTTGCCGCTGCAAGTCGCGGGGTCTTTTTATTCCATTGGGTATAGAACATGACATATTCCCCTCCTTGGGTTACTGCCACACGCGGATCCTCACACCCGCCAGGCCATTCCATTTCTTTTTGTGCGTCCTCTTCAGGAAACAAAACCGGCTTTTCATCTCGTTTTATAATATCAACCCCATTCGCACTCACAGCCAACCCTATTCTGGATGTATGTCCACCAATACCCTTTCCTCTACCACTTTCAGCACGATAAAGTATAAAGACGCTATCCCCTTTTACGGTTGCTGCAGGATTAAAAGTAGCATTCTTTTCCCAACGAACAGAATCTTTTGTAATAGGACTGAATAACGCTGTATTTTTTGGTGAAATAATCGGTTGATTAACAGGACGAAGAAAAGGACCAAGTGTCCAGTCAGGTAAACTATTTTGTGCCTCCCCTCTAAAAGGCAAAAAGGCAGATATTGCGACTATAATAATCCATAGTTTAGTTATCTTCATATTTTCTTTGTTTTGCTAAAACGCTTTAATAAATTTACGAATTAATTTTTAAATTACGAAATTAATTTAAAAATCTTTATATTTGTCTAAATATTTATAGCTTTTAAATGATTGCAAAATGAAAACAATTTCTATCCTTACTTTTCTTTGTCTATCTTTTTTATTCAACACGCAGACAACACAGGCTCAGCCTCATCATTCATGGAGCTACTACGACACCACCGGATTTTATACCCACAAAACTATCTCCAAGAAAGGATATGCGCTTACTTTTATAAACCTAGATTCTACATTTAATACAAAAGAAATACCCCGGCTTATCCATACCTTCTTTAAGGTCTATCCTAAAGAAGTTAAAGCCTTCAATCAAGCATCTACCCGTAAAGTAACTTTTATTATTGACCCCGAATATAAAGGCGTTGCCGCCACTTCCGGAGGAACCACCCGATTTAATCCGGAATGGTTCAAAAGCCATCCGGAGGATATAGACGTAGTAACACATGAGGTGATGCATATTGTACAGAACTATCATTTCGGGCATGTGCCGGGATGGCTCACAGAAGGGATTGCAGACTATGTAAGATATGTTTATGGAGTGAATAACAAAGGTGCAGATTGGACTTTACCGGATTATAGTTCCAAACAAAATTTTGATGATGCATATAGAATTACTGCTCGTTTTTTAGTATGGGTATCCAAAAATGGGCATCCGGAAATAGTAAAGAAGTTGGACAGTGCGCTGCGTAAGGGAACCTATCACAAAAATTTATGGAAGAAGCTGACCGGCAAAACAGTGGAACAGCTCTGGCAGGATTATAGCAATAATCCGGAATTAAAATTAAAATATAAATAGGGAGAAACAAAACGCTATAATCTCTCTTTTTTTATAAAATTTAACCCCTTCGTTTTTTTATAATAAATTTGCCCTCCTATCTATGAAAAAAAAGAAATATTCAATTAGTGATATTGCAAGGGAATTAGGAATATCTACAACCACAGTCTCTTTTATCTTAAACGGAAAAGCCAAAGAAAAAAGAATTAGCGATGGTTTGGTCAAAAAGGTGCAGGACTTCGTAACCAAAATTGACTATAAACCTAATTTTCTTGCCAAGAGCCTACGTACCGGAAGAACCAATATTATTGGCTTAATGGTGGAGGATATCTCTAATCCTTTTTTTTCGACCATCGCCCGTGCCATTGAGGAAAAATCATACCAGAATGGGTACAAAATAATCTACTGTAGTACAGAAAATGACCCTGAAAAAACCCGGGAACTCATCAAGATGTACAAAGAATGGCATGTAGATGGCTACATCATCGTAACGCCTAAAGGGGTGGAAAACGATATAAAAACCCTGAAAGAGAGTGGTAAACCTGTAGTTTTGTTTGATCGGTATCTTCCCGGAGTGGAAACCGATTCTGTAGTTGTAAATAATGAGGATAGTGCCTTTTTTGCCACAAAACACCTCATAAAACAAGGTTTCAAAAACATCGCTTTTATAACTACACATTCCCCACAACTTCAAATGCAGGACAGACGCTCCGGCTATAAAATGGCAATGGAAGAAGACCACCTTGCAACACATATTCATAAATTAAAGTATAAAGATGCAAAAACTGCCGAAAAGATTGTTCAATTCCTTCAAAAAGAAGAAAATATAGATGCCATACTTTTCGCAACAAATTATTTGTGCATTACCGGTCTAAAAGCCATCAAACAAATTGGAGCTAAAATCCCGAAGGATATAGGTGTCGCCTCTTTCGACGACTCTGAATTATTTGAGCTACATTCCCCTTCTATTACTGCAGTTGCCCAACCTGTAGAGCAAATTGCGGAAAAGGCAATCGGTCTCTTACTCAATCGCCTGAAAGGAGAAAATAAATCAGACACTTTTAAACAAATCACATTACCTACTTCTTTCGTCATTCGCCATTCTTCTAAAAGAATAAAATAAGCCATTCCAATAAGATAAATTAATTTATTACCTTCGCTAAATCGTTTTATTAAATTTCAGACACGGATAATTAAAATGGATAACGATTCGCTTAACAACAGCTTCATTGGCATTGACATAGGAGGTTCTCATATTACCGCAGCACCGATTTCATTGTGTGCAGGCAAGCTTCATATAGGAAAGAAAACCAGGCAACTTATCGATGCAAAAGGAAGCAAAGAATCAATCTTAAAAGGTTGGACAGAGGTAATATCAGCCTTTACAGAAAAAACGGATAAATCATCGATAAAGGTTGGAATAGCCATGCCGGGCCCCTTTAATTACCAGGAAGGAATTTCCTTAATCAAAGGCTTAAGCAAATATGAAGCACTCTATGGGCTTAATATCCGCAAAGAACTATCCGCATCAACAGGTTTACCGCCCGCAAATATTCTATTTAGAAATGATGCAGAATCTTTTCTTCACGGAGAAATTATTTACAACAAAATACCACGGAATACGAAAACTTTAGGCGTCACACTGGGGACAGGTTTAGGTGCAGCTATCAGTATAAACAGGGAAACTAAAGATGTGTTCAGAGCCATCAAACCCATGTACGATAGTATCTCCGAAGATTACATCTCCACGCGTTGGTTTCAAAAAAGATTTAAAGAAATCACCGGAGATTCATTGCCCGATGTCAAATCGCTTTTAAAACTAGATAATCAAATTCAGAAAAAACTATTTGCTGAATTTGGAGAAAACCTGGGATTTTTTCTGGACAGCTTTATTTCTGATGAAAACGCCGCGCTTGTGATTATAGGCGGAAATATAGCCAGATGTCTGAATGAATTCAAAGAGAAAGCTTTG
>CAZLDH010000146.1:0-6421 GCA_964558275.1 uncultured Chitinophagaceae bacterium
TGAGAAAGTGCGTATTCCGGAGTGGAATACCAAAATTTCGATGATAGGAGAAAGCAAAGACAGCACTATTATTGCCTTTAGTGATTATTTTGATAGTATAGATAAAGGACCGAACAGTACTTTTTAGACTGCCACAGTCACCGTAGAAGGCAATGATTTTCATGCAGAGAATCTGACCATAAAAAATAATGCCGGACCTATTGGACAAGCCATGGCTTTGACAGTGGATGCCGACCGCTGCTCTTTCGAGAACTGTAAGTTTATAGGGAATCAGGACACCATCTATCTAACGGGAGAGAATGCCAGATATTATTTTAAAGATTGTTATATAGAAGGAACTACCGATTTTATCTTTGGACAGGCTACGGCTCTTTTTGAAAAATGTTTGATGAAGTGTAAAGATGATTCTTATATTACAGCAGCATCCACTTCCCAAGATGCTGCATTCGGTTTTGTTTTTAAAGATTGTAAAATCATAGCTGCTCCTAAGGTGACTAAAGTCTTTCTTGGTCGTCCCTGGCGAAAATATGCCAAAACTGTCTTTATTGATTGTCAAATGGGAGATTTTATCCGACCGGAAGGATGGGACAACTGGCGGAATCCTGAAAATGAAAAGACCGTTTTTTATGCAGAATATCAATCCGAAGGAGCGGGGGCAAATCCTTCGGAAAGAGCAGATTGGTCACATCAACTTACCGACCGAGAAGCGAAGAAATATACGAAGGAAAATATTTTTAAAGGGATGACTAAAAGTTGGAACCCGCATGATACAGATAAGAAATAAAATGAGAAAAACAGCTGTTTTATGGATAGGTGGACTTTGTCTGTTCTTTTTTGTATTGCCGTTGCAGGCACAGAACTTTATTCCTATTTGGCCAAAGGATAAAATGCCCAATTCCAAAGGGAAAGACTTGAAAGACAGTATTGTAAATGAACGCTATTATCGGGTGGGGACGCCCGGGATATATGCCTTTTTCCCTTCTAAACAAGCCAATACAGGAACGGCAGTTTTGATATGTCCCGGAGGAGGGTATTCCCATATTACCTATAAGATGGGTGGTTTTGCACGGGCAAAATGGCTGAATGTACTAGGCATAAATGCTTTTGTGCTGATATACAGGTTACCTAATCAACCGTCTCTGAAACATCGGGCTTTGGCGCCTTTGCAAGATGCGCAAAGGGCAATGAGCCTGATTCGTTTTCATGCAAAGGAATGGAAAATACATCCTGATAAGATCGGGGTAATGGGTGCTTCTGCCGGTGGACATGTTGCTGCCATGGTAGGAACAGAGACGAAGGATGTGTCAGATATAAATGATAAAGTAAGTACATTTCCTTTTCGTCCTGATTTTATGGTCTTAGTCTCTCCGGTGATTACAATGGGGAAATATGCGCATGAAGGAAGCAGGGAAAATCTACTGGGGAAACACCCGACTGATAAGCAAATCAACCAGTTCTCTGCTGAGAATCGTGTTACATCTAAAACGCCACCCTGTCTTATTGCGGATGCCTTTAATGACCATGTAGTGGATCCACACAACAGTCTTTTATTTTATAAAGCTTTACTCCATCATAAAATATCGACCAGCTTTCATGTGTTTCCACAAGGGGATCATGCGATAGCCTTAACCAACAACCCGGGATCTGCAGCCTATTGGGCAGATTTGTGGCAAAGTTGGCTTCAAGAAATGGAATTTTTACCGACGAACTAATAAATATTTTACTAGAAAAAAGATGACTATGAAAAAATTAATCGTTTTACTTGTTATTGTTATTGCAGGAGATCTTTTTTACCAACCTGTACAAGCGCAAGATTTCAATCCGTCCAAAGAAGCCTGGGTGCCTGACTTAGGCAATGGAAAATACAAGAATCCTATTATTTTCGCCGATTATTCCGATCCGGATGTTTGTCGGGCAGGAGATGATTATTATCTGGTGGCTTCCAGCTTCGATGCGGTTCCGGGGTTACCGATATTACATTCTAATGATTTGGTGAACTGGACGATTATAGGTCATGCATTAAAGCGACAACCTCCTTACGATCATTTTTCCAAGACACAACATGGAAATGGGGTATGGGCGCCGGCTATTCGTTATCATAACGATTCTTTTTATATTTATTATGGAGATCCGGATTTTGGGATTTATATGGTGAAAGCAAAAGATCCGAAAGGTCCATGGACAAAACCTATTTTGGTGCAAGCGGGTAAAGGATTGATTGATCCTTGTCCGTTTTGGGATGATGATGGGAAAGCCTATTTAGTACATGCATTTGCCGGTAGCCGTGCAGGAATTAAAAGTGTACTTGTGATTAATAAAATGAATCAAGCCGGAACTGAATTGCTTGATCAGGGTGTCATCGTTTATGATGGACATGGTATTGATAATACGGTAGAAGGCCCTAAGATGTATAAGCGGGATGGATATTATTACATTTTTGCTCCAGCCGGAGGAGTAAAACCGGGATATCAGATAGTTCTTCGATCAAAAAATGTTTATGGCCCCTATGAAAGGAAATTAGTGATGCATCAAGGCAGCACTTCAATTAATGGACCTCACCAGGGAGCGTGGATTACTACTCCTGATGGTAAACAAGATTGGTTTGTTCATTTTAGAGACATCGATGCTTATGGTAGAGTAACTTATTTAGAACCCATGAAATGGGAAAATAACTGGCCTTTAATTGGGATTGATATTGATGATGATGGAATTGGAGAACCTGTTAAATCCTATTCTATGCCTGATGTTGGTGAAACGTATCCGACTGTTGTTCCACAAACTTCTGATGAATTTGATGATAGAAAATTGGGGTTGCAATGGCAATGGCAAGCCAATCCTGAATCAACCTGGAAATTTATGACCAATGAAGGGACTTTACGGCTGTATGCACAACCTTTGGATGAAGGGGTTAAAAATTATTGGACGGTTCCGAATATATTACTGCAGAAGTTCCCTGCAGACCAATTTCAGGTCACCACTAAGTTAACTTTTAATCCTATTAATGATGGGGATAAAGTAGGGTTTATAGTAATGGGGAGAAGTTATGCTTACTTGTCTCTGACGAATAAAAACGGAGAGCTACAACTCGGTTATACCCTTTGTGAAGAGGCAGATCAGGGACATCCTGAAAAGATACAAAAAATTCAAACGATTTCTGATAGTACAATTTATTTGAGAGTAAAGGTAGATCAGGGAGCAATATGCCATTTCAGCTATAGCACAGACGGAAAACGATTTAAAGAAATAGATCAGCCCTTTACAGCTACTGTTGGAAAATGGATTGGTGCAAAAATAGGATTGTTTTGTAGCAGTGTTGCCAAAGAACATGATTCCGGATATGCTGATTTCGACTGGGTGCGAGTAAGACCGCTGAAATAAAAATATAAAAATATATGAAAAAGGGGATTGCCTTGTGTTGTATGCTTTTGGTGTTTTCAGTAGTGAATGCACAAAGTAATTATTCTGTATTGGATTGGGATTCCCACACCACACTATATCATTACATTACAGAAAAGCTACATGATCAATATACACATCGGGATAGTGTGCTTGATAAGGCTTTACGACAGAATACTTTAAAAAAATACCAACAAGATTGTAGAAAACGTTATTTGGACATATTGGGAGATTTTCCTGAGAAATCACCTTTGCATGCGCAAATTACCGGAGTCATATCAAAGGAAAGTTATACCATTAAGAAAGTGATATACCAGAGTTTTCCTCAACATCATGTCACGGCCAATCTTTATATTCCAAAAGGAGAAGCTCCTTTCCCGGCAGTTTTATTTTTGAATGGACATGAAGCCACGGCAAAAGCTACGATTACTTACCAGCAAACCGCCATTCGTTTCGCTAAAAATGGATTTGTTGTTTTGTCGATAGATCCCATCTCCCAAGGGGAAAGATATCAATTTACAGATAAGGAGGGGAGTCCGTTAACACGTGGAGGGACAACAGGGCACACCTTGCTGGATGCCGGGGCTAATTTAGTAGGTACCAATGTGCCGGCGTATCAGGTATGGGATAATGAAAGAGGATTGGATTATTTATGCTCTTTAGATATTGTAGATACTTCCCGACTGGGATGTTTAGGAAATTCGGGAGGCGGTACACAAACGGCTTATTTTATTCCTTTTGACAACCGTATCAAGGTATCGGCTATTGCAAGTTATGTCACCAAAAGAGAACGGACATTGTTGTTGTTGGGTCCGCAGGATGGATGTCAATGGCTGCCGGATGAGAGTAAAGCTGGGTTGGATATAGGTGATTATCTTATCATGTTTGCCCCTAAACCTATGTTGATCCTTGCTGGAAGATATGGATTTGTTGACTATAATGGAACAAAAGATGTTTATCGGGAAGTAAAAGATGTTTACCAACATTTAGGAGAACCGGAGAAAATAAAACTATTTGCCTCAGATAACGGGCATGGTATTCAAAAAGCTAAACAAATAGCCGCGGTTCAGTGGTTTAGACGCTGGTTTTATCAGGATACTTCCTCCATCAAAGGAGCAAATATTCAAACACTACCAGAGAAAAAACTGCAAGTAACCCCAACAGGACAAGTCAATACTGCTTTTAAAAATGAAAACACCATACAAGCACGAAATCTTAGACTTGCGAACAAATGGAAAAAGCATAGAAAGAAATTATTACAAAAAATGTCGTCCTCAGCATACCGCAGTATGCTCCAAAAACTTCTGCAGATTACTCCGCAAACTTCTAATATTCGGGTTCAAAAGATGGGGAGTTTTTCAAAAGCAGGTTACCATTTTCAAAAAATAATTTTAAGAAGAGAAGGACAACCACCGCTTCCTTGTCTTTTGGGATTCCCTACTGGTGGAAAAAACAGTCAAAAATTGCTGCTTGGATTAAATGAAGAAGGGAAAAAAGCTATTTTAGAAAATCAAGAATTGTGGAAACAATATACGAAGGATAATAACATACTCTTGCTTGCCGATTTGAGAGGTATAGGGGAAACAGCTGATCCTGAAGATAAAAATCCTCAAAAATACTATAACAAAGAATATCGTGTTGCTATGTTGTCTTCCTTTATAGGAAAACCATTGCCCGGACAACGTGTACAGGATATTTTAACGCTAGTAGATTATAGCCGTCAAAATGAGAAATTACAATCTCTAACAGTTGAGATTAAAGCGTCAGGAATGGCCGCCGAAGCTGCTTTATTTGCTACTGCATTGGATGATCGGATTGGTAAAATTGAACTATCCCAAACGCTTCATTCCTTTTATGATTATTTGAAGAACCCGCTGACTAAAAATCAATATTCTTATGTCATTCCTGATGCATTGAAATATTTTGATTTACCCGATATAGTACAATATATCGGAAAGAGTAAGGTGAAATTTGATAAATAAATAGCTTTATAATTTGTCGTTTGAAGTTTCTTTTTTTACTAATTTATAAAAAAAAGGTCGTCTTTTTATGCAAATTTCAATTGGTATCGATGCCGGTAACGATTGCGTAAATAAATATCCTTTTTCTCTTGCCATATATTTTTATAGATAATAAATTTGGAAACGAAATGATTATTTCACATCATGATATGAGTAAATAATAAAGGACATATTGTTTTACTAAAAACTTAGAATTGATGGGATTGAAAATTGAATCTGATTAGATTTTTATCAAGTAAACTAAATTTTATGAAAAGGATTTTTATTAGCATGCTAGCTCTTTTCTGTTATGGAGCAGCTTTTTCTCAAATTAACCAAATCAAGGGAACGGTTACTGACAATACTTCCGGGGATCCATTAGCGGGAGTAACGATCAGAGTACAAGGTGCCTCTAAGGGAGCTGTAACAGATGTTAATGGCTTATTTTCTATTTCCATTTCTAACTTTCCCGTAAAATTAAGTCTGAGTTATGTGGGGTATAAAGATAAAATTGTGACTGTTAATGAAAACAAACCACTTTCCATAGAGATGGAATTGAGTGCCAATGAAATGAATGAATTAGTTGTGGTGGGGTATCAGAAGATTAAAAAGAAGGATGTTACCGGAGCTGTAGGAAGCGTTAGTGGGGATGATATTGCCGAAGTGGGTTCTGTTAATCCCATGGATGCCATGCAGGGAAAGGTTGCCGGAGTGAATATCTCGGCAAGTTCAGGAAGACCGGGATCAGATTACAATATCTTAATTAGAGGACAAAATTCGCTATCGGGCGGCAATCCTTTGTACGTTGTGGATGGAGTTATCGTGAACGGTATTGATTTTCTAAATCCACAGGATATTCAACGTATTGATATCCTCAAAGATGCATCTGCTACGGCTATATATGGTTCCCGAGGCTCTAATGGCGTTGTTATTGTAACAACCAAACAAGCCCAAAATGCCGAAGGGGCAACAATTTCGTACGATGGGTATGTGGCACTCTCAACCATCGCGAACAAGCCGGATCT
>CAZLDH010000147.1:0-6298 GCA_964558275.1 uncultured Chitinophagaceae bacterium
TTTCTTGCGACGGCACCGGACGGAACACGCTATTGGTTCAACGAGCTGGTGTATCGCTGGGCACCCATGTTGAGGCGACCAACCGGTTCGGGTCCTATCACGTATCGCGATCCGAAACCGGGTGCATTCCTGCTGGCCTCGCGCCGCGCGTGGATGGGGCGACTGATCGGCTGGTTGACCGGTACTTCGCCGGCGCAGGCTCTGCCGCCAGACGACATCCTGCACCGGCTGCAAGCCTGGATGCTGGTGACGAAGGTCCAGGACCGTTTCGGCAACACGCTCACTTACAGTTACGACAGCAACGGCCATCTCACGGATATCAGTGCCAGCGATGGTCGCAAGTTGACCGTGCAGTACGTGTCCGACAGCAATCGTATTCACAAGGTCATCCTGCAACCGGCCGATGCGACATCACGCGCGTGGGTCTATGGTTACACCGGGACAGCGGCGTACGACATGCGCCTGACCTCGGTAACCTTGCCTGATAGCAGCCAGTGGTATTTTGACCTGGCCGCTTTTGACGGGCCGGCTTCGCTTGCACAAGCGTACGAGGGGGCCTGTCTGGCACCCGGCGAGCCTGTCGAAATCAACACCTCCTGGACCGGCACGATCACTCATCCTTCGGGGCTCAAGGGCAGTTTCACCATCAAACCGGAAAAGCATGGCCGCTCGTATGTGCCGCGCTGGTGCCTTGGCCCGGAGCCATATCCAACCGCGAGCGGCAGTTATGCCGCCATACCGAATGCCTGGTACAGCCTGACCCTGGTGAAAAAAACCTTTACCGGTGCCGGCCTGCCCACGGAAACCTGGCAGTACAGTTACTCGGATCCACATGCGAGCTGGGCCGTTGACTGCGCCGGTGGTTGTCCGGATACCGTCCGGACCATGGTATTGCGCCCGGATGGCAGCAGCACCCGTTACACCTTCAGCAATCGCTACGACTACACCGAGAGCCATTTGCTGAAGACGGAGACCTTCAGCGGCAACACGACCGGCCTGATGCGCATGGTGGTCAATACCTATGCCACGCCGGACGGCCATGCGTGGCCGTCCACGGTCGGCAACAATCTGCAAAGCCGCATCAATCCCGCCCAGACGGAAAAGCGCTCTCCCGTTGCCAAGCGGGTGATTCACCAGTCCGGCGACACCTACACCTGGCAAGCCGAGGCGTTCAATCCATACGCCCAGGTGACGAAGACCAGGCGCTTCAATTCCATCGCCGGCCAGCAGGCTGTCGAGGAGCAGACCACCTATCACAACGACACCTCGCTATGGGTCCTGGGCTTGCCGGAGACGGTCACCAATCTGACCGCCGGCGAGACGGTCTCGCACTACGACTACAACAACCTGGACCTCATGACGTCGCGCCGGCACTTCGGCCAGACGGCGATGACCTACAACTGGAACGGTGCCGGTCAACTGGCCAGTTTTACCGACGCCAATGGCCATACGACGACACTGGGCAGTTACAAACGCGGCATCCCGCAAACCATCACTTATCCCGACGGCACTTCACGACACCTTGCGGTCGACGACTTCGGCCAGATCACGTCCATCACCAATCAGGCCGGCGATACCACGCAGTATGCCTACGATGCCTCCGGACGCCTCACCAAGGTCACCTATCCGGGTGGCGGCATGTGGTCTCCCAAGAATTTCCAGTACGATTACGTCACCAGCGCCGAGAGGGGTCTTGCCGGAGGCCATTGGCGACGCATCGTCAGTCAGGACGATGCCTACCACGTCACCTGGTACGACGCCCTGTTGCGTCCGGTGCTAACGGACACGTTCATCGGCGGAGACAGCGGCTCGCACATCAGTACGCGTACGACCTACAACTGGAAGGGCCTGACGGTCTTCCAGTCCTGGCCGGTGACCGGCAGTCCGGTGTTGTCCTCGATCACGGCCGGCGCCACGACGACCTACGATGCCTTGGGCCGGGTCACGGCCGTCAGCCAGCCTTCGGAGCTGGGCACCCTGACCACCGCGACGACCTATTTGAGCGGTGCGCGCAAACAGGTCACCGACCCCGAAGGCCACGTCACCACCACCAGCTACCAGGTGTTCGACCAGCCCAGCTACAAGGCGGTTACGCAAGTGCAGGCTCCCGAAGGCATCGTCCAGTCCATCGCCCGCAACATCTACGGTGCGCCCACGGCCATCACCCAGTCCGGCTCCGGGATCGTGCCGATCACCAAGTTCCTGTATTACAACAGCCAGCATCGTCTTTGCCGGACCAAGGAACCGGAAACGCGCAGCACCCTCATGGGTTACGACGCTGTCGGCAACCTGGTCTGGAGCGCCGAGGGCCTGACCGTATCGGGCAATGGTTGCGGCAGCCAGCCCGCCAGTCACATTGCGCGTACGTATGATGCCATGAACCGCCTCACGGCAGTGAACTATCTGGGCGGTCAGGGCAACATCATCGCGACTATCACGACCACATACGATGATCTTGGCCAAGTCGAGACGGCCAAGGCGGACACGATCAGCGACTCAGTTCAGTGGACCTATGGTTACGACAATCTGGGCCACCTGACCAGTGAATCGCTGGCCATGAACGGGCTTGCGAGTCCCTGGTCCATTCATTACGCCTACGACCACTCCGGACACGTCCGCACCGTCACCTATCCGGACGGCAAGCAAATCGCTTATGCCCCGGATGCGCTCGGACGTGCCACCAAGGCGGGGGGCTACGCTACCGGAGTCAGTTATTACCCCGACGGCACGTTGAAGCACTTCACTTACGGCGATGGCCAAAACGATTACCTGGCTCAGCGCAACACGCGTCACTTGCTCGGGAACCTGACGGTGGGCAACCCGGGAACCGGTTCCCTCGTGTACAGCCAGGACATCGTTTATGACAAGGATGCCAACATCACCCACATGACGGACCTTACCCTAGGCGGTGAGCGCACCAAGACGCTCAGCTACGACGCCCTAAACCGGCTGACCGAGGCCAATGCCCCCAACCTGTGGGGCACGATCACCTACACCTACGACGCCCTCAACAACATTCGCAGCCTGACCCGCAATGGCGTCAATCCAAAAACCTATAATTATGCCAACAATCACCTGACGTCCATCAGCAGCGGCGGTACCTTGCTGCACAGTTTTGCCTATGACCCCCAGGGCAACATGACGCAAAAGGACAGCCAGGTGCACGTGTTCAGCATGGGTCACCGCCTGCTTCAGGTACCGGGCATTGCCACCTATGTCTACGATGCCGCCGGGCGACGGGTCAAGGCGATCGATGCCGGGGGCAACACGACCTACTACGCCTACAACCGGGCCGGCCGCCTGCTGTATCAGTGGGATGCGGCTTCGAACACAGGTACCGATTACGTGTATCTGGGCAGGAAGCTGATCGCCGAGGTCAAGCGCTCGCAGGGATCACCCGTCCTCAACACGCCGGGAGTGAGCATCGACCAGAACCCCAACGACGGCAGTTTCACGGTGAGCTGGACGGTGACCAGCGGCACCAGTTACACCCTGCAGGAGCAGATCAACGACGGCAACTGGAACACCATCTACAGTGGCGCCACGGCCAGCAAGACCGTGAGCGGAAAGCCAGGTGGGCACTATCGCTACCGGGTGCGAACCTGTGACGGTGATTGCAGCGACTGGGGGTATTCCGTCGAGGTGGGCGTCACACCGGCGAAACCCGCGATCACCGTTCCCGATGACATCCAGAGCGATCGCTACACGGTCAGTTGGAACCGTCCCATCTCGACCACCGGTTTCGACGTGCAGGAACAAGTCGACGGCGGGACCTGGCAGACCATCCACGATGGCACCACGGCCACCTCGATCAGCCTGCCCGGCGATCAGGACGGCACGTACGTTTATCGCGTGCGTGCCAGCAACACCTACGGCACGCGGGGTTGGGTCACGTCCGATCCGGTGACTGTTCTGCATCCGCCGGCCACGGCACCGAGCCTGAACGATCCCGGTGGTACCGATGATGACGGCAGCTATACCGTCAGTTGGGGCGCCGTCAGTGGTGCAACCAGCTACCAGTTGCAACAGCAGGCCAATGGCGGCAACTGGAATACCGTCCACGATGACAGCAGCCGCAGCAAGGCGATCAGTGGTCAAGGCAACGGCACGTACGGATACCGTGTACGCGGATGCAACGCTGCCGGGTGCAGTCCATGGAGTAGTGCCAGACAGGTGGTCGTACTGCACCCGCCGGCCACGCCGACGAGCATCAGTGTGCCCTCGACCAGCAGCGGCAGCGTGGCCGTGGACTGGCCAGCCGTGAGTACGGCGACCAGCTACACGCTGCAGCACCGCAAGGGCAGCGGCAGCTGGAGCAAAGCCTACAGCGGCAGTGCCACCAGCCGGACGCTGACCGAAACCTCCACCGGAAGCTATACCTACCGGGTGCGGGCCTGCAACCACAGCGGCTGCAGCAGTTACCGGAACAGCAGTGCGGTGGCGGTAACGATTCCGCCGGCCAGCGCGCCCAGCCTGGCAGATCCCGGCGGCACCGACGGCAACGGCAGCTATACCGTCAGCTGGGGCGCCGTCAGCGGCGCCAGCACCTACACCCTGCAGGAGCATGCCAGCGGCGCCAGCTGGAGCACCATCTACAACGGCAGCAGTCGCAGCAAGGCAGTCAGCGGCAAAAGCAACAACACCTGGAGCTACCGCGTGCGGGCCTGCAATGCCGGCGGCTGCGGTCCGTGGAGCAGCACCCGGCAGGTGGTCGTGCTGCATCCGCCAACCACGCCGGGCAGTATCGACGTGCCGTCCACCAGCAGCGGCAGCGTGGCGGTGGACTGGCCGGCAGTTGGCACGGCGACCAGCTACACGCTGCAGCATCGCAAGGGCAGCGGCAGCTGGAGCAATGCCTACAGCGGCAGTGCCACCAGCCGGACGCTGACTGAAACCTCCACCGGAAGCTATACCTACCGGGTGCGGGCCTGCAACCGCAGCGGCTGCAGCAGTTACCGAAACAGCAGTGCGGTGGCGGTAACGATTCCGCCGGCCAGCGCGCCCAGCTTGAGCGTGCCGTCGAGCGACAGCAACGGCAGCTACACCGTCAGTTGGGGCAGCGTGTCTGGTGCCGGCAGTTACACGTTGCAGCAGCAGGTCAACGGCGGCAGTTGGCATACCCAGTACAACGGCAGCAGCCGCAGCAAGGCTTACAGCGGCAAGACCAACGGCGTGGACTACGGCTATCGCGTGCGCGCCTGCAACGAAGGCGGCTGTGGCCCGTGGAGCGGCACGCAGACGGTATCGATCGCCATTCCGCCACCCAAACCGACGGGCGTGTATGCCAATGAGCGCCAGATCAAGTACAACATGGCCTACCTGACCATCGTGTGGCAGGGCGTGAGCGGCGCGAGTTCCTATCAGGTCAGGAACCAGAGTACGGGCGCGGTCGTATGGAGCGGCACGGACACGTCCCGTCAAGTGGACAGTGGCTATCCCCCCATGACTCCGGATGGGTTCGCGGTACGCGCCTGCAATGCATGGGCGTGCAGTGCCTGGGTATTGGCCATACGCCGTCAGATACTTGATCCGCCACCGGTAGCTCCCGATCTCAATGCACCATCCGGCAGTTCCTCGGGCAGCTACACGGTGAACTGGAGTGCCGTGTTCCACGCTACCAGTTATACGTTGCAACAGCGCGTCAACAGCAGCAGCTGGCACACGACCTACAGTGGCAGCAGCCGTTCCAAAGGCTACAGTGGCAAGGCCGATGGCACCTACGGTTACCGGGTTCGTGCTTGCAACAGCAGTGGTTGCAGTGCGTGGAGCACGACGAAAACTGTCGTCGTCGCCAAGCCACCCACTACGCCGACGGGGCTGGATGTGTACGCAAGCGGCCCGACCTATCGACCGGTAGTGCATGTCAGTTGGCATGCGGTAGCGCATGCGACTGCCTATCGATTGGAACGGACCTTGCCGGGGCAAAGCCCAGAAGTCATGGATATGGGAACCGCCACGAGTACCAGCGCCTTGCAGATGGTCAGTGGTCGGATAACCTACCGCGTACGTGCGTGCAACGCAGTGGGCTGCTCGCTCTGGAGCGGCTACGAAAGTGTGATGGTACAGGCGGGTGGGTGGCTTGCCGCACCGGCCGCGAGCGGCAGCACGGCTGTGTCCACTGACAACGCCACAACGGAACCAGGAGGCCAGCCATGAACGGACGGCACGCGAACGCGATGCAAGGCCGGCATCGGGGAAAGCGATGGCTGTCGTGGGTTGGCCTGCTCGGGTTGCTCGTGACCGGCCTGGCACCGGCCCATGCGGAGACCACCACCTACATCGTCAGCAACGCGCAGGG
>CAZLDH010000148.1:0-6264 GCA_964558275.1 uncultured Chitinophagaceae bacterium
GATTTGTGTTAGATTCCAATAGTTTTATTGCTTTGTTTAAAGGGGATAAAAATATTGCTAACCGTATAGATAATGCGCTAGAGATTTATGTCCCTATTATTGTCTTGGGAGAATTGTACTATGGAGCTGAAAACTCTTCTAATCCTTCAAAACATTATGCAGAAGTAGCTCAACTTTTATCTTATTATCCTACTTTGACTTTGGAGGCTGATATTGCTATGGACTACGGTAGAATTAAGACACAGCTTCGTAGAAAGGGAACTCCTATTCCTGAAAATGATATTTGGATAGCAGCAATGGCATTTTATTATGAATTAACACTTGTTACAAGGGATAACCATTTTATGAGTATTGATGGATTGCAGATTGAGTCTTGGAAAGATTGAATGCAACTATTATGAAAGGAAATTAACCACAAAGTTCACAGAGAATGCGCAGAGCACACGAAGAGCCATAGTGATTATTGCGCCTACTTTGCATTCATAGCAGTTATATAAGAAAGAAACAATGAACCGAATAAATAAATTATTTCAAGAAAAGAAGGAAGATATCCTAAGCATTTATTTCACTGCCGGATATCCTGATTTAAAAGACACAAGGGCTGTTTTGAAAAACCTGCAAGATGCCGGTGCCGACATGGTGGAAATAGGAATGCCTTTTTCAGATCCGTTAGCTGATGGCCCTGTTATTCAGGAAAGCAGTAAAAAAGCTTTGGAAAACGGAATGTCATTGGCGGTACTTTTTGAGCAATTAAAAGATTGTAGAAAAGAAATTAATATGCCGATTGTATTGATGGGCTATCTAAATCCTGTCATGCAATATGGGATAGAAAAGTTTTTAACTTCTTGCAAAGCAGTGGGGGTAGATGGTACTATTTTGCCGGATTTACCTTTGGGAGAATATGAAGAAGAATATAAAACACTTTTTACTCAAAATGGGATTTCCAATATTTTCCTGGTTACGCCTGAGACTTCTGCAGAGAGAATCAAGTATATAGATCAATTGAGTTCCGGTTTTATCTATGCGGTGTCTTCCTCCTCCACTACCGGAAAAGACAAAGATTGGAATTTGCAGGAAGGCTATTTTAAGCGCTTGAAAGACAGCAACCTAAAGCATCCGGTATTGGCAGGCTTCGGGGTGAAAGATCACGAAAGTTTTGTGGCTGCAACTGAGCATACCAATGGCGCCATAATTGGAACTGCGTTTATTCGTACTTTAACCAAAGCAGATAATCTTTCAACATCTATTATTTCATTTATTCAACAAGTAAAAGGATAATGAATATTGTCTTGATAAAATACAATGCAGGAAATATTCGCTCGGTACTTTATGCTTTAGCGCGTTTAGGTATTACGGCTACCGTTACCGATAATCATGAAGAGATACAAGCAGCAGATAAAGTAATATTCCCGGGAGTCGGCGAAGCATCTTCAGCCATGAAATATCTGAAAGAAAGAAATTTAGATGGTGTAATCAAAGGCTTGACACAACCGGTATTGGGAATTTGTCTGGGGATGCAGCTGCTTTGTAAACATTCAGAAGAAAATGATGCAGACTGTTTAGGTCTTTTTGATATGGAAGTGAAAAAATTTCCTACAGACGCCGGTAAAATTCCACAAGTAGGCTGGAATAATATTTATGATTTGACATCTCCCCTATTTAAAGGAGTAGCAGAAAAGGAGTATGTCTATTTTGTGCATAGTTATTATGTAGAAAAAAGCAAAGCTACTATTGCTACTACAAAATACGGATTGGCATATAGCGCAGCAATTCATAAAGAGAATTTCTATGCAGCACAGTTTCATCCGGAAAAATCAGCAGATATCGGGAGTCGAATACTTCAAAATTTTATACTGTTATAGTCTTTCTATGACTTAGATTAGCCAAAAATTTGAAAACCCAATACTCTGAATACCAGTAATATAACAATAGGAATAAAGATACCGATAAAAATAGCGTAGAGTATTTTTTGCACAATAGTCAACTTTCTTCCATCCGTTCGTTTCATGAGAAACTGAATATAAATAAATGCAAAAACAGTGCTTAAAACAGCCCAAATTAAATATCGCTCGAAAAGAGTCATTAGTGAATGGATTAAATCGTGTTAACTGTAAAAAAATCGTCCCTGCAAATATTGGGAAGAAAATCTATTTATACAAATGTAAATTAAAGAAAAAGGCTAAAACAGTTATAAACCCTTTCTATTTGGTATGATGACCAAAGTAATTAGAATCTAATTTATGGGTGTTTGGAAATAGTTGCTTTATCTTTGTAATAGAAAAAATAATTATGATTATGATAACACAAGATTCACCAACGAAGTTTCCCCCTTTGCAGCAGGAGTTATTGAAGTTATATTCGATGGATTTAAGTGAAATAGAGTTGAAAGAAGTAAAGATGTTATTAGATGCTTATTTTCTAGAGAGATTACAAAAGAAAATTATCAACTATATCATCTGGATATCTCGCTTTCGCTAAATCTATGGTGGACAAAATCAACCAGTCAACCAATCAACCAATCAACCAAACTATGACCATCATCCCTGCCATTGACCTGATAGACGGAAAATGTGTACGTCTTACTCAAGGCGATTATTCCCAAAAGAAAATTTACAATGAAAATCCATTGGAGGTAGCTAAAGAATTTGAAAATGCAGGGTTGCAACGGCTGCATTTGGTAGATTTGGATGGTGCAAAAGCAAAACGGGTGGTGAATCAAAAAGTGCTAGAGACTTTGGCATCTAACACCAATCTAGTCATTGATTTTGGTGGTGGAATAAAAAACGACAAAGATCTTCAGTCGGTCTTTGATGCAGGAGCTTCAATAGCTACCATTGGTAGTATTGCGGTAAAAAATCCTAATCTTTTTTATGAGTGGTTGGATAAATACGGAGGAGATAAAATTTTATTGGGAGCTGATGTAAAAGATGAAAAAATAGCGATTCATGGTTGGACAGAACAAACCTCGCTGTATGTCAATGATTTTCTGAAAGAAAATATAAAACATGGTCTCAGACAGGCCTTTTGTACTGATATTTCTAAAGATGGCTTGCTGAAAGGACCTGCTGTAAATTTATACAAAGGCATCATGAATCATTTTCCAGAGTTGCATTTTATCGCGAGTGGAGGTGTAAGCAAGATGGATGATTTAAAAACTCTGAAGCAAGTCGGATGTACCGGAGCTATCGTTGGGAAAGCCATTTATGAAGGCAAAATAAAGCTAAAAGAATTAACCCGGATTATTCACCACTTTTTGTAATTCTTCCTTTAATAGGTTCATCATCAGGCTATAAAGTAAAAAATAATTTTATTTTTTGTTCCCCAATTTTGAGGAACGGTTTGACCTTATCTTTTTTTATTCCCTCTGGCTTAAGCAGAATTGAATAAACTGGTAAATAACAGCAGTAGAAGTTTCGGGTGCTTCCAACATCCCCAAATGGGCTACATCTTCCAAAATATTAACTTGGCTTATTTTGGGTAGCTTGACTTGTTCAATCACCTTCTTTAAGGGAGCTGCAATGTCTTCCTTCCCAATAAAGAACATTACCGGCACTTGCGCTTTTCTTAAGACTTCGGTACGATCCGGACGTTGGCACATGGCATGATAATAAGGGATTAAAGCATCTATACCGGCTTCATTTCTTTTCTGTATCAGTTCTTTTATGAGTATTCTTTTTTCTTTTCTGGAATGATTTGAAAATAAATTTGGAAGCATTTGTTTGAGAAATTGCTCCTGTCCATATTGCTCCATCATTCGAATGGATCTTCTTCTTCCTATTTTTTTCTCATCGTCATCAGCATAGGCTGAAGAATGAAATAACCCCAAGCCGATAAGGCAGTTCGGATATTTATCTGCAAAAGCCAAGGTGGCATATCCGCCCATAGAATGACCAATAATAATGCATTTTTGAAGATGCTCCTGGTCGATGATTGCTTTTAAGAAGTCTCCTATATCGGCAATACTGATATCATTTATAATGGGTGATTCGCCTGTGCCGGGAATATCCGGCAATAGCAATTGACACTCTTTATGCAATACCGCGACTTGTCTTTCCCATAGGGTATGATCTGCAGGAAAACCATGTACCAACATCACCGGAACACCTTGCCCACAAACGTTATAAGCACAATTTTGAAATTTTCCCGATTTTATTCGATGTAAATTTTCTCCCATGTATGAAAGTTACAAATTATTTTTCAGGAAAAGGAATCTAAGATTTATAATCTCTTATTTGGAAAGTCGCAGAAAAAGGCAGGATTTTTGCTGTTTCCAGAAACATTGAATCTACATTTACTATAAAGTATGAAGAAACATACGGAAGGAGTTTGTGTGCTTCTTTTCTTGTTTTTTATTGCCGTAAGCTCGGTAGCAAATGCACAACGAAAGATAACAAAGAAGCTAGAAAACTATGATAGAAAAGGCAAAGCCAGTTTTTACCACGATCGATTTGAAGGGCAATTAACTGCTTCGGGAGAAATCTTTCATCAAAATAAATTAACGGCTGCCTCTAATACCCTACCGCTGGGATCTTATGTAAAAGTAACTAATTTAAAGAATAAGAAGAGCGTTGTAGTACGTATCAATGACCGAATGAGTAAACATAATAAAAGACTCATAGATTTATCCAAAAAAGCCGCCAAGAAATTAGATTTTATTGAATCCGGACTTATACGTGTGCGGGTGAGATATATTTCTGAAGAACAACCTTAACCCGCATAATTCACCACATTTTGAGAACAACCCTTTAAATTATTTAGAATCAATTATTTACTAACAATTTCTTTACTTTAGATTTTCCCCAACTTTGAGGAATAGTTTGGAATATATACTTTAACTCAATTCCATATTATTTAATACCTTTAACCGGTCTGTGTTCTCGGTCTATTGAGCATGGCACCCTTCAAAGGAACTTAAAAACCCAATTGACTTTATTCCTGAATGTATGAAAAAAATTCTCTTTTATTTCTGTTTATTATTGCTACTCATCAGTATTCATTTACCCTCAAGCGGGAAAGACACTTTTTCTACTGACTCCTTACAAATCAGTTTGATTACCAGCGGTCCGGGAAATGATTTATATACCGCATTTGGGCACACTGCAATAAGGGTACAGGACTTTTCTTCCGGAGGAGATTTTGTGTTTAATTATGGCACCTTTGATTTCTCTACTGATCATTTTTACTGGAAATTCACTCGCGGACGTCTTATGTATTTCCTATCAGTAGAGCAATTTCCACTTTTTTTACAAGCCTATAAAGCAGATGGCCGCAAATTAACAGAACAGATTTTGAATCTATCTAAAGCAGAAAAGCATCATATCTTCAACTATTTAAGAATAAACTATCAACCTGAAAATCGTTTTTATAAATATGATTTTCTTTTTGACAATTGTGCTACCCGAATTCGAGATATTATCGGAGACAGTTATGGAAAATCCTGGAAGATTGGCAACATCATCCCCGAAAAAGGACTTAGTTTCAGGGATATTATCAATAGGTATTTGACCGATAGCCCCTGGGAAAGGCTGGGTATAAATTTAATGTTTGGTATAAGCGCAGATGAAGCCATGACCAATAAAGAGATTATGTTTCTCCCCAGGTATTTAATGAAAGGATTTCAACATTCTTCTATCAATGGACACTCCCTTGTGAAAACAAAAAAAATTTTAAACAACCCACATTCAAAAACAGCCGATTATCCGTTTTATTGCCGTCCCATTTTTTGGTTTTCTCTGTTCTGCCTGTTCATTCTCATTTTAAGCTTTAGTAAATCCAACAAATTTTCAAATAAATTACTTCCCTGGATAGATCGCTGTATATTTTTTCTTAGTGGATTATTGGGTTGTTTTTTGCTCTTTATGTGGTTTGGAACCGATCACGGAATTACCAAATCGAATTTCAATATCCTATGGCTTTTTCCTGTGAATATATATTTCAGTTTTCATTTTTTTAAGGACAAGAAATGGGTGAAAAATTATGCTATATTTATCGTAGCGGTTAATTTGTTGTTATTAGCCACTTTCCTTATCCTGCCACAGGAACTCCCTTTTGCCCTTTTGCCTTTTATGGCGGTATTGGGCGTACGCGCATTGAAAATTATTTCAAGGTTTAATAAAGTATATTAAGCACCCCAATAAAATTGTTTTACAACTTTTAGCCATAGATGAAACATTATGACAATATAATTGACTCACAGGGAGATGATTAACAAGGGGCTTCGAGTATTCTATGACATAAAAAAATATTTTTAGGAAAAATTTCTGA
>CAZLDH010000149.1:0-6233 GCA_964558275.1 uncultured Chitinophagaceae bacterium
GATAAACATTTGCCTTTTTTAATTCAATCAAGTTATCTTTCATAAAATTTTACTCTGCGTGTTACAAAAGTAATTTTAAAATTCCACCTCTGAAAATTATTATTTCCCCTTACGGGTTAAAATATTGTTATAGGTGGTTGAATAGTTTATTGCCTGCCCGAACACGCCCTAAGGCGTGGGCGGGGTTGATTAGTTGATTAGTTAATCAAAAATCTACTAACTGACAGACAAACTCATCGTAGAGCGATTAAATGATTCGTTCCATTTTTACTTTACAAGATAAAATGGAAAGCGAATAAGTCTAAATCACTGCGAATCATTCGCCTCACACTGCTCTCATTAAGCAACGCCTCTTATTCATCCAAGCTATTACCGCTCGATCATTTTTAAATCAAAAGCTTGTTTGACATCCAGGTAGTTATCCAAATTTACATTGGGTTTCATTTCAATAGCCTGCGCATCCAGAATGACGATTTTCGCATATATTTCTATACCGGGGGCTGGAACTTTAAGTCCTTCAATATCCCGTATTTCTATCTTAACCTGACCTTCAGAATGTATGGGTATATAACTAAGAAAATCAAAAACTTCCGGTATAGGTTCATATTCACCATCTGTAAAAGATAGATAAACCATTACCGCTCCATGATTAACAATATCCTTTGTTAATTCGGGTATAGGTAAAGTCGCAACTAATGAGGTAGAGTCATTATTGGCTTCCCATGAATCAGTAGGAATAGAATAGAAGAAGCCCTTTGCCCCTTCGTGAACCACTTGCGTCACTTCTTTTTTACAAGAAACAAATGCGAAGGCAATAAATACGGAAAATAAAATTAATTTTTTCATAATATCTTTTTTACTTATCTATATCAAACAATGCGCCAAAATTTGATTGGAGGATTGGTTTATTGCCTGCCCGAACACGCCCTAAGGCATGGGCGGGGTTGACTGGTTGATTAGCTGACTGGTTAATTAGTTGATTAGTTGACCTACCGACTTATAGCTATGCCAAAAGCAAACGGCTAATAGCCAACAGCTAATACACAAACTCTCCAAACTCAGATTGAATCTTCAGCTCTTTTTTATCTGCATCTTCCACTCTACCCACAATCTTTGCATCCACATCAAAAGATTTTGAAATAGCCATTATATCTTCAGCAATCTCTCTCGGAACATACAATTCCATTCGATGCCCCATATTAAACACCTGATACATTTCTTTCCAACTTGCACCGGATTCCTGCTGAATCAACTGAAACAAAGGCGGCAAGTCAAAAAGATTATCTTTTACCACCTTCAACTGATCTACGAAGTGCATGATTTTCGTTTGCGCCCCACCACTACAATGTATCATGCCATGAATTTGTCCTGAAAACCCATCCAATACCTTCTTAATAACAGGTGCATACGTTCGTGTTGGCGAAAGAATTAATTTTCCTACCGTTATTTCACCAAATCCTTCTATCTCCAAAGTGTCGGTCAATTCCTTAGAACCACTATAAGTAACATCTTCAGGCAATGCAGCATCAAAAGTTTCAGGATATTTACCTGCCACCACCTTACTCAATACATCATGACGCGCTGAAGTCAAGCCATTACTACCCATTCCTCCATTATACTCCTCCTCATAGGTAGCTTTTCCATAAGAAGCTAACCCCACGATAACATCACCGGGTTGAATATTTTTATTGGAAATAACATCCTTCCTTTTCATTCTTGCAGTAACCGTAGAATCCACAATAATCGTTCGAACCAAATCTCCCACATCAGCCGTTTCTCCTCCGGTTGAATAAATAGGTAAGCCATAGCTTCTTAAATCAGCCAACACTT
The DNA here is from genome assembly GCA_964558275.1 of uncultured Chitinophagaceae bacterium. GTDB lineage: Bacteria > Bacteroidota > Bacteroidia > Chitinophagales > Chitinophagaceae > FW021-bin31. Next base: position 1,831 of record CAZLDH010000149.1, read on the forward strand.
CTTCAGAGCCTTCAATTATTGCCGCAATCACTTCTCCAGGAATTTTATTCTTATTTCTCCCTATCGTTGAAGACATGAGGATATTATCCAGTGCTCCCACACATAATAAATCATCCGTATTCATCACAATGGCATCCTTCGCTATCCCTTTCCACACACTCAGATCTCCAGTTTCTTTCCAATAGGCATATGCCAAAGAAGATTTAGTTCCTGCTCCATCCGCATGCATAATATTACAATAATCCTCATCCCCCCCCAGATAATCCGGAATAATTTTACAAAAAGCTTTTGGATATAATCCTTTATCTACAGATTGAATGGCTTTATGAACATCTTCTTTTGCAGCCGAGACACCACGTTTTTCATATAATGAGCTACTCACGATTATAAAGATTTTTTAACAAAGAAAAGACAAAAGTAATTAATAATAGCACAACTGCATGTGAAACCAAACAATCATTTATCTTTGCCCAAAACAAAACTACTAAACACCGACTTTTATGGAAATGACCGTGGATACAGCCAAACAGTTAGGATTAACAGCCGATGAGTTCGACAAAATCACTGAGACACTGGGTCGCACGCCTAATTTCACAGAATTGAGCATGTATTCTGTAATGTGGAGTGAACATTGCAGCTATAAAAATTCAATCGCTTTATTAAAGACTTTACCTCAGGAAGGAAGTAATCTTCTGGTAAAAGCAGGAGAAGAAAATGCAGGTCTTGTTGACATCGGCGATGGACTCGCTTGTGTATTTAAAGTGGAATCTCATAATCATCCCTCGGCTGTTGAACCATTTCAGGGAGCAGCAACCGGTGTCGGCGGAATCCACAGAGATATTTTCACCATGGGGGCTCGTCCTATTGCGGCCTTAAACAGCCTGAGATTTGGAACACCATCCAGTCCCAAAACAAAACATTTATTAAGGGGTATTGTGAAGGGAATCGGCCATTACGGAAACTGTTTTGGTGTACCTACTGTTGGCGGTGAGGTTTATTTTGAAGACAGTTACAACACTAATCCGCTGGTGAATGCCATGAGCGTAGGCATTGTAAAAGTAGGAGAAACAGTTTCTGCCACATCTTACGGCCCCGGGAATCCGGTATTTATTGTAGGTTCAGATACCGGGAAAGATGGTATTGGAGGCGCCTCCTTCGCTTCTGCCAATCTCAGCGATGATAGTGCAGAAGATCTTCCCTCTGTTCAGGTAGGAGACCCTTTCCAGGAAAAGAAACTTTTGGAAGCTTGTTTAGAAGTTATTCCAACAGATACTTTAATAGGCATGCAGGATATGGGCGCTGCCGGAATTACTTGCTCTTCCGCAGAGATGAGTGAGAAAGGTGGTTGTGGCATGAAAATAGATTTAGGAAAAGTGCCTACCCGTCAAAAAAACATGAAAGCCTGGGAAATGTTGCTGAGTGAAAGTCAGGAACGCATGTTAATTGTAGTAAAGAAAGGAAGAGAAGAAGAAGTATTAAAGATTTTCGAAAAATGGGATCTAAACTGTGTTCAGATTGGAGAAGTTACTGAAAATACTGATTTAGCATTTTATCTGGACGGCAAATTAGAAGCTAAGGTTCCGGCAGAAAGCATGGTGCTGGGTGGCGGAGCTCCTGTCTATCACAGAGAAACAGCTGTTCCCAAATATTTTGAAAAAATTAAAGCCTTTGATGCTGAAAAGATTGCCATTCCTGATGACTTGCAAAATATAGCCAAACAGATTTCTACTTCACTTAATATCGCTTCTAAAAACTGGATAGCCAAGCAATATGACAGCACCGTTGGTGCAGCAAATGCATCTACCAACGCACCTTCAGATGCTGCTGTAAGCACAATTAAAGGCGAAGAAAAAGCCTTGGTCATGACTACCGACTGCAATGGCAGATACGTTTATGCAGCCCCTTATAAAGGGGCAATGATTGCAGTTGCAGAAGCCGCCAGAAATATTGTTTGTACCGGAGGAGAACCGGTAGCCATCACCAACTGCCTTAATTTTGGCAATCCATACAATCCTGAAGTTTATTATCAATTTACGGAAGCTATTAGAGGAATGGGCGATGCCTGTAGGAAATTTGACACCCCAGTTACCGGTGGAAATGTTAGTTTTTATAACCAATCTCCTGACGGACCAATTTTCCCAAGTCCGGTCATCGGCATGGTAGGGCTGCTTGATAATCTATCTCAAAGATTAACATTAGATTTTAAGGAAGAAGGAGACCTTATTTATCTACTGGGAGAGAGTCGGGATGACATTGCAAGTTCTACTTATTTAAGTAAAATTTTAAAAATAGAAGACAGCCCCGCGCCTCACTTTGATTTAGAAGAAGAATTCGCACTACAAGCTACGATTAAACACCTTAATAAAAAGGCTATTCTTCAATCTGCTCATGATGTAAGTGATGGAGGATTGTTTACTACACTCTTGGAAAGTGCTATACCCAACAATCTAGGCTTTCAAATCAAAACGAATAAAGACATCAGAAAAGATGCCTACCTTTTTGGTGAATCACAAAGCCGCATTGTCGTTTCTATCAACAGCCAAAATAAGAACCAATTTGAAACTTTGATAGCAGGAACAGCTTTTGAACTATTAGGAAAAGTAACTTCAAAAAATCTTCAAATAGATGATGAAAGCTGGGGGGAATCCTCAGAATGGGCAAAAGATTACAACACTGCCCTTGAGAAAACCATGGAAGGATAAAACTTAAGAAAGTGAGTAAGCAAGGCTATGAAGACTTTCTTATTCACTTTTTAAACTATTATTTTTTTTCTAACTTCACATTTCCGGTTCAGGAAAGAAAGATTATTATGGAGAAGAAAATCGAATTAGAAATTGTAGCGTTATCACATAGTATCACCCAGACACATTCTTACGCTGCAGTATTAGGAGAAAAAAACGGTCTCCGACGATTACCTATTGTCATTGGCGGATTTGAAGCCCAAGCTATCGCTGTTGCACTTGAACGCATGCAACCCAGCCGTCCACTCACGCATGACATGATGAAGAATTTCATGGAGACTTTCCATATAAAACTGGAAGAAGTAGTCATTAACAAACTCAATGAAGGTATTTTTTATGCTAAACTCGTCTGCTCCAATGAGGAAGGCATATTAGAAATTGATTCCCGAACATCCGATGCCTTGGCTTTAGCCGTACGCTTTTCTTGTCCTATTTTTACTTACGAATCAATCCTGGAACAAGCAGGTATCAGCATGGAAGGGAAATCGGAGAAAACAACAAAAACCGCAACCACTTCATCATCTTCCACTCAAGGCGAGGAAGATTTAAGCAAGCTAAGTACTGAGGAACTAAACACCATGCTACAAAACGTGCTGGAGAAAGAAGATTATATCAAAGCCATTGCGATTAGAGATGAAATTAACAGCAGAAAATAACTACTGAATACACAAACGAATGGTTGTATTTCCAAATGCAAAAATAAATATAGGACTGCGAATTCTTCATCGCCGTTCTGATGGATTTCATAACATCAGTACCTTCTTCTATCCTATTCCATACAAGGATATTTTGGAAATAATCCCTTCTCATAAATTAACCTTTCATACCTCAGGACTTCCTATTCAGGGAAACAAAGAAGATAATTTATGCCTTAAGGCCTATCATTTATTAAAAGCAGATTATCCGAAAACTCCCTCTTTTGCCATTCATTTGCATAAAAATATCCCCATGGGTGCCGGATTAGGTGGCGGTTCTGCTGATGCAGCTTTTATATTGAAAGCAATAAATAAAAAATCAGGACTGGAACTAAGCAACAAACAGCTCATCCACTATGCAGCTAAATTAGGCAGCGATTGTTCTTTTTTTATTGAAAACTCACCGGCACTGGCAAGCGGAAAAGGAGAAGTGCTACAAAGCATCTCGATCAATAATTTATCCGGCTATCAGCTACTTATTGTAACGCCAAACAATATTTCAATAAATACAGCCCGTGCTTATCAAAATATTCAACCTCAAGAGGAAGAAATTCCCTTATCTGATCTTATTCAGCGACCAATCAGCAGTTGGAAAGATAACATCAAGAATGATTTTGAAGCTGCTATATTTAAACAGCATCCTCTTTTACAAAAAATTAAAACCACACTTTATAATAAAGGGGCAATATATGCCGCTTTAAGTGGGAGTGGCAGCAGCATTTACGGAATATTCCCGAATGAAATTGATTTCAGAAAGTTACATCTCGACGCATCTACCCTAAAATCATTTTCTTTATAAAGAGAAAAGCTTTAATTCATCCTTCTCTTTACCGAATTCAATAAAGTTTTAAAAAAACAAACCAAAACCCTACTATTCTAATAGAGTTTATATACTTTTGCGTTTTATTAGCATAATGCTAATAAATTATTAAAAAAATGTACAGTCATTGGGATTAATATATTTTTA
>CAZLDH010000150.1:0-6159 GCA_964558275.1 uncultured Chitinophagaceae bacterium
AAAGCGAGTGCGCTCACATCTTCCGGTTTAGCCATACGACCTATCGGTTGAGTCTGACTCAATTTATCAAACATTTCCGCCTCTTTTCCGGGATAATTTTCCTTTATAAACCCATCTACAAAAGGGGTATGCACTCTGGCAGGTGAAATACTGTTGCATCGAATACCTTTCTTCACATAATCCTTGGCCACCGACTGCGTCATAGTATAAACAGCTCCTTTACTCATAGAATAAGCAAAACGATCGGCAATACCAACATGAGAAGCAATGGAAGCCATATTAATAATCACACCATTTCCTTGTTTTTCCATTTGATTAATCACCGCATACATGCAATTATAAATACCTTTCACATTCACGCTGTACACCCTGTCAAAATCTGTTTCTGAAGTGGTTCCCAAAACACCAATATGAGCAATCCCTGCACAACAAACTAAAATATCAATTTTTCCGTCATTTGCTATTATCTTTCCGGCAACTTCTTTTACTTCCTCCTGTTTGGAGACATCTGCTTCCCAGGCAGCAGCTTCTCCTCCTTCTGCTTTTATTAGTGCAACTGATTTTTCTGCTGATGCCTTATTCAATTCTACAATTCTCACTAAAGCCCCTGCTTTAGCAAAGGTTTGTGCAATCGCCTGCCCTATACCACTACCTCCGCCGGTAATAATCGCATTCTTTCCTTCTAGACTAAACATTTTATTCATTACTTTTTTGAACGCCTAAAGTTATTTAAATTTTAAGAAAGTTCAAGAATATTATCCCGGATAAGATGTTGATTATATTTTTATTTACAAACAAATTAAAAAGACCTTTGTTCTTATTACCAAAACTTACTAATTTGGCATAATAGTTCATCTAATAACAACATTTTATGGCTATCAAATGGCATGAAGGAATCCTAACGAAGGTGCAACCCGTTACAAAAAACACCAGTCTCTTTTTTCTTAAAGCTGAAGAATTTGAAAATTTCAACTTCAAACCAGGGCAATTTATTACTTTAGATTTGCCTATTGCCGATAAACCTTCCAGAAGATGGCGTAGTTTTTCCATTGCCTCCGCGCCAGACGGAAATGAATTAGAGCTTGTCATAGTACATTTAAAAGGGGGAGCCGGTTCAACTTATTTGTTTAAAGAAGCAAGAATTGGAGAAAAAATCCGTTTTCAGGGACCAAAAGGAATTTTCACATTACCTGAGAAAATTGATCGCGACCTTTTTATGATATGCACAGGAACCGGTATTGCCCCATATCGATCTATGCTTCAGAACCTTAAAAACAGAAAATATAACTCTGAACATAATATCTATCTCATATTTGGCACTCGAACACAGAAAGATCTTCTCTATGTGGATGAGATGAAAGACTTTGAAAAAAACATCCCAAACTTCTATTATATCCCTACACTATCCAGAGAGAAGTGGGCAGGCGAAACCGGCTATGTCCATGCTATATATGAACGATTATCTTCAAAGAAGCAACCTGCACATTTCTTCATCTGCGGCTGGAGGGAAATGGTGAAAGAAGCCAGACAGCGAATAAAGGCCATAGGATATGACCGCAAAGCCATTCATCAGGAATTATATGGATAAAGACAATTTTTAACCAATATACACCTTCGTCATCCCGTGAAAATGATTCTGAAGGGTATGCACATATAACACTTCACTCAATTCTCTCTTATGCGAACCATGACAATCTAACACAATGGTTTCTTTATCATTTTTATCAGGATAAGTCAAGGTATAGGTAGTATTCCCCTTCCGATAAATCAATGCTCCATTTTCACTTGATTCTTCTTCAAACCCTAAAAATTTGAGCCATTCATCATTCACTTTAATCGGGAAAACCTCTTCCGGCAAAAACCAGCCTGATTTTTCACCATCTTTTGTACCAATACGTTCGACACTTAACTGTTCGACCTGCCTGGTTTGAAGCTCATTTTCTACTTCTACCTGTATCCAGTTGCCAACTTGAATTTCACTATGTTCTATCATAATTTATTTTTTCTAGTAAATATATAAAAAAGATCGGATAATCCAACCCTTTTCTGCCTTTCCTAATAAAAATATAGTAACTTCCCAACGATTGAGTATCTTTGCACGCGAATTAAAATAAATAGACTATGGCATCTAAGAAAATCACAGACCTTTTGGGAGACAAGGCGGACTATCTATTAAACCATGAGTGTAAAACTATCGACAAATCAACACTCAGTCATCCCAGCCCATCTCATGTAGATGATATTTGGATTAACTCCAACCGTAATAACCAGACCTTAAACAGCATTCAGAGACTACTAAGTCATGGACGCTTGGCAGACACCGGATATATTTCTATTTTTCCTGTAGATCAGGGAATAGAACATGGTGGTGGTGCTGCTTTTGCACCTAATCCCATGTATTTTGACCCTGAAAACATTATAAAACTTGCTGTAGAATCTGATTGTAGCGCTGTAGCCTCTACCTTCGGTGTTTTAGGAATCATGTCAAGAAAATATGCACATAAGATTCCTTTCGTTGTCAAAATTAACCATAACGAACTTTTAAGTTACCCTAATACTTTTGATCAGAAACTCTTTGGTAAAGTAAAAGATGCCTGGAACATGGGAGCAACGGCAATAGGAGCAACTATTTATTTCGGTTCAGAACAAAGCCGTCGTCAATTAGTTGAGGTCGCTGAAGCCTTTGAACTGGCACATGAATTAGGTATGGCTACCATTCTTTGGTGCTACACCCGTAATGAAGCTTTCAAAGTAGATGGAAAGGACTATCACACTTCTGCAGATTTAACAGGCCAAGCTAACCATTTAGGAGTAACCATTCAGGCTGATATCATCAAACAAAAACTTCCAACGAATAACGGAGGTTTTTTGGCTACTAAACATGGAAAAACTCACCCATTGGTTTATGATGAACTAACAAGTGAACATCCTATTGACCTTTGTCGTTATCAGGTATTAAACTGCTACAGTGGTCGGGTAGGACTCATCAACTCCGGTGGCGCTTCCGGCGACAATGACCTTGCCGATGCAGTATCTACTGCCGTAGTAAACAAACGTGCCGGCGGAATGGGCTTAATCCTAGGACGTAAAGCATTCCAACGCCCCTTCAAAGAAGGCGTTGAACTAACACAGGCAATTCAAGATGTATATTTAGATGATTCTATTACCATCGCCTAAGTAGATTTTTATCTAAAAATAGTGTAACGGATATCGTTTTCGTTACACTATTTTATTTAATTTGCAATTTTTATTCATTTAAGGACTTACTTCTTATGGCAAATTGGTTTGAAAAAATAAAAAAAGGTGTTTCTACTGCAACTTCAGAAAAGAAAGAAGCTCCGGACGGCCTATGGTTTAAATGCCCTCGTTGTAAGCACACAGTAACCAGACAAGACTTGGAGGATAATTTATATGTATGTGAAAAATGCAACTACCACAATCGTATAAATGCAGAAGAATATTTTAAATTTCTCTTCGACAAAGGCAAATACGAGGAATTATTTACTGATATCGCACCAAAAGATTATCTTGGATTTACAGACCTTAAAGCCTATTCCAAACGATTACAAGTAGCACAAAAGAAAACAGGAAGAAAAGATGCCCTTACCGTAGGTACCGGAAAAATAAATAACTTAGATCTCACGATTGCCTGTATGAATTTTGACTTCATTGGCGGATCCATGGGATCTGTAGTAGGAGAAAAAATTGCAAGAGCAATTGATTATTCTATTGCACATCGTACGTCCTTCCTCATTATTTCTAAATCCGGCGGAGCACGAATGATGGAAAGTGCATTTTCTCTCATGCAAATGGCTAAAACTTCGGCTAAATTGACCTTGCTTGCCAAAGCTAAACTTCCCTTCATTTCTCTTTGTACCGATCCTACAACCGGAGGTGTTACCGCATCTTTTGCGATGTTAGGAGATTTGAACATTGCAGAACCCGAAGCTTTAATAGGGTTTGCAGGACCAAGAGTCGTTAAAGAAACCATCAAAAAAGATTTACCCGAAGGATTCCAACGCTCGGAATTCCTTTTAGAACATGGCTTCCTTGATTTTATCGTAGAAAGAAAAAAATTGAAGAATAGATTGAGCGATTGCTACGGATTATTATTAAATAAATAAAAGGAGGTTTACCTATGCAGGTGAAAAACCGTTCGGCATATTTCGACTATTTTATTGAATCCAAATATGTTGCCGGTATTGTCTTGACCGGCACAGAAATAAAAGCTATTAGAGAAGGAAAAGCAAGCTTCAATGACGCTTATTGCTACTTTACTTCTGAAGGAGAGCTCTTTCTCAAAAATCTGCATATCTCTGAATATTCTCATGGCACCTATGCTAATCATGAACCATTAAGAGTCAGAAAACTTTTATTACAAAAGCGAGAACTCAGAAAATGGAGAAATAAAACCAAAGAAAAAGGATTTACGATTGTTCCTTTGCGCCTTTTCATCAATGAAAACGGACTGGCAAAAGTAGAACTGGGATTAGCCAAAGGAAAACAATTACACGATAAACGAGAAAGCATTAAGCGAAAAGATATAGACCGTCAGATGAAAAGAGATCTAAAATATTAAAAGCATGAAGATATATTTAATTTCCCTCATCGGCATACTCTTTTTTAGTGCTTGCTCACCACCTGAAAAAAAAGCAAAAGAAACACCTTCTTTGCCTTATTTTCAGGATACTAGTGATTATACTTTTGTTCAGAACAGATCCAACCAACCTAAAGATTATACCCTCTCTAATTTCATTCACGTTTCTTTAGATTCCGCATCTTCCTTAAAAGTATCGGACTATACTGAAGATAGTAGGCTTTATTTAAAACTGAACGGGAAAGCACATTTCCATTTTTCTTCTGACAGTACCACAACTATCATCTATACCGGCATGATGAAATTAACCACTCAAAATATTAATTTTGTCATTGATGCATACAACAGCAGCCCCGGACAATCATTAAAAGTATTAGACGGACAACTCATTGCAACTAAATCTTACAAAAGTAATTTTCCCAATACTGATACTTTAGTGAAAGGAGAGATGATTTTAATCAATATTGATATCGACTTGATGGAAAAAGAAACTTTTGATACTGCCCGATTTGTACCAAGTTTATAAAAATATTAGTTTTATGAAAAAAATTATTATCCTCGCGCTTATCTGTACCTGCATAAGTTTTACCTTCTCCTGCGGTAGTCTGCAACCGATGTACGGTTCTACAGGAGATATTTTTGATACCGGTACATCTTCCGGAACGAGTACTTCTCCTACTCACAGTGAAATAAAATCAGGTTTAAAGCAAGCGCTACAAATAGGATTAAAAGAAGGAATACAACAAGTATCAGCTACAAACGGCTTCCTTAAAAACCCTTTGATTAAGGTAGTTTTTCCTCCTGAAGCACAAAAAATAGAACGCACACTCCGCAATATTGGATTAGGTAGTTTATGCGACAAAGTAGTACTTTCTCTAAATCGTGCTGCTGAAGATGCTTCTAAAAAAGCGCTCCCCATCTTTATGAATGCCTTAAAAAACATGAGTTTCCAAGATGTAACAGGCATATTACTCGGGAAAGATACCGCAGCTACACATTATTTCCGAACAGCTACTACATCAGCGCTTACCCAAGCCTTCCAACCGGTGATTGCAAAAAGTCTTGATAAAGTGGATGCAACCAAATATTGGGGGACAATAATGAATAAATACAATCAAATTCCTTTAGTGCAACCTGTAAACACGAATTTGAGTGCTTATGTTACGCAAAAAGCAATAGATGGTCTTTTTAAAACAGTTGCTCAAAAAGAAATCAATATCAGAGAAAATTTATCTGCAAGAACAACGCCATTGTTGAAGAAAGTGTTTGGATATGCGGATAGGAAGGAGTAGATAGAAAAATTTATACTGTAAGGGTTCTGGTTTTCCTATACCTTCAAAAGGATGTTTTTTAATATCCTCAATAAGACCGGATATCCTATTTAAATTTGCTTATTTACCTGATTTCTTCCAAAATTTGATGTCTTTCTTCGCCTTAGGAGCATAGATTACTTCCATAAATCTTCGGTCTTATTTGATGTATTTTCAAAAGGAATTTTCATGGCTTAAAAAATCACTTTTAAAGCTTCAAGTTGTTCCTTATTTTTTGGATGAATAGTGATA
>CAZLDH010000151.1:0-5971 GCA_964558275.1 uncultured Chitinophagaceae bacterium
ATTCCCATGTTATTTTTATGTTTTAATCGGCGACATTTAGCACTTAATTAAAAAATATTCAACGCAGGCTTATCATCAATAAAAACATCCGTTTCAGAAAGCGGCTCTACCCCTTTTACCATCAACTGCTTCATTTCATAATCTTCCATTTTCCCTGAAGATAATCGTTCCAATAAGACTTCAGACTTCATCGAAAGCATACGCTGCACAATCTGACCGGCAGACATTTCCAAAGAAAAGATAGCTGACGGTGTAGGTTTCACGGGATCGGTTGCAGCATTCAGCGCCAGATTAAGTGCAAAGGCTGTCTTACCAACTGAAGGACGTGCAGCTAAAATAACCAAATCCGTTGGCTGCCAACCTCTGGTAATTCCATCCATATGTTGATAGCCGGAGGGCACGCCACTAATATCTTCATCACTTTCTCTTAAAGCTTCTATTCTTTCCAGGGTTTGTTTCAACACATCCCCGATATTGGTATAATTCTTTCTCAGATGCGTATCGGTAATACCATATAATTTCTGTTCCGCCAAATCCATAAGATCAAATACATCCGTAGAATCTTCAAAAGCTTCCTTAATAATTTCGCCGGAAATACGAATAAGTTCACGCTGTATAAATTTCTGCAATACTATGCGCGCATGGGCTTCCATATTGGCAGAAGAGGAAACAATATTAGTTAAGCGGGTCAGGTAATAAGGTCCTCCAATAATCTCAATATCTCCCGATGACTTCAACTCCTCTGCAACCGTCAATAAATCTATGGGCATAGATTTGTCGGACAGATTCTTCATCGCCTTAAAAATAAGCTGATGGGCTTCTACATAAAAACATTCTGACCGTAGAATTTCCACGGCTGTATCAAAGGCGCCTCGCTCTAACATAATAGCCCCAAGAACAGCTTCTTCTAAATCTCTTGCTTGCGGCGGGACTTTCCCATACATTAAGGAAGAGACTTCATTTTTCTTTCTTCTTACTGTGGGATCTTTTTTTAAGTTAGAGAGTTCCATATATTATAGGAGTATATCAATTTAGGTTCAAATTAATTTATATTTAAAAAAATAGCATCAAATTTTAATCCAAAAAAGGATTATTTTTTTTCTTATCTTAAAAGATAGAAAGCGAAATTAACCATATTATTTTTCATACTCGATTCTACAGGCGAAAATATTTATAAGTAAGAATAAACACTATTTAAACATCTAATCAGGCTTAATTAAAGCCATATCCGGACTTATCCACTTTAAAATTAACATCAATCTATATAATTCACAAGTTATACACAAAATACACATACTAAAGTCTATTATATCTTTATTATTTTAATCCTAAAAAACAAAATGGGGATAGAAATTTTTATAAAAATTTCTATCCCCATTTTGAGATTATATTTTGCCAAAAACAGGCTCGAAAATTACATATTCAATCCTCCACAAACGCTAAGTACCTGCCCGGTAACATAACTGCTTAAATCAGAAGCCAGATACAATGCAGCATTGGCAATATCTTCACTTTGTGCAAAGCGTCCTAAAGGAATTTGCTTTTTATAATTATCGGCTATATCTCCATCTTTCAAATAATCTGTCATATCCGTTTCTACAAAGCCCGGAGCAATAGCATTACATCTTACGTTACGACTTCCTAATTCCTGAGCAACAGACTTAGTAAACCCAATAATTCCTGCTTTAGAGGCAGCATAACTACTCTGACCGGCATTCCCCTTTATTCCGATAATAGAACTCATATTTATAATCGTTCCTCCGCGTGCCTTCATCATAGGACGAATAACATGCTTTGTCATATTATATACGCTTTTCAGATTCACACCAATAACATCATCCCACTGTTCTTCACTCAATCTCAAAAGAAGATTATCTTTAGATATACCGGCATTATTCACACAAACATCAATACTCCCAAATTCATTAATTACTTCCGATACAAAAGTCTGACAGTCAGAAAAATTTCCGGCATCAGATTTCCAAGACTTGGCTTTCACTCCTAATGCAGTTAATTTTTCTTCCAAGGCTTTCGCTTTATTCTCAGAATTCCTATAGGTAAAAGCAATATTTGCTCCCTGTTGCGCAAATTTCAAAGCAATAGCTTCACCAATTCCCCGACTGGCTCCGGTAATAATTACGTTTTTGTTTTCAAGTAAATTCATCATTCTTTATTTAATTATTTCTAAAATTTCCTCTACATACTTCCTGTTATTACAAAGTCGGGGAACTTTATGCTGCCCGCCTAATTTATCTTTATAATCCAACCATTTACTAAAAGTTCCTACAGGAAGGATTTTTATTTCAGGCATACGTAATGCTATATCTTTATATCTCTTCGACTCATAATCAGAATTTATCGACTGTAATTTATAATCTAAAAAATGAGCAAAAGAATCTATAGAATCAGGTGCTTTGTCAAATTCTATCAACCACTCATGCGCGCCGTTATCCCGATCAGAAAAAAATATAGGCGCTACAGTATAATCGTTAATGATAGCTCCCGTTTTTGTGCAGGCATCAGCAATGGCTTTATCGGCGTTTTCAACCACTACCTCTTCTCCAAAAGCATTTATAAAAGACTTCACCCTTCCTGTAATTTCAATTCTAAAAGGATAAGTTGTAGTAAATTGAACAGTATCGCCCAACAAATAACGCCACAATCCGCCATTTGTAGTAATCACCATGGCATAAGACTTACCGATTTCTACTTCATTGAGCTGTAGTGTTTTTGGTTGCGCTTTTCCATATTCTTCCAAAGGCATGAATTCATAAAAAATCCCATGCTGAAGCATAAGCATCATCCCTTTATTCTCCTTCAGATTATCCTGCGCAGCAAAAAAACCTTCTGAAGCATTATAAGTCTCCTGATAATGCATTCCGGGACCTTTAATAAAGTTATTAAATTGTGTTTCGTAGGGTGTAAAACTAACACCTCCATGCAGATATAATTCCAAATTAGGCCATACCTTGCGGAGGTCACTCTTTCCGGTAAGCTCCAAAATATATTTCAATAAAACAATTGTCCAAGAAGGAACTCCCGCGATAGATGATACATTTTCATTAATCGTATCTCTCGCAATGCGATCTATTTTTTGTTCCCATTCTTCCATGAGTGCCACTTCCAAATCCGGCGTTCTCATCAAGTGTCCATAAAATGGCATATTCTGTAATATCACCGCACTCAAATCACCATAAGAAATAAGTTCATTCAATTGATTAACCTGATGACTACCACCTATAACCAAAGATTTTCCGGTCAGCAAATCGGATTTGGGATAATTATTATAATAAAGTGTCAATACATCTCTTCCGGCTCTGTAATGACAATCATCCAAACTCTCTTGTGTCACCGGTATAAACTTACTTTTATCGCTGGTGGTTCCGCTAGACTTTGCAAACCAGCGAATCGGGCTATCCCATAATAAATTTTCCTCGCCGGCAATAATCCTGTCAATATATGGTTTTAAATCTTCATAACTCTGCAATGGAACATGCTCCTTGAAAGATTCTATCCCAAAAATATGATCAAAACGATATTTTTTACCAAATTCTGTTTCCTGTCCGTGATTAATTAAATCCAAAAACACTTCTTCCTGTGTAGCACAAGGAGAATAAATAAAATGATCCATTTTCAAGGAACGCAGACGAGCTAGACGAGAAATGGCCGGACTTAAAAATTTCATATTTTCAATATCAATTAGAAGAAGAGTCTGGTAATTCTTCAAGAATCTTTTTCCCCTTAAATTCAAAATTTTTACCCAGATATACCTTACGAACTTGTGGATCAGCGGCTAAATCTTCTGCTGTGCCGGATTTCAAAATATTTCCCTCAAAAAGCAAATATGCTCTATCCGTAATAGACAAAGTTTCCTGCACATTATGATCTGTAATTAAAATACCAATATTTTTTTTCTTTAGCTGCACCACTATGGATTGTATATCTTCTACCGCAATAGGGTCTATTCCTGCAAAAGGTTCGTCCAAAAGGATAAACTTAGGATTCACCGCCAACGCCCTTGCAATCTCTGTTCGCCTGCGCTCTCCACCACTTATAATATCTCCGTTATTTTTACGTACATGTTGCAAATGAAATTCATCTAACAACTCTTCCAGCTTATCTCTTCGCTCCTGCTTTTTCAATTTAGTCATTTCCAATACTGCCATAAGATTATCTTCAACCGTCAACTTCCTAAAAACTGAAGCCTCCTGAGGGAGATAGCCAATTCCCATCTTAGAGCGTTTATACATCGGTATCTTCGTAATATTTCTATCATCCAGAAACACCTGTCCTGCATCCGGCTTTATAAAACCTACTACCATGTAAAAAGTAGTTGTTTTACCGGCACCATTAGGTCCCAGCAGTCCTACAATCTCTCCTCTATTCACATCCAGAGAGACGTGATCTACTACAACACGACTACGATATTTTTTTACTAACTCTTTCGTATGTAATCTCAAAATTTATCTGTTTAGTAGCAAAAATAAGATTTCTAGACATTTTTAAAAACACATCAGCCAATTTACAAAAAATTTCATCGGCTTTATCAGCAAACTAAATAAAATATGGTAAAAGCCGAATAAAAATTAATTCTGATTAAATTCCAACGCAAAGCAATGTAGCTTATCTTCAAATGAATAAGATAGTGAAAAATTATATAATTTACAGATAGCCTGCACTATTGACAATCCTAATCCTGTCCCTTTTTGGCTTTGTTCTGACTTGTAAAAACGATCAAATATTTTTTCGGCATCCAATGCTTTGCCCGCTCCCGTATTGCATATCCGAAGTATATTCTTCTCTATTTTAACTTCAACTTTCCCATCCGGAATATTATAAAAAATGGCATTTCTAATCAAATTAGAAATCAAAATACGTGTCAGCGAAATATCCATTTGAACAGATAATTCATCCTGATTATCAATGGTTATATCCACCCTTTTATACGCTGCTATCTCCTGCAAATTATCTTTACATTCCCTGAGTATTTCATTTACAAACACCTGCTGATTATTAAGGAATTGCTTATTCTCAATTTTGGTTAATAACAATAAGGACTTATTCAGTTTTACTAATTGTCCGATTACCCCCATAACGGCTGCAATATGTTCCGCTTGATGCGGTTTCAACTCTCCCTCTTCAATCAATAATTCCAGCTTATTGGTTGTAACAGCTAATGGCGTTTGCATTTCATGAGATGCATTTCCTATAAACTGTTTTTGTTGTTCATAGGCTTCAGTACTGTGTCTCAGCAAAATATTCATAGCCTTTTGTAAATCCTGAAATTCCCGTGTTTTTGTCTTTGCTTTTGGAAAGACGGAATGTCCTAATTTGAAATTTTTCAGCTGTTCAAGAAAGGAATAAAAAGGTTTCCATAATTTTCGTAATACAAGGTTGTCTATAATTATTATACAGGCCATTAAAACTAGATACAACCAAACAATATCCCAAAAAGCAGCCTCCATAAGATCATCTTCTTCCACCATCAGGTTAACAACAACCAATTTATACCCTTGCTCTTTATACTTAAATTGAGAGACCAGCATACGCACAGCCTCTAATTCATATTCAATCCCCTCTTTTTCAATATCCTCCAAATCTACCAACGTGTCCAGATAACGATCTTTAGTATCATAATCTCCTTCTATTTTTTCTATAGAAAAAAAACGTTTACTTAAATCTTTCACTGACAGCATATCCTCCCCTCCATGTCGAACTTCATAAATAATCCGTTCTTTTTTATCTTCTAATCCATCATCAATAGAATCTTTAATTTCATCTATTATATTAAGGTAGAAGATAACCGACCATATACTAATGGCAAGTAGCAAAAACCCGGATAAATACAGGATTGTTCTATTTAATAGCTTCATTTTTCTATCAATTTATACCCAACACCATACACCGCCTCTATTTCAATCTCTGCACCCGCAGTTTGCAATTTTTTTCTGATATTTTTAATCTGGGAATA
>CAZLDH010000152.1:0-5936 GCA_964558275.1 uncultured Chitinophagaceae bacterium
CCCTTTTGAGAGTTATGCTGTACCGCTTACTGAAAGTATATTGATGGCAAACTTGGCGATTCGTAGCTTCAGTATTAAAAAGAAAAAGAAAGACGGTGGTTATTCTTTCCCCGGTAGAGGAATTACCTTGAAATGGGATGCTGACCAGTTGAAGGTGACTAACTTTGATGAAGCTAATCAGTTTGTTAAAAGGGAATACCGTGAAGGATGGCCTAAACTCAAATTCTAAGGAAAGAATTTTTATAGAATTTTACATTAAAAAAGGTGAAGCATTTTGCTTCACCTTTTTTAATTCCTGACTCTTTTTTATTCCTCTGATTGTCCGTCTTGTACATCCTCAGTACCATTTGGGGTAGATTCCGTGTTGGATGAACTTTCAATGCCTTTGGGTGCATTGATTTGTTGGGAAGGAATAGCTTCCTCATCGGGATTATCTTTAAAAGGACGGTCTCCCAATAGCCTGACAAGGTCATCTCTATACAAAACTTCTTTTTTAAGGAGTTCTTTGGCTAAGAGTTTCAATTCATCCATACGTTTCGATAATAATTCTTTTGTTCGTTTGTATGCCTCCTCTATGAGTTTACGAACTTCTTCATCTATCATGAAGGCTGTTTCGTCGGAATAAGGCTTTTGAAAAGCTTGATCATTCTTTTCATCATAGAAAGAAATATTTCCAACTTTGTCATTCATTCCATAGACAGACACCATGGCATATGCCATTTTCGTAATCACTTGTAAATCATTTTGGGCTCCTGTAGAAATTTTGCCAAACAGTAATTCTTCGGAAGCTCTACCGCCAAGGGTCATACATATCTCATCCAACAATTGTTCTGTATTGTATAGATATTGCTCCTTAGGCAAGTATTGTGCATAGCCAAGTGCCGCTACTCCTCTGGGGACAATAGTGACTTTCACTAATGGTTTGGCATGTTCTAAGAACCATCCGCAGATGGCATGTCCTGCTTCATGATGTGCGATAATCGTTTTCTCTGCCGGAGATATCAGTTTGTTTTTCTTTTCCAATCCGCCAATGACTCTGTCAACCGCATCATTGAAGTCTTCCATGTCCACATCTTTTTTCTCTTTTCTTGCCGCCGTTAACGCTGCTTCGTTACAAATATTAGCAATGTCTGCTCCTGCAAATCCTGCAGTCATGGCAGCAAGTTTATCCAAGTTAAGATTTGGGGCTGTTTTGATGGGCTTAAGGTGTACTTCAAATATCTTTTTACGACCGGTTAAGTCCGGTTTATCTACAGATATTTGGCGATCAAAACGTCCGGGACGTAAGAGGGCTTTATCTAATATTTCCGGACGGTTAGTTGCGGCCAACATAATGATGCCACTTTCTCCACTAAATCCATCCATTTCTGAAAGTAGCTGATTCAGGGTGTTTTCCCGTTCATCGTTACTCATCATTGAATTTTTTCCCCTCGCTCTTCCAATAGCATCTATTTCATCTATAAAGATAACACAAGGAGCTTTTTCTCTGGCTTGTTTGAAAAGATCCCTTACGCGACTTGCACCAACGCCTACAAACATTTCTACGAAATCAGATCCGGAAATGGAGAAAAAAGGAACATGTGCTTCTCCAGCCATCGCCTTAGCCATAAGTGTTTTACCTGTTCCCGGAGGTCCTATCAGCAGACAGCCTTTGGGTATTTTTCCACCAAGGGAGGTATATTTCTTGGGTTTCTTTAGGAAATCTACGATTTCCATCACTTCTTCTTTGGCTTCATCCAATCCTGCTACATCATTAAAAGTGATAGAAACATGGGTGCCTTTTTCAAATAATTGTGCTTTAGATTTTCCAATATTAAAAATACCCCCCGGGCCACCACTCTTGGCACCACCTCCCATTTTCCGCATGAGTAAAATCCATATTGCAATAATGATGATGATGGGTAAAAGGAATTGTAAGATACCGCCAAACCAATTATTCTCTTGTGCATAAAACTCAGGAATGTCTTTGGTATAGCCTGCCTCTTTAGAGGCTTGAGCTAGTTTTTTATTAAAGCTTTCTACACTTCCTATCTTTATCTGGAAATGAGGTCCCGGATTTGTAGCGTTAAAGTTGCCTTTTGCAACATCTTTATATTTGGCTTCGCTTAACTTACTTTGCTTGATAAAGACATCAACTTTACTAACGCCATTTTTATTGACAATTATTCTGAGTTTATCTACGTCATGGGAGTTTAAAATTTTACTTTTAAACTGTTGAAATGAAATCTGTTTGGCAGAGCCTGAAAAGTTGAAAAACTGCATGCCAATGAGAATAATCCCGATGATGGCATATACCCAATATATATTGAAACGCGGTTTCTTTGGATTCTTTCCGTTCTTTTTACCGGAATTTCCTCCGGGAGGTGTCTGAGGTAAACCGTTATTCTTTGTATTCATTTTAATATTTCTGTGTTATGCAAGTTTCTTTTATAAACTAATCTGATTGCTTGAAATTGTGCATTCCCCTTGTAAACAATAAAAATCAGGAATGGTTTAATTATTTGTATTCTCGTCTTTGTGTTCTTCCTGAGCGGCATCGCTCCACATTTCTTCCAGGTTGTAAAATGATCTTTGTTCCGGTTGGAAAATATGTACCACTATATTTACATAATCTAGGATAATCCAATGCAGTGAATCGAAACCTTCTTTTTCATATGGAAGTTCTTTTAATTTTTCTTTGACAGACCTTTCTACTTGTTCGGCAATTGCCCTTACTTGCGGAGCTGAGTCAGCTTCACAAATAACAAAGTAATCGGATACGGCTTCCGGAATTTCACGAAGGTCTATAGAGATGACACCGGAGCCTCCCTTTTCATGAATGGCACTGATAATCGTTCGAAATATCTGACTTTCCGTATTGAGCCTTTGAATGGCATTTTCATCTTTTTTTATTGGTGCTGATGAAGTCAATAAATTTGTAATTTTGTTTTTTGAATTTAAATGAAGCCACAAAGGTACTAATTCTTGTTGAAGTTGCCTTTTTTTCCTCTATATAGGTGAAGATGGTTTAGTTAAAACAATATTAAATATATTTTTGGTAGATGAAAGATGTTATTATTGGAGATCCTTTTTTTGAGTTAAATGAGGTGGGAAGTACCAATGATGTGGTCAAATCTGCATTTGAGAATGGTGAGGTCGCCGAAGGATCGGCATGGCATGCCCTATTTCAAAATAAAGGAAAGGGACAGCGGGGCAAAACGTGGATGGCTAAGTCAGGGGATAATATTAATCTTTCATTTATCTTATATCCTGAGAAGCTAAAACCCACTGATACTTTTGTATTAAATATGGTCATCTCTTTAGCTGTTTATGATTTTATTAAGGAGATAGCAGGAGCTGATGTTTGTATAAAGTGGAGTAATGATATCTATGTCAAAGACAAAAAGATTTGTGGAATTCTTATCGAAAATCATTTTCGTGGTAAAGAATGGGAATATGCTGTTATTGGGATAGGCGTGAATTTAAATCAGGAAATCTTTGATGATGTTTTGCCCAATCCAATATCATTGTGGCAAATTACAGGCAAGAAATGGCATCCTGTTCTCATGGCTAAAAAAATGTGTAAATACATTACTACACGTTACAATAATATAGAGAAAATGGAAAGGAATGCTATTCTAAAAGCTTATGAGCAACATTTATATGGCTTGAATAAATCCGGATTATTTCAAAAGGAAGATAAAAGATTTGAAGCGATTATTCGTTCTGTTTTGCCAGATGGAACATTGGTTTTGGAGCAAGATAAGAAATTGGAGCAAGTTACTTTTGGAGAGATAAAGTTTTTAATTTGATAGACTTAGAATAAATACCTATTAGGCGTCCTTGATAAGATTCATCTTTTCGAGAGCATCTTGGGCTGCGATTTTACCGGCTTTTTTCTTAGAAAATGCTTTACCGCTTCCTATTTTTTCACCATCAATCACAGTGTCAATCGTAAAGAGACGACGACCTCCTTCATTGTGTTCATCGATTACCTTAAATTCGAGGTTGTGTTTATTTTTATTTGCCCAGGAGTAGAGTTTATTCTTGTGATCAATTTCCTGATGTTCTAATTTTTGAAAGTCGATATAGGTATGTAGAAGCCTGTTGATAATGAAAAAATAGGTCTTTTTATAGCCTTTATCCAAGTAAATAGCTCCTATAAGTGCTTCTAATGTATTTCCGAAAATATTACTCCCTCGTAATAGGTTATTGTGCTTATCATAGAAGGTTAGTTGATGCAGTCCCATTTTTTTTGCTATGTTATTAAGCGAATTTCGATTGACTATTTTAGAACGCATTTCCGTTAGGTAACCTTCTGATTCTAAAGGATATTTCTTAAATAAATAATCGCCAACAATGGCATCTAAGATGGCATCGCCCAAATATTCTAATCGTTCATTATTTTCGTGTTCGTTTGTGCTTTTGGATCTGTGGATGAGCGATAATTTGTAAATGGCAGTTTTGCCCGGTCTGAATCCCAGCAGGTTTTTTAACTGCTTTCTAAATTTTTTCTTCTTGCTTCGATCCTGAAAGTCCATTTTGACCTCTTTAGTGGACGGCATATCATATAGATATTAAGATTCAAATTTTTTAAGGATAACAGTAGCATTATGACCACCAAATCCAAAAGTATTACTCAATATAGTATCTACCTTTCTTTCCTGAGCGGTGTTGAAGGTAAAGTTAATTTTAGGGTCAAGCTTAGGATCATCCGTAAAATGATTAATTGTCGGCGGAATAATTCCTTTACGTAAGGCGAGGATTCCTGCAATACTTTCCACGGCTCCGGCAGCACCAAGGAGGTGTCCTGTCATCGATTTGGTTGAACTAATGTTCATCTTGTAGATATGTTCGCCAAAGAGTTTGTGTATTGCTTTTACTTCTGCAATATCTCCGAGGGGAGTAGAAGTTCCATGAACATTAATATAATCAATATCCGAAGCATTCATTTTTGCATTTTGTAATGCTCTGTCCATGGCTAATACGGCACCTCTTCCTTCCGGATGAGGGGCGGTGATGTGATAGGCATCGGCAGAAGTCCCTCCACCGGCAAGTTCTGCATAAATTGTAGCACCTCTGGCACGTGCATGTTCTAAGTCTTCTAGAACAAGCGTTCCGGCACCTTCACCAATGACAAAACCATCTCTGTTTAAGTCGAACGGGCGAGAGGCGGTTTCCGGAGAATCGTTTCTTTCTGATAATGCTTTCATTGCATTAAATCCACCCAGACCGGCTTCGTTAATGACGCATTCTGAACCTCCGGCTACAATGACTTTGGCTTTTCCCATACGAATATAGTTTAAGCCTTCAATAATTGCATTGTTAGAAGAGGCACATGCAGAAACGACGGCAAAGTTAGGCCCTCTGAAGTTATATTTCATTGCGATATGCCCTGCGGCAATATCGACAATCATTTTGGGTACAAAAAAAGGACTGAACCTTGGTGTTCCGTCCCCTGTATAAAAGTCTTTTAGATTTTCACAGAGTGTATTTAATCCGCCAATTCCGGAAGAATGAATGACTCCAACCTGTTCAGATTCTACTTGTTCTCCACGAAGTCCGGCATCTTCTACCGCTTCTTGTGCGGATACCAGCCCCATTTGGGCGAATCGATCTAACCTGCGAACTTCCTTGCGTTCCAAAAAATCTTTCGGATCAAAATTTTTAAGCTCGCAGGCAAATCGTGTTTTAAATTTAGAAGCATCAAATAATTGAATGGAATCGGCTCCGGAGATACCTTCTGCAAGTCCCTGCCATGTTTCTGAAACATTTTTACCTATAGGGGTTGCTGCTCCAAGTCCTGTTATGACTACTCGTCTGAATTCCATCAATAATAATTTGTCCTAAATGCTGATTATTTTGCGTTTTCTTCTAGGTATGATACGGCTTGACCTACTGTAGTAATGGTCTCTGCCTGCTCATCAGGAATAGAAATATTAAACTCTTTTTCAAAT
>CAZLDH010000153.1:0-5906 GCA_964558275.1 uncultured Chitinophagaceae bacterium
ATTTGTAATTCTTAAAGATTTCTTTATCAGGGATAAAAGTGACTTCTGTACCATTGGGATCATCACATTTTTTAATGGGGTGGTCTTTTAATACAGATCCTCTTTCAAATTCCACTTCTTTCACTTCTCCTTCCCTGAAAGATTTTATCTTGAAATATGCTGATAAGGCATTGACGGCTTTGGTACCGACGCCATTAAGTCCAACTGATTTTTGGAAAACTTTACTGTCGTATTTTGCTCCGGTATTAATTTTACTGACCACCTCTTTTACTTTCCCTAGTGGAATTCCTCTACCATAATCTCTGACTTTAGCCTGCTCTTCATTAACAGTAATATCTATTTTTTTCCCAAATCCCATGGTGAATTCATCGATGGAATTATCTATAGTTTCTTTTAATAATACATAAATACCGTCATCATGACTACTTCCATCACCTAATTTTCCGATATACATGCCTGGTCGAAGTTGGATATGCTCTTTCCAATCTAAGGATTTTATTGAGCCTTCGTCATATGCATTGAATAAGTCCTGATCTTTCTCTTTTGCCATAATTTTAACTTCCTACTTTGGATTCTTAGAAACAAACACAAATATAAAGAAAGCGAAACAATTTTACGGGGATAAAAATTATTATTAATTTAGCAGGACTTACTTTGTGTAATTTTGACGTTTTATGAGGTAGATTAAGCCATAGTAAGATTGAAATAATAAATATGCAACAAGAAACTTTAGGTCATAATAAATACTCTATTAAATATTATCCTGATGCTATTGAAAAAGTAGAGAGTTCGGGAAATTACTTTCATTTTTATACTTCAAAAACAATATTGGAAGTTCGTGTTATTTCCGATCGGATTATTCGGTTTCGTTATGCACCGGACGGAAGTTTTCAACGGGATTTTTCTTATGCCATTCGACCTGATATGCAAGAGCGTTTAAAAGCATTGGCATTAAATGAGGAAGAAGAGCAATATGTCATTGTTACCGAAAAGGTGAAGGTATTTGTGAATAAAGAAAATTTACAATTGAAAATTACGAATCTTCAGGGAGAAATAATTAATGAAGATAATCCCGGTTTTCATTGGCAATATTATATTCAGAAAGGAGGGAAAATTGTTTATAATAGTAAAAAGATTCAGGAAGGGGAGGCCTTTTTCGGATTGGGAGATAAACCGGCAGAATTAGATTTACGTCATAAAAGATTTGAAAATTTTGGTCGTGATTCTTATGGATTTCAATTAGATGAGGATCCTATTTATAAAAACATTCCTTTTTATTATGGTTTACACCATAATCAGGCCTATGGTATTTTCTTTGATAATACATTTAGAACACTTTTTGATTTTGGTCAGGAAAAGGCAGAGACTGCCAGTTTTTGGGCGAGGGGTGGGGAAATGAATTTTTATTTTATATATGGTCCTCAGTTAATGGATGTTGCTGAACAATATACGCAGTTAACTGGTACGCCTGATTTGCCGCCAATGTGGGCTTTGGGATATCAACAATCTCGTTGGAGCTATTTCCCTGAAAGCAAAGTAAGGGAGGTTGCGGATGAATTTAGGAAAAGAAAAATTCCCTGTGATGTATTGCATCTGGATATTGATTATATGGATGGGTTTCGTTGTTTTACATTTGATAATGAACGTTTTCCTGATCCTAAACAATTGACTTCAGATTTGGAGAAGGATGGATTTAAAACAGTAGCTATTATTGATCCGGGGATTAAAGTGGATGAAGATTATTGGGTATATAAACAGGGTGTTGAAAATGATTATTTCTGTAGAAGAGCGGATGGAGCAAGGCTTAATGGTGATGTCTGGCCGGGGCAGTGTGTCTTTCCTGATTTTACCAATCCAAAAGTGAGAGCGTGGTGGAAGGATTTGTTTAAGGTTATTGCTGACGCAGGAATTAGTGCTGTTTGGAATGACATGAATGAACCTGCCGTTTTTGAATTGGGAACGTTTCCTTCGGATGTGCGTCATGATTATGACGGAAATCCTTGTAGTCATAGAAAAGCACATAATGTATATGGACATTTGATGAGTAAAGCGACTAAAGAAGGAATGCAGAAACACCTAATGCCCAAACGGACTTTTGTTATTACAAGATCTTGTTATGCCGGAGCACAACGCTGGTCTTCCGTTTGGACCGGGGATAATATTGCCTCCTGGCAGCATTTATGGCTTGCCTCGGTGATGTGTCAGCGTTTGTCTATTTCAGGTCTTTCTTTTGCCGGTAGTGATATTGGAGGCTTTATAGATGAGCCTGATGCAGAGCTTTATACCCGTTGGATACAGCTTGGCGTGTTTAATACTTTTATGCGTACTCATTCTGCCAGCAATGATACGGGTTTTGATCAGGAACCTTGGTCTTTTGGAGCGGAAAGTGAAAAAATTGTTCGTCAGTTTATTGAGTTAAGATATAAGCTTTTGCCATATCATTATACCGCTTTTTGGCAAAATCATAAAAAAGGAACTCCTGTTTTACGACCTTTGAGTTTTGTGAGTCAGGAAGATTCGCAGACTTGGTATAGAAATGAGGAGTTTCTATTTGGAGATCATTTGTTGGTAAGTGCGGTAGTGAAACCCGGACAGGAAGAAAAAAAGGTTTATTTGCCTAAAGGTTCATGGTACTATTATTTTACAGATGAAATTTTTGAAGGCGGACAGGAAATTACTATTGCAACGCCTATGGATGAAATGCCGTTGTTTGTTAGAACCGGTGCCGTTATTCCTCAATATCCTGTAATGCAGTATGTGGGCGAAAAAGAGGTAAAAAAGATGAAGTTACACATTTATTATGGCGGAGGAGAAGTTATTAGTGAATTGTACGAGGATGCCGGAGATCAATATGGCTATAGAAACGGAGAGTTTAATATTATTCGGTTTAAGATGACTTCCGGAGAAAATAGAATAGAACTGAAAAGACGCTTTATTCATCATTTTGAAATGGACTATAATCAATATGAAATTATTGTGCACGGGTTTCCGGGTAAAAAAATGAAAGTGGTGGTAGATGGGAAAAAGACGACAAAGAAACCACAAAAGGCAGATAAGAATATGGTATTCG
Source organism: uncultured Chitinophagaceae bacterium (assembly GCA_964558275.1). Classification (GTDB taxonomy): domain Bacteria; phylum Bacteroidota; class Bacteroidia; order Chitinophagales; family Chitinophagaceae; genus FW021-bin31. Next base: position 3,071 of record CAZLDH010000153.1, read on the forward strand.
AATTGGATAAGGATTTTGAAATTGTTGAAATTAAAGGATAAGATTTTGTTCATCATGCAAAGGTGAGAAATCGAATTCATCAAAACCTTCCTATATTTGCGCAAAAGTTAATCTATGGGTATTTCTGAGTTTGATCCGAATGCGCCTGCATGTGTGAAAAATAATATTTTTTCTTTGCCATCATCTGAGCAAGAATCAAGGGTGGTATTGTTGCCTGTTCCCTGGGAAGTGACGGTGTCTCACAGAGCAGGAACTGCCCGAGCACCGGAACATATATTTGATGCTTCTCAACAGATTAATCTTTATGATCCGGAAAGCCCGGAAGGCTGGAAGTCCGGTTTTTATATGCAGGATATTGACAAAGATTTGCTTCTGAAAAATGATTACCTTCGTAAAGAGGCTGCTTTGTATATTACCTTTCTGGCAGATGGTGGCGATATAAAGAAAAATGATTTTATGCAGGATAGTTTGCATGAAATTAATGAAGGTTGTGAGGAACTGAATGAATGGGTTTTTCAGCGGTCAAAGAGAATATTGGACCAAGATAAATTTATGGGGCTAATTGGTGGCGATCACAGCGCACCATTAGGCTATTATAAAGCATTGGGGGAGAAATACGATGCTTTTGGTATCTTACATTTGGATGCGCATCTGGATTTAAGAAAGAGCTATGAAGGATTTAAATATTCTCATGCTTCTATCATGTATAATACATTGGAAGAAGTACCAAATGTTTCTAATCTGGTCTCTGTAGGAGTGAGGGATTATTGTCCCAGAGAGTTACAAAAAGTTGAGCAGGAAGGAGAACGAATGAGTGTTTTCTTTGACAGAGACCTTAAACGACAACTGTGTGAAGGCGTCACCTGGAAAGCTATTTGCGATCAGATCATTGAGCAGTTGCCCGAAAAAGTTTATCTTAGTTTAGATATTGATGGTTTGGATCCAAAATTATGTCCAAATACGGGAACACCTATTCCCGGAGGTTTAGAATTTTGGCAGGTTGATTATCTGTTAAGTCGTATTGTGGAAAGCGGAAGAAAATTCATAGGCTTTGATTTGGTTGAAGTAGGATTTAAGGGAGATAGTTGGGATGCAAATGTGGCTTCTCGTTTACTCTTTAGATTATGTAATGTGATTGAATCTGCTAATAAGTAGTTTAGCTGATTGCCGGTTATTATCCAATAGTATGAAAATTTTCTGATTATAAATTTAGATATATAAAATAGTTATTTCATTATGAGTTTCTCTTTAGAACTGCGAAATCCTTATTTTTATAAAAAAAAGATACCTATTGCGCTGTTACATTTTTCAGCAGGATTTTTGCTTTTAATTACCTGGAATGAGAGTAATTTGCAAACCCTGATGCCGGTATTGGGAAGTATTCTCTTTTTAATTGGACTTTTTGAATTGGTTTATACCTTCTTTGCTTTTAAAATGTTGCATAAATCTCCTAAGATAAATGGTCTTGTGCGAATCGTTGCTTCTGTTGCCTTCTTATTTTATGCAGGTCTGCTTTTCAAACAAAAAGACACATCCTTTGCTATATTTATGTTAATAATTGGTGTCTTATTTGTATTCATATATTATATTGAAAAAAAATGGGCACGCCCATTTGTAATTGAGCTGAATGAAAGTGGGGTGCTGTTTCCGGGAACGTTTAAAACACCTTTGGTTCCATGGAAAAATTTTAATAACGTTATCTTGAAAGACAATATATTAACCTTGGATCTTATTTCTAATAAGGTGATGCAGCTTGAGATGAAATCTGTAGAAGATAATGAGAGGGTAGATAAAATCAATCTTTTCTGTTCAGAAAAGATTGCATAAGATAGATAAAGTATGATTTTTGATGGGATAGATGCTGGTTGGATAGGTTAGGTATTTGCCTGATTGTAAATTTAGCATTAAATTTGACAGATGGAAATAGCCTCTAACGTAATTCGAAGAGACATAAAAGAGCGATAAAATGCAAACTCAGGAGAAGAAAAGAAATATGAAAGCCTTCTTGTACACGCTACTTGTGTATATAGGGATTCTTGGGCTCTGCTTTTTATTGGGGTTCTCTTCACCACCTCCGCTCCCTAATCAGGATATGGGTATGGTGATTAATCTCGGAAATTCTACAGAAGGAACAGGGGATATTCAACCATTAAGTTCCAGCTCTTCAGCTATTAATTCATCTGAATTACATGAAGCTCGCGCTAGCTTGGCAGGCGAGGAGACGGGTGCCCGTTCTGAAGATATAATGACGCAGACTACTGAGGATGCGCCAGTTATAAAAGATGTGCATGATCAACAAAAGGAAACTGATTTTTCTAAAGATATTGAAGATAATCTGAAAAAGACGGATGAACCTCAGCCGGAAGCACCAGTGCCAACTAGAGAATCTCAGCCTCAACCTAAGGCTATTTATGGAGGAGAAAGTGATAATGATGCTTCCGGAGGGAATAATGCGACGGCAAATAATGGATCGACAGGAGAAGGACTAACCGGAAATTCCGGTGATCAGGGTGCTGTTAATGGAGATCCTACTGCCAGTAATCATAATGGTAAATATTCGGGCTTGGGAGGCAATAGTCTCTCCTATAGGCTTGGAGGTAGAAAAATTGTACAATATCCTTCGCGAAGAGGGCGTTTCTCTGAAGCCGGCAAAGTAAGAATGGGAATAAAGGTAAATAGAAGCGGAAAGGTGGTTAGCTATAATGTGATAAGTTCCGATAATCCTACAATAGCTCAACTGGCCAAAAAGAAAGTGAAACAAATTCGTTTTAATTCTAGCTCTAGTGCACCGGTAGAGCAATTTGGAGAGATTGTATTTGTTTTTAAAATTCAGTTA
>CAZLDH010000154.1:0-489 GCA_964558275.1 uncultured Chitinophagaceae bacterium
GCTCTATAAAATTTTTCAAAAATATGAGCCAATGTTTCTTTAGACATGCCGATGCCGTTGTCGGAAATTGTGATAACCAGATATTTTTTGGTATTGGCTGTTTCTATGTTAATAAGCAGATTCTCTTTGGAATATTTTACCGCATTATCCATTAAATTGGAAAGGATATTTGAGATATGTACTTCATCTGCCAGAATCTCTGTGTTTTCTGCATCAAAGGTTGTTTCTATTGAGCCTCCCTTAGATTGAATCCGTAATTCCATGTTATGCACAGCATTGGAAAGTATTTCTTGCGCATCTATCTTTTCAAGGTTTAATTTGATGTCTTCTTTTTCCAAAAGAGCTGATTGAAGAATGGTTTCTACCTGCCTGAGCATGCGTTTATTCTCTGCTTTAATCATATCGGCAAAGTAGAGTAGCTTGTCCTTTTTATGTAAAACTTTCTCATTGCCAATTGCATCCACTGCTAAGGAAATGGTAGCAATAGGC
>CAZLDH010000154.1:499-5828 GCA_964558275.1 uncultured Chitinophagaceae bacterium
GCGTTTTAAACTCGTGTGTCATGTTGTTGATAAAGTCGGATTTGATATCGGACAGCTTCTTTTGGCGCAACATGACAAAGATGGTCAGCGCGAATGCCGCAATAATGATAAGTGTAAATAAGACAGAGCCGGTGATAATCCATTTTAACGAACTCAGGATGGTTGTGATATAATTATCAGTAGGCACAATGATATTCAGCATTTCAAAGCTTGAATTCATCATCACATTTATCTTCGAGTTTTTGGGAATGAGCGGTGTCTTAAATTGTTTATGATTGGCCGAATCTTTATATGCGGCATAATAATGATCCGAATAAAGTTCGAGCTGCGCCATATTATAGGGAAGAATATTCAATATGGCATAATCAAATGGAATATCAAACCCCTGCTGATCCAAGTTTTGTTGAATAATATTTTTTATTTCCTTATTTGAATAACGAATATGCACCGGTATCATCGTCGTAGTGGACAGATTCCCAAAAAAGGATTGCCAAGCATTCTGTTGAAGATTGAAAGTCTGTTTCGATTTGTCATTATGTGATTGATGGACATTATTTACAATTTCAGACCGAATCTGATCCAATGCACTCACCATTTTTGTTTCATATTGTTTCTCTCTAAGATCTACAGCATTTTTTATCCAGTTGTATTGGATAAAAATAATGCCGATTAAAGAGATACTCAGCAGAACGACGACCCATGGAAATATTTTCTTCATTATTACAAAGATAAACAGCCTGAGGGAATATGTCTTTTATAAAGACAATGATTTTATACTTTTAACGAGAAATTGTAGGATTTTCTTATATTTGATATGTGTACTTAGATTATTTGCCACATATTGAGAATGATTTGCCTCCTTCATCAGGGAGTAGTTTAATAGCAAGCCCTTTTTTAAAAGATCCTTACTTTCTAAGGTCGGTAGTCTATCTGTGTGATTATAACGAAGAGGGTTGTTTTGGTTTTGTATTGAATAAATTATTTCATCAGTCTTTGAATGAATTAATTCCCGATACTTTTGATAAAGAGCTTAAGGTCTATATTGGTGGACCGGTAGAGACAGAGACCATTCATTTTATACATCAATATCCGGAACTTATAGCAGATGGTGTAGAAGTTGGAGATGGGGTTTATTGGGGTGGGAATTTTCAACAACTTATAGCGCTAATCAATGCCGGTCAGGTGGATATGAAATATATTAAGTTTTTCTTAGGGTATGCCGGTTGGAATCCCGGGCAGCTGGAAGAGGAATTGAAAGAAGAATCATGGATTGTATCCGAAAGTCGGAAGAAATTACTTTTTAACAAAAGGCAAGGGCAGGCTATTTGGGAAGATTATCTGACTTCTTTGGGAGAGGCTTACGAAATGATGAAGAATTTTCCGATAGATCCTTCTTTAAATTAAAAAATCCGACCTTTCAAAAGATCGGATTTTTTAATTTATTTGATATTTATTCTTTTTCGGTACCCGGAAAAGGAATAGCGCCTTCCACTAAGACAGTCGCATGATTATTTAAGACTTCTATAAAACCTCCTTTTATTTTATAATAGGAGTTGTCTTCTTTTTCATGCATCACCTTCATCTTTCCGCCAACTATGGCAGAAACCAAAGAAGCATGGTGTGAAAGTACCTCAAAAAGACCGTCTAATCCAGGAAGTTGTATGCCATTTACTTCTCCGCCAAAGACTTTTCTTTCCGGCGTATATATTTCAAGTTGCAAACTCATATCTTTTAATTTTTAGCAGCTTGATCTAATAGTTTTTTACCTTTTTCAATGGCTTCGTCTATGGATCCTACAAGATTAAATGCAGCTTCTGGATATTCATCCACTTCACCATCCATAATCATATTAAATCCACGAATCGTTTCTTCAATTGGAACAAGCACTCCTTTTAGTCCGGTAAACTGTTCAGCTACATGGAAAGGCTGAGAAAGGAAACGTTGTACACGACGCGCGCGGGATACCACTAACTTATCTTCTTCACTTAATTCATCCAAGCCAAGAATAGCAATGATATCCTGAAGTTCTTTATAACGTTGTAGGATTTGTTTTACTTGCTGTGCACAATTATAATGCGCATCTCCGACGGTGGCAGGAGTTAGAATACGGGAAGTTGAATCCAATGGATCTACTGCGGGATAAATCCCTAAATCAGCAATCTTACGACTCAATACCGTAGTTGCATCCAAATGCGCAAAAGTAGTAGCCGGAGCCGGATCGGTCAAGTCATCAGCCGGAACATAAACGGCCTGAACTGAGGTGATAGATCCATGTTTGGTAGAGGTAATTCTCTCCTGCATGAGTCCCATCTCTGTGGCCAATGTAGGTTGATATCCTACGGCTGAAGGCATACGTCCCAGAAGTGCAGAAACTTCTGAACCTGCCTGAGTAAAACGGAATATATTATCTACGAAGAAAAGCACATCTCTTCCGCCACCTGCAGACTGATCTCCGTCACGGAAATATTCTGCTGCAGTCAGTCCACTCAGTGCGACACGAGCACGTGCACCGGGAGGCTCATTCATCTGACCAAATACGAAGCTGGCTTTAGATTCCTTAAGCGCATCCATATCCACTTTAGAAAGATCCCATTTGCCTTCTTCCATAGATTCAATAAAGTCATCGCCATATTTTATAATGCCGGACTCTATCATCTCTCGTAATAAATCATTCCCCTCACGCGTACGCTCTCCAACACCTGCAAATACGGATAAACCGGAATACGCTTTGGCAATATTGTTGATTAACTCCTGAATCAATACAGTTTTTCCTACACCTGCACCGCCAAATAGGCCAATCTTACCACCCTTTGCATAAGGTTCAATCAAATCAATCACTTTAATTCCCGTAAACAGCACTTCTGAACTTACCGCCAACTCTTCATAGGCAGGAGCTTCCCTGTGTATAGAAGATCCATTCTCTGTTGATACTGCTTCTAAGCCGTCAATGGCCTCTCCGATCACATTAAATAAACGTCCTTTGATTTCATCGCCGGTGGGCATTTTGATGGGTGAGCCTTTATCGATGACTTTCAATCCTCTGACCAGACCGTCAGTAGAGTCCATAGCAATGCAACGAACGCTGTCTTCACCTAAATGCTGTTGTACTTCGAGGATAAGTTTATCATTACCTTTACCTGCAACTTCTAGCGCATTGTAGATTTCCGGCAGACTTCCTTCTTCTTCAAAATAGACGTCCACAACCGGACCGATAACTTGTTTTATCTTACCTGTGTTAGGCATGGAATTGTGTTTGTTTAATGTGACGAAATATAATTTTCCCTTAAATTTGGCGCAAAGATAATTTAAAATCTTATAATTAAAGAATCACCTTGCTTCTATTTTTACTAAATTAAAAAAAGCTAACATTGTAAATTAAAAACAACAGCAATGAAAAAAGTCTTTTTACTGGTTCTTACCATTTTATTGAATATCTCCTTTTTATATGCACAGAATTCTTCCGTCGATATTTCTAAAAATGAAATAGAGAGATTTGTTAATGTGCTTGCAAGCGATAGTCTTCAGGGACGAAAGATTTTTACCCCCGGTATTCAAAAGGCTGCGAATCTTATTTCTAGCGAGTTTGAAAAGATTGGATTGGAAAAGTGGGACGGCTTGGATAGTTATTATCAAGCTTTTAACCTGCGAAGCATTGAACCCAAAAAGGTTGATGTGCGTTGGAATGGAAATAAAATATCGAAGGATAATATTCTTGAACTTTCTGTACAAAAGAAAATTCATTGGCGTGATAATCAGGAGTTGCAGGTAGATAAGTTGACGAATGTTCAGGAATTTAAAAAGCATTTTCGTTCCTATCTGAATTCAGAAGAAGACAGATTGGTTTGGGTTGATGAAAGTCTAAAAAAAATATTCTTTAATTTAAAAGGTTATTTTTCCGGACAACCGGGGTTTTCCAATAAACCGAATGTGATTTTTGTTCTGGCGAAAAATCCGCCGAAAAAATTCAATATTCAAATTGAAAATAAGGTTTCAGTACAAAAGACTGCCAATATTGTCGGTTATTTACCCGGAACAGAAAAATCGGATGAATATGTTATTTTCTCTTCACATTATGATCATCTTGGAATCGATACCGGCTTAGTAGGAGATCAAATCTATAATGGCGCTAATGATGATGCCTCCGGCACTGCAGCCGTTATGGCATTAGCCAAATATTTTAAAAAACAAGGTGGAAATGCCAGAAGTTTGATTTTTGTAACATTTACCGGGGAAGAGGAAGGCGGTTATGGATCTAAATACTTTTCCGGACAGTTAGATCCTGAAAAAATAGTAGCCATGTATAATATTGAAATGATTGGCACCCCTGCAAAATGGGGAGAGAATACCGCCTATATTACAGGCTTTGATAAATCTAATTTTGGAAAGATTTTGCAAAAGAATCTGCAATCCTCCGATTTCTCATTTCATCCTGATCCTTATCCCAATCAGCATTTGTTTTATCGGTCAGATAACGCTACTTTGGCTAGGTTAGGAGTGCCGGCGCATACTGTATCAACTGCCAAGATGAAAAATGAGCCACATTATCACAAGGTGAGTGATGAAATTAATACTGTAGATTTTGACAATATGGCACAGATTATCAAAGCGATTGCTATCAGCAGTCGGAGTATTATTAGCGGAGAAGATACCCCTACCAGGGTGGCGCCTGCATCTTTACGATAGAAGGGGGGATGAAAGACAAAAGTTTTGATCTTGCCATTTTTCGGGTCTAAATTGCACTTATGAAAGTTAATCTAGGGATGAATGAAAGAGCACACATAATATTGTTTTAACAGCGGTTTAACAGATGATTTAAAAGAAAATAAAATGTATATTTATCAATTTTTCTACTTTAGCGTTCTCAAAATAAATGATAGAAATGGAATCCACAGCGACAGATATTAAAGCACTCAATGAAAAAATTCATGAAGCCAGTTCTTTTGTAGATCTTTTGAATATGGAACTTCGAAAGGTTATAGTAGGTCAGAAATATATGACAGAACGGTTGGTTATAGGACTGCTTGCTCAGGGACACGTTTTGTTGGAGGGGGTACCCGGTTTGGCCAAAACATTGGCAATTAATTCCCTCTCTTCGGCTATTAATGGGAAGTTTAGTCGTATTCAGTTTACACCGGATTTATTGCCGGCAGATGTAATAGGTACGATGATATATAATCAGCAGAAGAATGAATTTGATGTAAGACAAGGACCTATTTTTGCCAATTTTGTATTGGCAGATGAAATAAATCGTGCCCCTGCAAAAGTACAAAGTGCGCTTTTAGAGGCCATGCAGGAGAAGCAAGTGACTATCGGAGAAGAGACCTTTAAA
>CAZLDH010000155.1:0-5792 GCA_964558275.1 uncultured Chitinophagaceae bacterium
TTCATGCTCTTTAAGCAATTCATCTTCTGTAATGGATACATCCAATCCAAGATAGCGAATGACTTCCAGTTTAAAGTTTTCATAATCTTCATTTTCTCTATGCGTGGTAATCAGATTCGCACATACATCATAAAATGCATTATCTATATCAAGTGCCAATCGATCACCAAACAAAGCATGACGACGACGATCATAAATCACCGTCCGTTGTTTATTCATGACATCATCATAATCCAACAGGCGCTTACGAATACCAAAGTTATTCTCTTCAACTTTACCCTGTGCTCTTTCAATAGATTTGGAAATCATTCGATGCTGAATCACTTCCCCTTCTTTATAACCCATACGATCCATGATGCCAGCAATCTTCTCGGAACCAAACATACGCATTAAATCATCCTCCAGCGATACAAAAAACTGAGAAGATCCGGGATCTCCCTGACGTCCCGCACGACCTCTCAACTGTAAGTCCACACGACGGCTATCATGTCGGGCAGTACCCAGAATAGCCAAACCTCCGGCATCCACAACGCCGTCTCCCAACTTAATATCCGTACCACGACCGGCCATATTGGTCGCGATAGTTACATTCCCCGGTAAACCTGCTTCTGCAACTACCTGCGCCTCACGTTGATGTTGTTTCGCGTTCAATACATTATGAGACACTTTCTCGAATTTCAACATTTTACTCAATAATTCGGAAATTTCTACAGAAGTTGTTCCCACCAATACAGGTCGTCCCTGATCCGTTAAATCTTTAATTTCTGCTATAACGGCTTTATACTTCTCACGAGCAGTTTTATAAACCACATCCTCATTATCTTCACGAATAATGGGTAAATTCGTAGGGATTTCTACTACATCTAATTTGTATATTTCCCATAATTCACCAGCTTCTGTTGATGCCGTACCTGTCATACCTGCCAACTTATGGTACATTCTAAAATAGTTCTGTAAACTGACGGTTGCAAAAGTTTGTGTAGCGGCTTCTACCTTTACTCCTTCTTTTGCTTCAATTGCCTGGTGCAAACCATCAGAATATCGCCTGCCCTCCATCACACGACCGGTCTGTTCATCTACAATCTTTACTTTATTGTCCATGACTACATACTCATCATCCTTTTCGAATAAAGTATAAGCCTTTAACAATTGCTGCATTGAGTGAATGCGTTCACTCTTTACAGAAAAATCCTGAAGCAATTCATCCTTCTTTTCAATTTTTTCTTCCGGCGTCATATCAGAGTTTTCCACTTCTGCCACTTCAGAACCAATATCCGACATCACAAAGAAACCGGGATCCTCACCAGCGCTAGTAATAAGTTCAATCCCTTTATCTGTTAAATCTACAGTATTGTTTTGTTCATCAATAACAAAAAACAAGTCATCCGTAGCAATGTGCATATTCTTTTCCTGATCAGAAAGATAATAGTTTTGCGCTTTCTGCATTAATACTTTATGCCCCGGCTCACTCAGATATTTAATTAATGCATGATTTTTAGGAAGCCCTTTAAATGCACGAAAAAGATGTAATCCACCATCTTGCGGTCCGGTTTCACCTTCTTTAATTTGTTTTTTCGCTTCTTTCAGATTATCTAAAACCACATTTTTCTGCGCCTCTACCAATTTAGCCACACGAGGTTTCAAATTCACAAATTCTTGTTCTTCTCCTTTAGGTACCGGTCCAGAGATAATCAGCGGGGTTCTGGCATCATCAATCAGCACACTATCCACCTCATCCACCATGGAAAAATGATGTTTTCTTTGTACCATTTCGCTCGGGGAATGCACCATATTATCTCTCAGATAATCAAAGCCAAATTCATTATTGGTACCATAAATAACATCTGCTCTATAAGCTTTCTTTCGTTCTTCAGAATGGGGTTGATATTTATCAATACAATCTGTCGTAAGCCCTAAAAACTCGAGCAGAGGAGCATTCCATTCCTGGTCACGTCGAGCCAGATAGTTATTCACCGTAACAATATGTACGCCTTCTCTGGTCAAACCATTAAGATAAGCCGGAAGCGTAGAAACCAATGTTTTACCTTCACCTGTAGCCATCTCGGCAACTTTTCCCTGATGCAAAACAATACCTCCAATCAGCTGTACATCATAGTGAATCATATCCCATGTAATGGTATTGCCGGCTGCTTCCCATGAATTATTATAAATTACCTGATCCGGTTTTCCATCTTCACCTTCTACAACATTTATATGAGGGGCATCCACAGCAAACTGCCGATCCAAATCTGTGGCCACGGCTGTCAATTTTTCATTCTCCCTAAATCTGCGTGCAGTTTCCTTCATCACGGCAAAAGCCTCCGGGAGAATCTCCATCAGAATTTCTTCCAGCTTATCATCCCGCTTTTCCTTTACCTTATCAACATCTTCATAGATTTTATCTTTCTCAAAAAGACTCAGTTCTCCACTTTCAGCTTCCGCTTCTTTCGTTTTTATTTCTTCATCTAATTCTTTAAGATAATTATTCACACGCTCACGAAATTCCACTGTTTTACTTCTCAACTCATCATTAGACAAGGACTGATATTCTTCATAATACGCGTTTATCTCTCCTACAAGAGGTTTAATCTTACTAATATCTTTTTCGGATTTTCTTCCTCCGATTAAATTTCCCAAAAATTTAAACATATATATAACCTTCTACAAGTAATTATTTATTTTCCGTTTCCAAAATAACAAATATCATGCTTTTTTGTTTTTCTGCCAATACGACATAACGACCAAAATTAAATCTTTATTTCAAACAAGAAAGTATTGATACCATTTATAACAAAAAAACAAGGATAAACAGAGCTGTTCCTAATCTATTTTTCCTTATATTTTAACTTTAATATAAAAAAACCTACCTTTGCAGCCCTAAAAATTAAAATTTAATTCTATAGAATTATGGCCAATCTGAAATTTCAACGCAATTTTGGTATTGCAGCACATATTGATGCCGGTAAAACAACGACTACAGAACGTATTCTGTATTATACCGGAATCTCTCATAAAATAGGAGAAACCCATGATGGTGCTGCTGCAATGGACTGGATGAGTCAAGAAAAAGAACGTGGAATTACGATTACTTCCGCAGCAACAACCTGTTTCTGGAAATTCCCGACACACCAAGGAACCCCATTAGACAACACAAAGAGTTACAAATTAAACATTATTGACACCCCCGGTCACGTGGACTTTACCATTGAGGTAGAGCGTTCTATGCGTGTACTCGACGGGCTTGTAGCTTTATTCTCAGCAGTAGATGGCGTAGAGCCTCAATCTGAAACCGTATGGCGTCAGGCAAACCGTTACAAAGTACCTCGAATTGGATTTGTGAATAAAATGGATCGTGTTGGCGCAGATTTCCTCATGGTAGTAAAACAAATCCATGACATGTTGGGAGCAAAAGCAATTCCCATGCAGCTACCTATTGGTGCTGAAGATAATTTCAAAGGGATTGTTGACCTTATTACTAAAGAAGCTATTATTTGGGATGAAGCTTCTCAGGGAATGAAATATGAAAAAATTGACATTCCTGAAGAAATGAAAGATGATGTGGAGGAATGGAGAGAAAAATTGGTGGAAGCTATCGCTGAAGACGATGAAGCATTGATGGAAAAGTTCTTCGAAGATCCTGATTCTATCACCGAAGAGGAAATGTATGCTGCTGTCAGAACGGCTACAATTAATTTAAGTATTATCCCTATGTTCTGCGGAACGGCCTTTAAAAACAAAGGTGTTCAGGCCATGTTGGACGGAGTTATCAGATATTTACCCAGCCCACTCGACGTAGAAGCTATCGACGGTTTTAATCCCAAGACTGAAGCGGAAGAACATAGAAAACCAAGCAAAGACGAACCTTTCTCCGCTTTGGCATTTAAAATAATGACCGACCCTTATGTGGGTCGTCTGGCTTTCTTCCGTTGCTACTCAGGACATCTGGATGCAGGATCTTACGTACTCAATACACGCTCAGGGAAGAAAGAAAGAATTAGTCGTATTCTACAAATGCACGCCAATAAACAAAACCCCTTAGACTTTATTGAAGCCGGAGATATAGGTGCCGCTGTTGGTTTTAAAGAAATTAAAACTGGTGACACCCTTTGTGAACAAGATCACCCTATCGTATTAGAATCTATGTTCATCCCAGCTCCTGTAATTTCTATCGCTATAGAGCCTAAGACCAAAGGGGATATGGATAAAATGGGTATAGCAATTGCTAAATTACTTGAAGAAGATCCTACGCTTACAGTAGAAACTAACGAAGAAACCGGTCAAACCGTATTAAGCGGAATGGGAGAGCTTCATCTTGATATTATTATCGACCGTATGCGTCGTGAATTCAAAGTGGATATCAACAAAGGAGCCCCTCAGGTAACTTATACTGAATCACTTAATGCTACTATTGAACACCGTGAGATTCTAAAGAAACAAACGGGTGGTCGTGGTAAATTTGCAGATATCAAATTTGAAATCGGACCTGCCGATGAAGAATGGATTAAAGAAAATGAAGGTCAAAGCCTGCAGTTTATTAATGACATCTTTGGAGGCTCTATCCCTAAGGAATATATTCCCGCAGTAGAAAAAGGGTTTCAGCAGGCAATGAAAACAGGTCCTCTGGCAGGATATCCTATTGAGAACATGAGAGTTCGCCTGTTTGATGGAAGTTTCCATCCTGTGGATTCTGATGCAAACTCCTTTGAATTGGTTGCTAAAACCGCTTTCCGTGAAGCTGCTAAGAAAGCAAAGCCTGCATTATTAGAACCTATCATGAAGGTGGAAGTTGTTACTCCTGAACAATATATGGGAGATGTTAATGGCGACCTTAGTCGTCGTCGTGGTCTCATGGAAGGAATGGATACACGCAACAATGCACAGGTTATTAAAGCCAAAGTTCCATTGAGTGAAATGTTTGGCTATGTTACCGACTTGCGTTCTTTAAGTTCAGGTCGTGCCACTTCTACTATGGAATTCTCTCATTATGCAGAGGCGCCAAGAGGAATAACTCAAGAGGTTATCAAAGAAGTTCAAGGTAAAGTAAGTTAAGGCTTAAACTTTAGAAATAATAAAAAAGGGAGCAGGTTTTTCATCTGCTCCCTTTTTTGTGACACAGATTCTCCGGATTAAACCAAAGAACGATGGATCAAGTACAAAAAAAAGCGAAATCAACACTCTATTAAATATCGATTTCGCCTTCAGTATTATATAAAAATGCTTCTATGAAGCCTTAGCCTTACTTATTATTGCCTACATTTGCGGCTAATTTTTCTCTAAGTTTCTTTTGTAAATCAGGATTAGATTGAATAGCGATTGCTATTTTCTGAAACTTCTCAATACTCAAGCCGGTAGAAGTAGCAGCTCCTTGTACCTTTTTTTGAAGTTCCGGTTGTAGCTTATCTAACTTGGAAGTAATTTTCTTCACTTGCTTTTCTTCATCCTTAGTAACATCTGCTTCCTTATTTTGCATTTTAGCACGTTGAATTTCGTTAAACCGTTGTAACTCCATTCCTTCCCCTTCAATGACACCAGCCATCTTTTTTTGTGCTTTTTGATTTTCCTGCTGTACCTGAGGATAGGCTTTTGCAAACTTATCTAAATCGGCATCAGAAACATCAATTTGTTGTGCACCTTGATTTAACTGAGGAACAGCCTGCTGTTGTGTGTTAGATTGGTCATCTTGAGACACTTGCGCTTCACCGGCAAAAGATCCTGCCATAAATAAAGCTACCAATGCTCCTGCTCCAATTTTCTTCAAATTAATCATATACTTTTTTTGTTTTGGTTAATTA
>CAZLDH010000156.1:0-1853 GCA_964558275.1 uncultured Chitinophagaceae bacterium
ATCATTTCTCTGTGTGTTAATAATTATTTTTATCATGTCGGGTTCATCATCATGAATTATCTAAACCAATCATTTATTATAATTTATAGGCTCTCCATTGATAGTCGTATTGGTAATATGAACATTTACCGCATTTTTAATTACATTTTCTTTTTCTACATCATTAAATTCACAATTATTAATAAAGATACCCCTCAAAGGATGATTCTCTATTCCCTGAATATTGATGGCATATTCACTCTTCTGACTTGTCACATGATCGATAAATACACTGTCCAGCGTGGGGATATAATTTCCTTTCTCATTGAAATAAAACATATTTATTTTGATAACGGCTTCATGAACCTGCCCCACCTCAATATTCCTAAAATAGAAATTCTTTAAGGTACCTCCCCTACGCGCATTAGATTTAATACGAATAGCCCGATCTAAATTTGGACTGTCCATTTCACAGTTTTGTGCAAAAATATTTTCTACCCCGCCCGAAGACTCACTACCAATAACCACACCGCCATGACCGTCTCTCATTACACAATCTTCAATAATGAGATTTTTAGTAGGTATATTTATTCTTCGTCCATCCTCATCTCGCCCACTTTTAATAGCAATACAGTCATCCCCATTACTAAAATAGCAATTTTTAATGATCATATTGTTACAAGATTCCGGATCACAACCATCATTATTAGGACCATAACTTATGGTACTGACCCCATCAATGGTTACATTCTCACTAAGGGTAGGATGCAGCATCCAAAAAGGAGAATTTTTAATCGTCACTCCTTTAATCAATACATTTTTACATTTGTAAGGCTCCACAAAAGTAGGTCTCAGATAGTGCCCTTTGCCAAAAATTCGTTCTCCGGCAGGAACTCCCTGAGCAGCCAGTCTAGCCAGTTCCGGTCTGTTGGCAGAATCTCTTTGTGACGGCATTCCTTCTTTCCATCCGAATCTTTTGTCACCACACCACCACCACCAATTTTCATTACTTGCCTGTCCATCTAAAATACCTTCTCCGGTAATAGCAATATTTTCTTTTCCGTAAGCATAGATAAGTGGAGAATAATTCATCAATTCTATTCCTTCATATCGCGTCTTTACAACCGGAAGATAATCATTTGGATCAGTACTAAATTTCAAAACACTACCTTTCTCCAAATGTAAATTCACATTACTTTTCAAATGAATAGGTCCCTTTACATAATAAGTCCCTGCCGGAATAATAACCCGTCCTCCGCCAGCTTCATTACAGGCAGCTATCGCTTTTTTAATGGCTGGCAAACAATCCTTGGTACTATCTTTCACAGCACCAAAGTCCATAATAGAAAAATCTTTATCCGGAAAAGTCGGTGGTTGAATATTATCCCTAATTTCAGCTACTTTATCCCAACCGGTAAGCGGTTTTTGCTGCTTATTATTATTGCTGCAAGAAGCAACAAACAGTCCTCCAAGAAAGAGTATGAAATACCCCAATAATGTAAATTTCTTCATCTTTTAATAGCTATTGTTTAAATCTATAACATTTTTTGGATAAAAAGCTTATCCATAATTACTTCGACCCTCACAATTTTATCTATTACAAGAAGTATTTCCAAATTTAATGAAGTTTTTATTTACGCAATCGTTACCGGGAACGATTGCCGGCTCTATTTCTTATTCATTATTATATTCTATCTGCTGCCCTTTCACAGTCGAGTTCTTTATTATTAGGTTTTCTACCTCTTTAATGACATTATCCTCTTCAACATTCTCGAAAGTACAATTGCTAAAAACATTCTCTACTCCTTCGGTAGCTTCACTACCGATAACAACACCTCCATGACCATCTTTCATTTCACAATTCTGAATAATCA
>CAZLDH010000156.1:1953-5714 GCA_964558275.1 uncultured Chitinophagaceae bacterium
CTTAAAATGGATAGGTCCTTTTACCAAATAAGTTCCTGCAGGAATTATAACACGTCCCCCACCGGCTTCATTACAAGCCGCAATGGCTTTGGTAATCGCAGACAAAAAATCGGTAGTACCATCAGCTTTTGCCCCCATAATCAAGAATAGAAAAATCATTGTCAGGGAAAGAAGGGGTTTGGATATGATTCCTTATTTAAGTCAGCTTATCCCAGCCATCGTGCTGATTAGCTGATTTACTATTCTCACAAGAAGAAATAACAACTCCTAATAACAGGATTATGGTATATCTTAATACTGCTGCTTTATTCTAATTTAATTCATTTTAGTTTTAATGGTCTGCATTTTTATTTATTATAACATTTTCAAAAGAGATATGAGAGGTATCCGAAGCAGAAATACCTTCGCTAGCATTAATATTTACATTAGAGAAAAATATATTATTAATTGGAGCCTGTGGCAATCCCTTCATTGACAATGCATTTTCTACTCCATTACAGTAAATATTATTCATATAAAAATAACTAAATTCCGGAATATCCAAATGAGAGATGTCCTCATTGGACAGATTTCTATTGGTTCCTTTATCTTCATAATAAGTACTAAATAAGATAGCAGTCTTTTTAATATTTGCCATATAAATGTCATCAATATATATATCATTCACTTTTCCTCCTTTTCCTTCTCCACTTTTTACTCTAATGCCAATATCCGTGTTGATAAAACTACAATTATTTACAAAGATATTCTCCATTCCTCCATCCGTATCGCTTCCTATCACAAAACCTCCATGTCCTCTATAAACAATACAATCCGCAATAATAATATTTTTCAGTCTGGCGGTATCGGTTTTATCCGAGGAAGAACGACTTGACTTCATACATATCCCGTCATCACCGGTACTGACAGTGCTTTTATAAATGATTGCATTGGTACAGGCAGACAAATCAATTCCATCTCCGTTCTGGGCATACCATTCATTATTAACCTTCACATTCCTGATCACTATATTATGACACCATTTCGGTTTCAAGGTAAACATAGGAGCGTTCATAAAAGTAGGACCATCTATTAAAATATTATTGCAATCAATGACAGACAGCATGTAAGGACGCATATAGTCCCTTACCGGTAAAAAATCCGTAGCGACAGCCTCTTTCCCTTTTTCTTTTCTAATTTTTTTATACCGCCCTTTCCCCTTCAAACCTTCCCTACTTGGCCACCAGATTTTACCATCTTCACTTACGACTCCTCCAGATTTTACTAATTTCTTCCATTGTTTTTTGGTCGTTTTTTCTTTTTTCACCGGGCGCCAGGAATCGCCGGATCCATTGAATATTCCTCTTCCGGTAATAGCGATATTATTCAATTGATACCCATATATCGGGTTTTTAACAAACCAAGTATGGCTGTCAGAGTCAGTCCGGATAATTGGATAAAGGGAATGATCTCGACTAAATAGCACAACCGCTCCCTGATTGACATGAAGATTAATGTTACTCTTTAATTCTATAGGACCGGTCAACCAAAGTCCGGCCGGAATAATAACGGTACCCCCGCCATTTTCCGAACAATTATTTATCGCCTTTTTTATCGCCTCTGTGTTTAAAGTTTCTCCATCACCTACCGCACCAAAATCTTTTATATTTACTTTATAATCCTGTATGATTGGCAATTCAGGTACTTCCATTTCAAAGGGAGCTTCAGAAACATAGGTTTTCAATTCCAGAGGAATAGAATTTTGGGCAATACTCCAAATAGGGAGTAGCAAAAACAATCCAAACAGTCTCCCTATTTTCAAATTTTTTTTCATAGTTCTCTTATAATTAAGCGGATTATTGAATCATACAACATCATTATTAAACAATAGAGAATCCTCCCTAATTCAACTACTTTTTGATAACAATTATTCAAAGCTAACAATATCTATTTTATAACATAGGTGTTTTAGCGTCACAATATTTAATTATCCCTTAATATTTATAAGGATTTATCTGAATTTATCTGCGCAATCGTTCCCATCAACGTTTCCGAAAACACAAAACACAAAATTGACAAGGAAAGTTCTGTCATTTCATCCATTAATTCGCTTCTAAAATTTCAGCAAGTTCCGGTTTACAACTGCCGCATTGAGTACCAGCACCGGTTTGTATGCCTATTTCTTCAATAGTTTTGCAACCCGCTCTGATAGCTTCTTTAATATTTCCCTCACCTACCTGTTGACAACTACAAACAAGTTTGCCTTTAACCGCCGGTTTGGCATTGCCCGGACGAAGTAATTGTTCTCTTAGATCACCTAATTCAGTTCCTTCTTCTATCCACTTCCGGTATTCTGTGATTCCTTCCCGCCCCCCCATAAAAATGATACCCACAAGCCGATCTTTTTGAATAAAACATTTTTTATAAATATATTTTTGCCGATCCAGAAAAAATACATCTTCATATTCCTCCTCAGGCAACATAATGGTTTTGCCAATAATCGTTATTGTCCAATCCCTTATACGCCACTCATAAAAAGGCACCGTCCCATCATAATATTCGGATAAATTACCATGAAAATAATTCGCCAGGCACTCAGCCTGCTTATGTCCGGCATCAGGCAGGAAAGAAAGCTTATTTTTATATTCAGTCATCTCTCCGATAGCAAAAATATTCGGGTCATCTGTTTGTAAAAATTCATTGATACAAATACCTTTATTTACTTGTAGTTTCGCATGTTCAGCAACTTTTGTATGAGCATCAAAAGAAAAGGAAATAATTTTGTCATAATTTATTTGTTCACCGCTACTTAAGATTATTTTTTGTGGTTCTCGTTTTTTTATTTTTTCCTGAAAGTGAATAGCAATATTCATTTCTGTTAATACCGACTCTAATAATCCGGATGCAGTTTCATCTAAAATATATTCATACAATCTTTTGTTTTGGGTGATAATATGCACCTTTATTCCTTCGTCTGCAAGTATAGTCGCAGCTTCACATAATACAGGATCATTATCACCTGTCAATACCAGTTCGTTATACAAATGAAGATGTTGTCCCAGTTCTTCCATCTGCTTTTCATTTCTCCAATAAAAAATATTTTCATCGTTCGGTTTGGAGAAAGTTTCCCCAAAAATTAACTGATCATAAGTATGAATCTTCTTTTTATCATCAATAACTTTTTTATTTTTACGGTCAACATCTACAATCGATCCTTGAATAATATTGATGTTTTGTTCTTCAGCAATTTCAATTAGATTGGGCTGTTTAGATAAAAAATTATCATTCTTTAAATAAGAATTTATATCCCTATTGTCATAAAATACACTTTCGTTATCCGCACATATCCAGTCAATTTGATCTTCCGTATTAAAAGTCCTGTACTTTTTTATAAAGGTTAGAATACATCTGCTTTCTCCCGTAATGACTATTTTTTGTTGGGGCTTTTGATACCGCCCTACTTCTACAGCCGAAAATTTGAATCCGGGTTGTTTCGATATCGGATCCACCATTTTATTCGTCAAGTTATTCGCTCTTGCAAAATCTTTTCCCGCAAGTTTTCCCCAGTGCATAGGTAGAAAAACAACGCCTTTCTTTATATCGTCAGTCAAATGGGCTGTTACTTGTACCGTTCCTCTTCGACTGTTAACAATAACAGGATCACCGTTATGTATCTTTCTTTTATCTGCATCCGCAGGATGTATCTCTAAAAAGGGTTGTGCAATATGTTGTTTTAATTTATTGACTTTTCCACTTCTGGTCATGGTATGCCATTGATCACG
>CAZLDH010000157.1:0-5693 GCA_964558275.1 uncultured Chitinophagaceae bacterium
AGAACAATAAATCTTGGTTCTAGATAAGTTGTAAAGGCTCGAAAATTTTGTTTTCGGGTCTTTTTTATATTGATGTTTAACCTGGTTTTAACAAATGGGAAAATTTTCTTTTTGACAAGCTTATTAAAAAGTCGATATTTGCATTCGTTTCGATATCCTTTAAAGGTTTACATGCATATAAAAAACACTAAACAGTTTAAGAGACATATCGGATTGGTGGGGCTTGTCCTCTTTTTGATGACTTGGTCATTGCAATCCGGAGCACAGAATATGCCATATTCAAAGCGTGGAATTGGAGATCCTGTTCATAATAGGAACATTCTTAATACTGGCATGGGAGGTGTATCAGAGGCATATTCCGATGCACAAACGTTGAATTTTGCAAATCCTGCCTCTTATGCGGATTTGAGACTGACTACGCTCGATGTTGGTTTTAATGCAGGTTCCTACAATTTACATAATCAGGATACCGGACGTTTCGAGTCAGGATTTGGTTCTTTATCTTATCTCCAGGTTGGAGTGCCTCTAAAAAAAGGTGGCGGCTGGGGATTGGTTTTTGGATTAAAACCATTGACAAAGATTAACTATAGAATTTCAACCACAGATTCTGTATCGAGTATAGGGGAACGGGCTCTTAATCTGTATGAAGGCGGCGGCGGAGCTTATAAAGCTTTTGTTGGAACGGCTTATGGTTATAAAGGTTTTAGAGTAGGTGTGAATGTCGGCTATCTTTTTGGTACCAAGAAAAAGAGTATTCAAACTTTGTATCCGGATGATAGTCTCGGGCTTTTTAATTCTCATACCAGAGAAAGAACCGGTTATGGTGCTTTTTTTGTAGATTTTGGCGTTCAAGCTGATATAAACTTAGCTGATGGGATTTTACTTAAATTGGGTGCCAGTGGTGGCATGAAGACAGAGTTAAAAGGGAAAAGGGATTATCTTTTGGAAACATTCTATTATAGTGGCAGTTCTTCTGACAGAGCTCCCAAAAATCAGGATACTGCAGTCTTTATTGAAGGACAAAAAGGAACTGTTGTTTATCCGGCTCATTATGGAGGCGGATTCTTATTACAGAATACCAGAGGAAATGGAAGTTGGTCTATTGGAATGGATTATGAAATAACAAAGTGGTCGGATTATGAATACTATGGTAAAAATGGTGGGCTGGATGACAACCAGACGATTCGCGTTGGGGCACAATTTATTCCTTCTGATCGAAATCCCGGAAATACAACCTTTTTTGAACGAATTGCTTATAGAGTAGGATATTATCATACGAATAAAAACTTTAAGAGCAATAATACCGGAGTGAAGGAGCATGGATTTACATTGGGGTTTGGATTGCCGGCGCGCAATCATGTAGTGCAGTCTAATCAATTCTCACTGGTGAATTTGGCTTTTGAATTTGGTAAACGAGGAACGAAAGATAATATGTTAAATGCAAACTTCTTCCGGGTTTCTCTTGGGTTATCTCTAAGTGATATATGGTTTATTGAACACAAATACAGGTAGTGTATAGAAAATATGTTTTATATATTTTTTGTGGGCTTTTGGGGCTGAATAGCTGTTCGAACAGCATGGATGAGGTTAATGCGCTTAATAATGAGAAAGATACAAAGGTTGAGATAGCACATGATATAAAAACTGATTATTTTGGAACCAATGGACTATTAAAAGGTATATTGACCGCTCCGGTTCTATATCGATATCATGGAGATACACCTTATGTTCATCTTCCAAATTCTTTAAAGGTAGATTTCTACAAAGATAGTTTGCAGTTGCAAAGTGTGCTTACTGCAAAAGAAGGTTTCTATTACGTTAATACAAATAAAATTACGGTCAAAGATAGTGTGGTTTTGACTACACAAGATGGGAAGATGCTTGAAACCGATGTGTTGCATTGGAATCCTAAGAAAAAAAGATTTTATACACATCATCCGGTTAAATTAACCACTCCTACAGAGGTTATTCATGGAGAGAACGGGTTAACGGCGCCACCTGACTTTTCCTGGTATAGATTCTATAGCGCTTCCGGCGATATTCAAATAGATACTTCTTTTTCCGGAAAATAATAAAACGCAAAGACCCCGACACGAAGCCGGGGCCTTTACGCTTTAACCTATTTTTAACCTGCTTTATAAGATACAAACGCCGTGCCAAAAAAGAAAATAAAGCAGTGAATAAATATTTTTTTTGACCTTATTTTGGAGATGTTACTCTTTCGCTGCTTTTAATAATTCCAAATCCGTAAATTTTAGATGAAAGAGTTGACTGAGATAATAATTTGTCAGCGCTCCATTGTACAAATAAATTCCGTTGCGAACCCCTGCTTTTTTCCATATCTGATATTCTAATCCGCCGTCATCTGCAGCTTGCAAAAGCACAGGAGTTAAAACATTACTAATGGCTTTTGAAGCGGTACGCGCATATCCTGATGCTATATTGGGAACGCAGTAGTGCGTTACGCCATATTTGGTATATACGGGATGATTTAGCGTGGTGGGTTCTGAGGTTTCAAAACAACCGCCTCTGTCTATGCTGGCATCCAAAATGATAGCCCCCTCTTTCATATTACACACCATATCTTCAGAAACTACAACAGGAACCCTCCCGGATTGGGTAGATAATGCCCCGATGGCAACATCTGCCTCTGATAATTCTTTAGATAAAATATGCGGATTAATAACGGAGGTATATAAATGAAGTCCTACGTTGTTTTGTAGCTCCTTGAGCATGTATATATTGTTGTCAAATACTTTAACTGAAGAGCCAAATGCCAAAGCGGTTCGAGCCGCATATTCACCTACTGTGCCCGCTCCTATTATGACTACTTTGGTTGGTGGAATCCCGGAAATGCCTCCTAATAAAATGCCTTTACCCAAGGATGAACTACTTAAATACTGGCCGGCAATCAGCATAGATGCACTGCCTGCTATTTCGCTCATGGAATGCACAATGGGATAAGAGTCTGAGGCATCTTTTAAATGTTCAAAAGAGAGCGCAGTGATTCTTTTCCGCATCATTTTCTCTAAGAGCCTGCCTTTTAAGTTTGGCAATTGCAATGGAGAAAGTATGGTTTGCCCCTGCTGCATAAGCTCGATTTCTTCTTCCTGTATGGCTCCTGCTTTGATGATGATTTCGGATTTGAAAACGGCTTTTTTGTCCATAGCAATTTGCGCTCCTGCTTCTGCATAATCATTATTTGAGAAATGAGCACCTATTCCTGAATTATGCTGTATGATTACCTCGTGGCCGTTACTAACTAATAAATCTACAGCTTGTGGCGTTAAAGGAATGCGATCCTCTTGGTCTGCCTCTTCTTTAGGAATGCCAATGAGCAATTCCCCTTCTTTTTCCTTAATGTCCAGCATCTCTTCCTGAGGCAGGTAAGTGAGTGAAGAATGTACTTTTTTCATGAGTTATCTAATCAAAGATTCTTTCAAATATAATAAAAAAACAGCTGATAAGGAAAAAAACTTGTGATGAGTGCGCTTTGGCATTTAAATGGTAAACTTGTATCCTACGCCTCGTATAGAATGAAAGTATTTTGGCTTGCGGGTGTCTTCTTCAAAGTATTTTCTTAAATTAAGCATGAAGTTGTCTATGGTTCTGGTGTTTGGATACACATTGTATCCCCATACTATTTGTAGTATTTTTTCTCTTGTAACCACCTTTCCTTCATTCTCTATGAGTAATTTTAATAACATTGTCTCCCGCTTACTCAGACTGTGTGTTTTACCGCCCACCCCTACACATTCCTGAGCAGCAAAGTCTATTTTGTTTTTACCAAAGTTATATTGTTCCGGTATATTTTTCTTTCGATGGATTTTATTGTTCTTTTTAATCAGAATATCCACCCGAAGAAGTAATTCTTCCAATTCAAAAGGTTTGGTAAGATAATCATCTCCGCCTTTTTTCAATCCGGTAATGCGATCTTCGGGTGAATTTTTTGCACTCAAGAAAAGGATGGGAACGTCAATGTTTTGCAAACGTATATTTTCGCAAACCGTTACTCCATCCATGCCGGGAAGCATAATGTCTAAAATAATAAGATCAAAATAGGCCTCTTTAATTGCTTTTAACGCATCCAGTCCGTTTGCTACTACTTGAACTTCATAGTTTTCCAGTTCTAAATTTAATTTTAGAGATTCCTGAAGGTTTTCTTCGTCTTCTACAAGTAGAATTGCAGGGTTTTCTTTGGTTACATTCATGGACTTGTCCTTTTCTGTTTAGTGATAACACAAGTAAGGTGAATATATGGTTATGCCTTCTGTGATGTTCCCGTGCCGGGGAGCTTAATTTCAAAGATAGTTCCTTTTGGGAAATTATCCTTAGCTACGATATGTCCTTTATGTTGTTGAATTATTTTCTTGGTTAAAAAAAGTCCCAGTCCTGTTCCTTGAGAACTTCTGGTGTTTTCATTTCCAATGCGATAAAATCGGTTGAAAATCTTTGTTTTTTCTTTATTGGGGATTCCTGTTCCCTGGTCACTAAAATCCAGTATAGCCTGTTCGCCCTGTTGTTTTAGTTGGATGCTTATTTCGCTGTCTTTAGGTGCATATTTAATGGCATTTTCTATAATATTACTGCAGGCTATTTGGAGCATGAGTTTGTCTCCTTCTACAATAATGTTGGGACTAATGTCCTGCTTTATGAGCTGTTTTATTTTTCTGCTTTTTGTTTCTTCTATCAGTTTATTGATTAATTGAGATAAATTTAATGTGGTTTTGGTTAACTCGTATTTCTGACTGTCAAAGCGAGAGGCTAAAAGCATATTGTTGGATAGGCGATTAAGCCGGTTGGTCTCTGCCAGAGTTCTTCGAAGAATATCTTCTTTTTTGTCTTCCGGGAGTTTTCTTTTTAGGAGGGTCTCAATATTGAGTCTGACAACGGCAATGGGAGATTTTAATTCATGGGTAACAGACAGCATGAAATTTTGTTGCTGTTGCGTGAATTTTATTTGTTTTCGCACTGCATTGAAAACAAAGCTTGCACTTAATAAGATAATGAGTAAAAAAGCACCGCCCTCTCCTAAATATTGTAGATCACGTAATTTCGAATCTTGTTTTATCTCAGAAAGTTTTTGTTGAAAAATTGTTTGATGAGAAAGCGCAGATTGTTCTTCTTAAAATTTCGGTTTTTAAAATGGCAATTTCTTTGTTTTGCTGATGAAGAAGAAGACCCCACCAAAATAATGCTGCTATAGTGTATATAAGCAGGAAAAAATAGATGAAAGTTATCATCTTTGTGTTAGTGGGTTTAAAAATTTTCTTTTGGGGCATAACCTATGGGGTTGTTTTTTCAACTCTTAATCCGACTGCCATGATATTCGGGAGCGGATTGATACGCATATTTTGTTCTAAAGTGATATGGTAGGTGCCAAGACTGTCAAATTTTGCGTTTTGCTGAATTGGAATACGATGTTGGTATATGTCATCCATTCCTGATCCAAGCCATTGTCCCGTTTCATCTGTTAGGGGAAGTTCTACACGTTTTTTAGTTGGTTTGGTACCTTGATATGCCGAATGAATAAGCAGCCACAGGTTGTTATATGGATATCTATTCGTATGTCGTACGGTAACCATTACATTATAGCGTGCTGAAGTATCCTTAATTTGAAAGGAGAAAGAAGGTTGGTATTTGTATGTCCATTCAAAGTTGGGTATTGTAACTTCTTTTTGGAATACTGCGAG
>CAZLDH010000158.1:0-5661 GCA_964558275.1 uncultured Chitinophagaceae bacterium
CATTCTCAGCAGCGTGTTTTAAAGCAGCTTTATAAGCATCAGAAGCATCATGATCTTCCAATAGGATATAAACCTGACCATTCGAACCTAAGATTCCTGCCGGCAAGCCTTTTTTTAAACAACCTTCTGCACATTTTTTGTGAGATTGTCCCATAGCTCCATGATCCATATAACAGGACATGTCCAAGACCTCTCCGGTAATTGTTTGCGTTCCGGTTTTAGGCGTTTTAGTTTCTGTTTTAGCCGTTGTTTCTGTAGTAGTTGCCTCTGCGTTATTGTCTTTAGCAGAATTATTACTACTTGGCTGTGAACAAGATGCTACAGAAAAAGCAAAGAAAGCAACTGCGATAGCCGTTCCAAAAAACTTAGTTTTCATTTTCATCAATTTTAAGATTTAGATATTAATGCTTAAAGCGAATGTACAAAATTTTGTTGATATATATAGATTGAGGTTAAGAAACTCTTTTATTATGACTTTTGTAAGACAAATTTAGTTTTTTTGAGTAATTTAGCTGCAATCTACTTATTAATCATAAACTAAGCCTAGTTATTATGAAGACTTGGAAAAGGATTATTTTAGCCATTATCGCTTTATTTTTAATCATTCAGTTACCTTTTTTTACACCAAAAAAAAATTTCACAGAAGAGGATACGCAGTCAGCTATGACTGATAAATATGAAGTCCCCATGAATATTCAGATGTATTTTTATGCCAGTTGTTTTGATTGTCATTCTAATTATACTCAGGAATATCCCTGGTATTATCATATTCAGCCGGTAAGTTGGTGGATGGATATGCATATAAAAAATGCGAAAAGGCATCTGAATTTTTCAGAATTTGGCAATTATTCTTTAAAAGAAGCAAGTCAAAAAATACATGAATTGAATGAAGTTATGACCGATCATTCTATGCCGCTGGCGTCTTATTTATGGTTGCATGAAGATGCAAAATTTACACCTGAGCAATATGAGAAAGTGGCTCAATGGGCTAAAAAAATGCATGAACAACTGGAAGCTAAAATAGATTCACTGGAAATGGATTAATGCACAGTATAATTCCGGCATCAGACATATTGTTTTCTGCGTTATTCTTTTTATTTTTACTTTAAAGTTTCATCTTATGCCGGATAAAAAGAAGCTGTCTCCAAGAGAAAGAAAACGGGGGCTTCCGCCCGGGAGTCTGGTATATACCGGAGATTCCCAAAATCTTAAAACAAGGTTTATATTACATCAATATGATGAATCGAATTATGAATTTTATGAAGAATCAGCACTGGGTAGCGCAATCAAAAGGATTAACAGAAATGAAAAATCCTGGTTACAGGTCGTAGGGATTAATAATATAGAACATTTCAAAAACCTGGGACAGATATTCCATATAAGTCCACTTGTATTGGAAGATATTCTGGATGTTTCTCACCGACCGAAATGCAATGTTTTTAATGACTATATTTTTTTTACGTTAAAATCGTTATCCAGATCAGCGAAGGAAGATGATTTGCTTCAATATCATCAAATTAGTTTTATTTTAACTGATAAATTATTAATTTCCTTTCAGGAAGACGAAGAAAAGTGGTTGGCGGATTTCATTCTCCGACTCAATCAAAAAGTTTCCACCTTAAGAGAAAAATCTATTGATTATCTTTTCTATCGTATGCTGGATACTATTGTGGATTATTACTTGGTGGAATTAGAAAACCTAGAAGAACAAATTGAAGATTTAGAATTAAAGATAAATGATAAAATTGAAGATGAAGATATTCTGAATATACAACAGTTAAAAAGAGATCTGATTACTTTACGTAAAAATATCTCCCCTCTTCGCGGGGCTATATCTGTAGTCAAAAAAGAAGACCGTTTTCTCACAGAAACAGTGATACATAACTTGTCGGATGTTTATGAGCATACTATTCATATTATTGAGACCATTGAGACCTATAGAGATTTGAGTTCGGCACTTATGGACTTATACATGACGGGAGCCAGTAACAAAATGAATGAAATCATGAAAGTACTCACCATTATCTCTACCATCTTTATCCCGCTTACTTTTATTGCCGGTGTTTATGGAATGAATTTTCAATATATGCCCGAACTCGACTGGGACTGGGCATACCCTGCTACAATGTTTCTAATGGTACTTATTGCACTGGCAATGATTATTTATTTTAGAAAAAAGAAATGGTTGTAGAACATTGCGTGTTGCAATGTAACGGCTTTACAGTCCCACTCAATTATAAAGGCTGTAATATTATAATTTTTTATCCTAAATTTATCTTTTTTCTGTTATCAATTAGTGAAAAATAGACCAAATCAAGGGAGCAGTAAAAACTGTTATAACCCCATTAAGTGTCATAGCCAAGCCACTAAAAGTTCCTGTAGATTCACTTATCTCTACCGCTCGTGCGGTACCAATTCCATGACTACTCTGGCCAAGTGCTAAGCCTTTAGCAGGATCCCAGTCCACTTTAAACCATCGGAGGATATAGGGGCTGACAAGGTTACCAAACAAGCCAACGCCTATAACAACAACGGAGGTAATGGAAGGGTTTCCTTCTAATGGTTTTACAACCTCTATGGCTATAGGAGTGGTTATTCCTAATGGAAGAAGGGAGGCTGATAACTTTGTTGGAAGATCTAAAATCCCTGTCAAGACTACTACAGATAGCGCACTAATACAACTGCTACATAGTATGGTGAGCAACAAGGACTTAAAGTGAGATCGAATGATTGGAAGCTGTTTGTACAACAGCACTCCCAGAGATACTACAGCAGGCCCCAGCATGAATGTAATACTTCGATTTTCCAAAAAATACCGGTCAAAAGATAGAGGGGTAAGAGAAATAATCAAAATCCCTCCCACAACAGCAAAAAAGACCGGGATAAAAATTATGCAACGGAACTTTTTATATAAAACCTTAGCTAATAAAAATAGAGCGAGGGTTATTAAGCTACTCATGAGAAGATTTAGATTTGATATAAGTAAATAACTTTCCGGTTATTAACAACACCATGACTGTAGTTATACTAACCACAAGGAGAATTTTCCATCCGAAAGCCAGCGTCGTATCATCAATACTAATGATTCCGATGCCGTAGGGAACATAAAAAAGACTCATAAAGCTTAATAGGAACTTTGCTGCATCATCTACCCATTTTAATGGAACCCAACCCAATACTAATAAGGTGGATATTAAAATCAAACCAATCACGGAACCAGGCAATGGAAAAGGGATAAAGGGCGATAGCCAGTTACCTATCAAATTTAAAGATATCAATAAAACAATTCCGAATAGAAAGCGAATGAGGCGTTTTTGGAAACGCTTATCGAGTAGAAGCTTCATTAACGCATGCAATTTTTATTATCAAAATTAGTTCTTCTATAAAAACACAAAGTAAAAAATCCTAACAATCTTACCCCGGTTTCCTTCAGAGTAGGCAAAAAGCAAAAGTACAAAAACTGGAAACAGCTGTAACTTTCTTTTAAAAAATAAGATCTTTAAAAGCCCATACTTTATAAATATAAAGTCCTAAGAATACTAGCGTAGCGACAAAATTAATAAAGGTACTCGCCAGAAAACCAATAAAGGATCCGAAGGCAGCTTTGACCGCTTTATCGGATTGGGTTCTATTGAAAACAATCTCTCCAATTAAAGCTCCAATAAAAGGTCCCAGCAAAATTCCAAAAGGGAAAAAAAGTCCAACGATTAGCCCGATGGTCGTCCCAATAGCTCCGGCTCTGCTGCCACCAAATCTTTTCGTTCCCTGAGCCGGAATAACGTAATCCAGTATAAGTAATAATATAGTCACCGCTAGCGTAATGCCGAGCAAAACAAAGTTTATTGGAACTTGAGGTATGAAATAAAATAATAACAAACCTACCCAACTTATTGGTAACCCGGGGATAACAGGAATAATACTTCCTATTATCCCTACTATACAAAGTGCCAAACCTAATAATACCAGAATTAGCTCCATTCTTTAATTGAATTGTAGTTCTAAAAGTACAAAAGTAGGATTAATACGAAAGGGCAAATAATACAGACGGATTTTGGATAAAGCTATATCGTTCTGTTTATTTGGATTCCTTCGGCATTATAAGCAAGGTGATATATAGCGCCCTAAGACGAAGAAAATAGCGAAATTTTACTTAATAGGCTCTGGCAAACAAGACTCTTTCCTTTGATGGTTTGCCGGAAAATATACATTTCCCTTCTTCCTGAGGGTTATCCAAAGGAATACATCTGATTGTTGCTTTGGTCAATTCTTTAATCTTTTGTTCCGTTTCAGCTGTACCATCCCAATGGGCCGAAATAAATCCGCCTTTTTGATCCAAAACCTTCTTAAATGTATCAAAGTCATCTACTGCCGTAATATGTTCATCCCGGAATGCTTTTGCTTTTTCAAACATATCAGTTTGAATGGTGTCCAATAAATTTTGAACACGTGCTACCAAACCTTCCATGGGATAACGTTCCTTTCTCTCCTTATCTCTACGACTCACCTCTACCTGCTCATTTTCTATATCTCTGGGACCTATCGCCAGTCTAACAGGTACTCCTTTTTTCTCATGTTCTGCAAATTTCCAGCCCGGACGGGTAGTATCATCATCATCGTATTTTACTCTTATTCCGGCTTTTCTTAATTCAGACAACCAAAGCCTTGTTTTTTTATCAATGGCCTCTTTTTGTTCTTCATTTCTGTAGATAGGAACGATAACCACTTGAATAGGAGCAATTTTGGG
This sequence comes from uncultured Chitinophagaceae bacterium, assembly GCA_964558275.1. GTDB lineage: Bacteria > Bacteroidota > Bacteroidia > Chitinophagales > Chitinophagaceae > FW021-bin31. The sequence continues at coordinate 4,745 of CAZLDH010000158.1, forward strand.
GGGTAATACCAATCCATTGTCATCCCCATGAGCCATCACCAAACCACCCACAAGACGGGTAGACACCCCCCAGGAGGAAGCCCAAACATATTCCTGTTTGTTCTCTTTATTGGCAAATTGAACGCCAAAAGCTTTGGCAAAATTTTGACCTAAGAAATGAGATGTTCCTGCCTGCAGCGCTTTTCCATCCTGCATAAGTGCTTCAATACAATACGTATTTACAGCTCCGGCAAAGCGTTCGGAAGCTGTTTTAACCCCTTTAATTACAGGTAAAGCCATATATTTTTCCGCAAAATCTGCATAAACATCCAATATCTGTTGGGTTTCTTCAATAGCTTCTTCCGATGTAGCATGCGCCGTATGCCCTTCTTGCCATAAAAACTCAGAGGTCCGCAGAAATAAACGAGTTCTCATCTCCCACCTGACCACATTTCCCCACTGATTTATTTTTAATGGTAAATCCCTGTAAGATTTTATCCATTTTTTATAACTATTCCAAATGATGGTTTCCGAGGTCGGACGAATAATTAATTCTTCTTCTAATTTTGCTTCAGGATCAACTTTAAGTACATCTCCTTCTTCACTGTTTTTCAGTCTATAATGAGTAACTACAGCACATTCTTTTGCAAAGCCTTCTACATGTTCTGCTTCTTTGTTTAAAAAGCTTTTGGGAATCAACAATGGGAAGTAAGCATTTTGATGACCGGTTTCTTTAAATTTTTTATCTAAAGCCTCTTTCATATTTTCCCATAAAGCATAACCGTGAGGTTTAATGACCATAGCTCCTCTAACAGGAGTGTAATCGGCTAATTCCCCTTTGATAATCAAGTCATTATACCATTGTGCATAATCTTTCGAGCGCGCTGTTATTTGTTTATTCATTATATAAAATTACTTTCAAATGATAGGGATGTAAG
>CAZLDH010000159.1:0-5612 GCA_964558275.1 uncultured Chitinophagaceae bacterium
GGAGATTATGTGATTAATAGTGACGATAAGACCTTACAAGGAAACTTTATGCCTAAAGTGAAAGGTGGTTTTGGCAGTTTCTTTACCTATAAAGGTTGGAGTTTAGATTTTCATTTCAATTTTGTGTTGGATAGAGATATACTGAATAAATATGCTTCTGCCAGGTTGGATTTTGTGAATGGTCAGAATAATAATGATATTCAATCTGTGAAAGAAATCACCTTCTGGGAAAAGCGTTTAGATCGCTCTCAATATCCGAAATACAATCCATGGAGTAGTGTTATTCCCTATCGTGCGGATCAGAATTTATTCCTGCAGGATGGTGCTTATTTAAAACTCCGTTCTTTATCTGTTGGATATGATTTGACGAAAACCAATCTCTTTAAGAAAAAAGAAGGGGAAAATCAGACCTTTAGAAAATTCCTAATATACTTATCGGCATCGAATTTATTTACCGTCTCTCCATTTGATGCAGATAATCCCGAATTGGTTCAATATAACGGAATATATAATGGTTATGGATTACCGATTCCCAGAACCTTCACTTTTGGTGTGAAAATTAATTTGTAATCGAGTCTATATACAAGAAAAATAAAAATATTAAAGCATTTTTCATGAATATTATTTCTAAAATGAAAAAACATAGTGTTTTATTAGTAGCTTTTCTCATGATGGGTAGTAGCCTGCTCATACTGCCATCCTGTAACGATACGCTGGATGTAAAATCAACGCGTGTATCCGGAGAACAAAATCATTGGGAAGGATTGGATGATGTACGAAGTGGTTTGATAGGAATATATGGTTTATTACGCGCAGCTTTGGCAAATGAGAATGGATATTGGTTAAGAGGTGATCTCAGACATGGAGATTTTACTTCCTATTCTCGTCCCGATCTAAAGGCTATTATTGATGGTACGTTAAATGCTTCCTACCCTGTAATTAAAGATTTATCTAACTGGAGAAGATTTTATGCAGTAGTGAATGCAGCTAATCTTTTCATCGAAAACGCCGATAAAGCGTTGGCAGATAAACGATATACGAAAGTAAATTATAAGGTAGATGTTGCACAAGCCCGTGCGCTCAGAGCTTTTACCTATTTCCTAATGGTGCGTATTTGGGGAGATGTTCCGCTTATTTTGCATTCTCCGGGTGGACATTTTAAAGAACTTGAACGCACACCTAAGGAAGAAGTACTTGCTTTTGCAGAAAGGGAATTGAGGGATGTAGCTCCGGATTTACCTTATGTTTATGGAAGTGAGGATCCACAATTGCCGGGGGATTATTTTGGTTATGAACATACGCGTTTTGTGAATACTTTAATTACAAAACTGGCTGCCTATGCGATGTTGGGGCATATTGCAGCTTGGGAAGGTCATTATTTGGATGTGTCTGTATATACAAAATTTATTCTTGATAATGCCGAAAAGGAAAGCTTAACCTACGTTTCTACCGATGATTTAACCAAACCTGACGGATTATTCTCAAACAGAAAAAGCAATCAGTTAATTGGATTTAATTTTGTAGCCGGACATGGCGAGGCAACTACCACCGGACATATTGAGGATCTGACTTTAGCTGATCCGTTTATTTCTCGACGTTATCCGGAAATATATGTATCTAAAGATTCAATTTCCAGCATATTCCCTTCATCCATTGGAAATGATCAACGTTTTGGTATAGATACCTTATCGGGTTTGCCACGTACCGCCTATTTTACAAACTACAGAGGGGAGATGCCAATTTTTAGCAAAATCAAGGTTTTATCGCAAGGCAATTCCAGCGAGTTTGCAAAGTATAGTTCTGTATTGGTATTTACACGCTTAGAGGAAATTACGCTGTTAAGAGCAGAAGCATTGGCTGTGCTGGCTAATAACGATGCAAACAATGCCAGTGAGGCGGTGAAACTCTTGAATACTGTGAAGGGTAATAGAGGCGTTAATGATTATGTAGCAGGCAAATCAGGAGACTTACTTCATGCCATATTTTCAGAACGGAGGAGAGAATTGATGGGAGAAGGCTGGCGCTGGTGGGATCAGGTTCGCTATCACCGCATTAAGCGAGATAATCCGTTGTTTAATCAATTATTGAATGACGACGGTATTTATTGGCCGGTTTCTCAGGATGTACTGAATAGAAATTCAAAAATTACACAAAACAGCTACTGGCTCGGAAAATAAGAATAAATGATTTTTAATACAAAGAATAGAATGATGATTAAAAATAACAAAAAACGTTATTACAATATCCTGCTTGCGATAGGACTGATTATAGTGACAATGGTCGGTTGTGAGAAAATGGATGATACCTATTATCATTTTGAAAATAACCTGGGTAATTTTAATGGAAATGCCATTGAGTATTTACAATCCAGAGGCGGGGTGTATGATTCCATGCTGTATGCCATTAGCCGGGTAACGGGTTTGGAAGATTCTATTATTGCCGGGAATGTGACGGTTTTTGCGATGCCAAATGCGAGTTTTACATTGGCTTTACAAAATCTTAATGAAGTGCGTCAACGGGCAACTCCGTCCAGAGCGCCTTTATCCATAGCTACATTGGATTCCGCCGAACTTGATACCCTGATGTATAGATATGTAATCAATGGACTGTTCAATACAGATAGTGTGGCTCAATATGCGGATGGACTGACGATACCTTGTCTTAAATATGACTATTTGATGCAACTTCAATATTTTCATAACAGTTCTTCCGGCTATCAGGAAGGAGGACCCGAATACTTGGAATATAGCGACCGTAATGAGTCTATTTTTGAACGCTATTGGGTAGGAGCAACTACTAATACGGTAGATGTTAAAACGAATAATTCTTACATACACATCTTATCGCCGGGACATGGTTTTGGTTTCGGACAGATAGTAACAAGAATGAAGAAATAGTGAGGAATAAAATCAGATTTTGATAAAAAGAATTTTATGAATTATAATCCTTTGACATTTAAAAAAATGAAGAAATATAAGCAAACCGGTAATTTGCTGCTGTGTGGTGCTGTTGCCTTATTGCTGCTAGCCACATCTTGTAAAGATTTTTTGCCAAAAGATCGGGAAGAGGTTGGGTTTGATTCTCGTTTCACGCAAACTCTTTATCAACCGGTGCTGGGAAGAACAACAGTATATTCTGATAATTTTTACAAAGGGAGTACCTCTTATCCGGCGACTTTTAAAATTATCAATCCCCGTCGTTTTAATGGGGCACCGGCTCCGGAATTAAAGGATACTTTTCCCGTGTTGGTTTGGAAAGAAGCTTACACAGGTAAAGAAGAATCTTTAGAAGAAATACAGGAAAAAAGAGATACCGAATATCATGCTATTTGGGAAATCAGACCCCATTCCGGTCAATTTGTGATGTGGAGCTCGGCTTTATCTTCATTCATGAAAACCCAACCCGATTCCGGTTATGTTTTTGATGTGGAGTTGAACAATTCCGGTGGACGCAGATATTTTAGGGGCTTAAAGCTTCGTCCCTATAGAGAACGCCCTTATGAACCTTCTCCTTTGGATAAAATTACCGGTCAAGCCACGAGCACTACTGTACATCCTAATATTACTGTAAACATGAAAGGTGCCAAAACCGGACGGTACTTAGGACCTCGCGATATTGATATTTATTTCAACAGAGTAGGAGATGGGCATTCTTTAACCTTTATGTTTCTGGACACACTTTATCATCCGATCAATCCAAAGAAATTTAATTTGACTAATTGGAAGACGTTGATTCATGGTTTTGATATGAATATAACAGATTCTTCGGTTTCTTATCAAACAGCTTATCCCATTCCTTTAACTACAAGAAAGACAAAATACACGACGGCAAATGGCAAAAGAGCCCATGTAGAATTTGGCTATTCTCGAATAGGCTTCGGACATGTCAGAGTGGATGCTTCCATGTTATTTGACTTTAAAATATTCAAAAAAGGAGATTGGGAAATTGTCTTTGCTTTTACCGGGGATAATCCCAGATTTAGAGATGAATAAATAATAAATTTTAAATCCATATTAATAAACGAACTATTCTTTAATAAAATTAGAAATTAGCAATGAGATTTTTATACGCCATCATTCCTGCGATGTTGCTCTTTACTGCTGTGCAATCCGGCGTGGCTCAGTCTAAAACCATTACTGTAGAAGGTACTGTAACAGACCAGTCCACCGGAGATCCGGCCATAGGCATTTCTATTCTTGCAGGTTCGCCTCCCAAACCTATTGCGATAACCGATGTACAGGGACAGTTTTCTGTAAATGTTGAAGCAGGTACCATTCTGACGTTTAGGGGACTGAGCTATGAAGAAGTTCACAAAAAAGTGAAGGAAAATACGCCTAATCTTAAAATCAGTATTTCTCCATCTTCTCAAACCTTAAATCAGGTGGTTATTACCGGTTATACCAGAAAAACCAGAGCAACTACTACAGGATCTGTAGCAAGAATAAGCGGAAAAGAAATTCAGGATGTTCCTGTTGCCAATGTGATGGAATTGATTCAGGGTAAAGTGGCCGGCTTGAATATTCAGTTGAACAATGGTGCGCCCGGCGCAATGGGACGAATTCAGGTGCGTGGTCTCTCCAGTACGGCTGTTTCCAGCGATGGTTTCTTAACACCAACTTCTCCCTTGTTCGTGGTGGATGGTGTACCTGTGGATCCTAATCAGGGCTATCAATACGGGTTTAATCAGGCTGGTCCCGGCATTAGTCCTTTATCATTGATTCCTCCGGAAGATGTTGCCAGTGTCGAAGTATTAAAAGATGCGGCTGCCACTTCTATTTATGGTTCCAGAGGCGCTTATGGTGTGATAATTATTACCACCAAACGTGGAGAATCCAGTATTCCTATTGTTAGATATACCGGGAATGCTTTCTTCAATATTCCACCAAAATTGAGAACTGTAATCGGCGGTAAAAGAGAAAGAAGGTTAAGAATTTGGCAAATTAGACATTTTGATACCACAAGAAATGCAGCTTTGGAATTGATTAATAACACGCCTTTCCTGTCCGACAGCCTGAATCCTTATTATAATAATTCAACCAATTGGCAGGATATCTTTTATCGTCCTACTTATAATATGTCTCATAATATTAGTATTTCCGGTGGGGATGAACAGTTTAACTACAAGACTAATCTAAACTATTACAAGGAAAACGGCATTGTGGAAAATACGGGATTTCAGCGATATTCTATCAGTATGAATGCACGTTATCAGCCATCTACACGCTTTAAGATGATGACTACCTTAAATTTAGCATATGGTAAGAAAAACAATGGTAGTGGTGTGGGATTGTTACAAAAAGGGGTAGCCGATGGGGCCAATACTTCTTCGTTATTGCCGCCACCTTCAATGTATTCGGATAACAACGCGGCATTGAGTGCAGCAAGTATAGAGAATAATAATAAAACGGCGAATGTGAAAGCCAATATAAATATCTCTTGGGAACCCGTTAAAGGATTTCGTCTGAGGGATGTTGCCAGTTATGATTATTCTACCAATACTTCTGATCGTTTTTCGCCTTCTTATTTGAATAATGGTTCCTCTGAATCATATAGTTACAGTGGCAGAAATTATACCTTGTATAATAGGGCTACACTGAATTATACCAAGATAT
>CAZLDH010000160.1:0-5445 GCA_964558275.1 uncultured Chitinophagaceae bacterium
ATTTTCAAAGAGTTGAAAAAAATTAGAAAAAAACAGAGAATTACTATACCTGAAGAAAGTAATGGTTCAACATTTCTTCCTCTATTAATGGAATATTTTGAAGTAAAACTTGAAATGTTTCCTATGCCTATGCATTTTGATGATTATTGGAGTAGAGCATTTAGGAGGGCGGATGCTATTGTTCATCCAAAAGGCACATTTAACCTCAGTTATGAATTAATCCCAGAAAAGAGGAACCTTCCCAGAAATGAAAAAAAGCCAAAACAAGTGGAAGACAAATCTCTTGAAAAGTTTTTTATTGATAATAAAGAATCCTTTCCACTTTTCTACTCTTCTCCTACTGGTAGAGAATATATTCAAATAGATGGGAAGTATCAATTTAAAATTAGCATTAATAGTACTTTATATCAAATACTTATAGAAAAACTAAGTTCCTACAATATTGGCTATTTAGGAAATAGCGAGGGTTGGGTTGATATTAAATTTAAGGAATTATGATACATCCATATACACGATATTCTCAAGCTCTAATAATGGCTGAAAACGGCTTATCAAGCCTCAATGAAATTTCTGCCGATCATATTTCAAGTGAACTTCAAAAGGGTTTTTCTGAATTTAGGTTAGCACCTTCATCTTCATACGAAGGAAAAGAAAAAATCCATTATGTTTATATAGGAGAAGCAAAAGGGAATACAGAAAAGGGAATATTTTTAGCACCTAATATTTTGACTACTGATAAGTTAGCAAAAAATATTTGGAACGAGGGTCACAACATTATGGAGAAACTGGCTAAGGAACAATTATCCAAACCGAATTCTGTTAAAATGTCTATTGCTCCAATGTCAGGTGAATTTCTAGGTTTTTCATTAAATAATTCAATTGGCAGGGGAAAACCTAAAAGCACTTTATTAGAAATTGGTCTAAATGCTGTTAGTACAGTTACTGCAAGTAAACCCTGCCTTCAATATAGAATAAATAAAAAACCAAGACCGGAGTTATTTAATGTTTGTATTATCCCAGATATACCTTTGGATGATTTGATAGATTTTATAAGGCTATTTAAGAAAATGTTATTTTCAAAAGCATCAGCCGACTTAATGATTGGAAATGTATTGCAGGAAGAAGAAGGAAAAGGGAAAAATAAAAAAGTTGTTTACAAACCTAAAAGGCCATTAATATACCAAGGGAACTTTCCTAATCCTCCTCGAAGCAGTGCTTTAGGAAGTATTGCTCTTTTGGGTGCTATCGGAGAATTTGCAAAAGAGGCTGAAGTTTCTACACTGGCTAAAAAAGTTCTGGATAGTTTAAAGGAGGCGACAATGTATATAATCAAATATGGTGGAGCCTCTACTTTTACCTACAATCATTACGTGATTGAGCTTGCTAAGGAAGGAAAGTTAAGAGAAATTGTGGACAGTATTTATCATTCAAAGCTATACAATGAAGGTAAAAGAACAAGCCAAAGTACTGATTATCAGAAATTTGATTTGTTCTCAAGTCGCTTTCTACAGTTGTTTAACTATGCGTCATTTAAAGATTTTTTAGCCTTTAGGGCAGAGTATCCAAATTCATTAGAAATTTTATTTAACACATACTTTAAAAGAATAGATATGATAAATTCAGAAATTGTGTCATCTGCCAGAGAACTGGGTAGATGGCTTAATCAAGTCGCTTACTTCACTGCAAAGGCAGAAGTAAAAGAAGGAGCTAAAGATTATTGGGAAGAATTAAGAAAAGTTAAAGCCAAGGTATTGGTCGAACTGGAAAGCTCTACGTTTTCTGCCAAAACAGGTGATGCATTGCTTGCACAAGTTATCACCAGAGCTGGTCGGTTATCCCGAATGGATGCACCCGTATCTGCAAAGTTATTTATGGAAAAAACCGCAAGTGGTGACTTGCCACTTGATCAGGCTAAAAACTTATTGATTGCTTTTTCCAGACTTAAAAATAAAGCAGAGGAAAAAGAGATACCTGTTAAATCACAAGATGAGATTTCAGTAGAGGAAGAAGACTTATCAAATGCATAAACATCAATTTAAACAATAAAATCATACAATTATGGAAATTAAAGGACTATTAGTATCGACACTGGCTCCGTTTGAAAATCATATCGCGAACGGAGGCGAAAAATTATTAGGCAATGCATCATCTATTAAAAGGAGACCAGATGGAAAAGTTTACATTTCGGGGCAAATGCAAAGACATGTGTTGTTCTCTGCAATGGCTCGAATAAATGAATCTGATCCCGACAAAGGAGATACATTTATTTCAAACGGCGATGGTATAAGCAACCTGATAGAAAGGGATTTACGGGCAGATATGGGTGGATTTATGCATCCTTCCAAGGGCGATTATTCCGGTAGAAGAACGGCACCACTTTCGGTTACGCCTGCTGTTGCATTAGAAAAAAGTGAAGTAGGAAGGGATTTGTTGGTTAGAATTAGAATGGATGAAACAGAAGATGCAAAAGATCAGGCATTAGCTACTAAAGAGTATAGCCAATCAGATATGATGCATATGAATTTCTTTCTGGATATAAGCTCTTTAGGAATTTCCAAAGCGTTTCAATATGAAAATAGTTTTAATATTGGAAAGAAATATTTCAAACACACTACTGAGGGAGAGCGAATGCGAAGGGTTCGGTTATATCTTGAAGCCACAAAATTAATGAATGATTATGCTAATCAGGCAAGAAATGCTGTAAGTGGTGAGCCTCAAGAAGTTTTAATTGTTTTTGATCCTATTTTGAGTAGGAAAGCAAGCAGGTATTTTACGGCTTCCGAAAAAGAAAGAAAAAACATATTGGAGGAATTAAAAGAAAGAAGTGCAAGATATTTTATAGGTGATGACAAAACTGAAAATAATGTAGCGAAAGCTTATAACAATGCCTTGGCGTTTTTAAATTCTGACGAAAATAAATTATTTGATCCTTCAAATGGGGCTGATCCTGTAACGTTTGCAGATGCATTTGGGAATGAATAATTATAAATATCCGATTTTAGCTAAGCCTTCAGGCATTACATTGACGCAACATCGAGAGGATGTTATGGCTGAGGGAAGACTGCTTGCCTCCTGCTATCCCTTCACATTTACTAAATACAAGGAATCAGTACGAAAAAGCCTTCAGAGAAGAATTGAATTAAGTGCTAAATTTCATGATGATGGGAAGCAGCATGAAAAATGGCAAAAAGCTTGTCAATTGGATTATGAAGCTTATTTAAAGTGGAAAAAAGATCATGGAGGAGATTTCCAAGAATACGCAAATAAAAATAAAGATGAAGCAGGCAGAAATTTAAGAAAAGCCGGATTAAGACATGAATTCCAATCTCTTGTTGTTAATGAAAAGAAAAATATGCCTATATGTCTTCAAACGGCAATTGCAGCCCATCATGCGAAACTAGGTTATAAATATGAAAATAGATGGGTCAAAGAAGGAGTGGAGCATTTTTGGAAGGCGTTCCAAAGAGAAAGCAATCGGGTTTTGGATGAGAACTTGAAATTGGAAGATATTGCTAAATTACAATATGAGTTTGCCGGGCCACGTGGATTATTACAATTGTCAGATCACCGTGCAAGCGCTATAGAAGATGGAGAATTTATTCCGAGTTACACGTCTTTTAAATATAAATTTCCTCATCCTAAAAAAAGAAATGTTCAGAAGTTAATAGATTTATATTGGAAAGATGATTTATTGTTAATCAGAGCCCCGACTGGAGCGGGGAAAACAGATGCCGCTCTCTTGTGGGCTTCTAAACAAATGGGAAACCATAGGGCAGATAGATTAATAATAGCAATGCCTACCAGGTTTACATCAAATGCATTGTCTATTAATGTTACTAAGGATTTATCAGATACCGGATTATATCATTCGAGCGCTTGGGTTACAAAATTTCAAAAAAAGATAGACTCCAAAGAAATTGATAGAAAAAAGGCAACTAAAATTCATGAATTTGCGAGGGTTCTTCAAACACCTGTTACGGTTTGCACCATTGATCATTTGCTTATGTCTTTGACATTGACGAGAGAAGATCACCATCTAATAACCTTCAATTTGGCAAATTCTTGTTTGGTAATAGATGAAGCTGATTTTTATGACGATTTCACACAAGCAAATATTTTGGTTTTACTTGAGGTTTTAAGATACTGGAAAGTTCCTATATTATTGATGAGTGCTTCTTTACCGGAATCAGTTCTACCTCATTATAGGGAAATTGGTTATCGGATAACTGATATAAAAGAGGACAAATCAAATCTTAAAGATTACCAAAGACCAAGATTTGAGATAAAAGCCATTATCGAATATAGAGAACCATTAGATATAGAAAAGTTATTGGAATTATGTATTAAAAGCGGCAATGCTATTATTTATACTAATACCGTTGATCAGGCAAACAAATTTTTGGACTGGTTTGAAGATAAAGAAATAAATGTTTGCTTATATCACAGCCGCTTTATTGAACCGGATAAAGCGCTTAAAGAAGATAAGCTAATCAAAATGCTTGGCCGAGAAGCATGGAAAAGTGGAAATGCCGGTGGTATTGCTATTCTTACCCAAATAGGAGAAATGAGCATAAATATTAGTACTGAATTAATGATTACTGAAATTTGCCCAATTGATAGATTTATCCAAAGAGCGGGAAGACTTTGCCGTTTTAATAAAAAAGTGGGTGAAATGCATGTGTTACTACCTCAGAAAAAAGAAAAAATATATCCAGCTCCTTATGGAGACTTTGATAGAAAAACTAAAATTTGGGAACCTTCAAAGGCTTTGGTGGAAACCATGAAAGTTTTAAAGTGTGAGACTTATAGTTCTCAAAAACTTGTTTCATTACTGAATGCTACTTATCCAATAAAAAGTGAATTTTCTAGCCGGGCAGTTGCTAATGCCAAAAATTTAAAAGAATATTTTAAATATAATTGGCTTATTACTTCTAAGCAAATAAGCAATAAAGATGATACGGGAATAAATTTTTGGACAAGCAGAAATATCACTCCACAAGAAACAGTTTTTGTTCGGATGCCTGAAAGCACCTATTTTAACAACTACCTTGGTTTTCAGAATTGGAAATTAGAAAACTCTATTGAATTACCTGTATATTTAATCGAAAAGATGAGGAAGAATTACATAATTGACCTCAAAAAAATTACTATTAAAAACGAAGTTGAAACTATATATGTAATTAGGGACGGATTTTATTCTTATAGGAGGGGTGTAGTCTTACAGCCACCAACAAATCTATTGTGAGATAAATACTATTGCCTACATGTAACTAGGGAAAGTTTGTATCATAAAAAATTTCATAATGGGATTTACCGTGGCGAAGCTATGTCTATTATGTACATAATAAGCAGACGATTGAGCCTGGATAGCCTATCAGTAAAATCATTACCACACATGAGTGAATCCTATCCAACATTAGAAGAAAGGGGTTATTACCACATTTA
>CAZLDH010000161.1:0-5296 GCA_964558275.1 uncultured Chitinophagaceae bacterium
GGGAAAGGAGGTATAATGATGATTATCAGGAAATGATGGAGCGGTTTAATAATTTCGTATATGAAGCAAGGTTTCTTCGAGCATTTTTTTACTTTCAATTAATTAAACGTTACAAAGATGTTCCGCTGGTTTTGAAAGAATTGGATATTCAGGATGCTAATAATGTTGAGCAAGCATCCTTTGAAGATATTGTAGAATTCATTGTGGACGAGTGTAATGAGATTAGTGAGAAATTACCGGTCTCTTTTGAGTCGGTTCCAGGTAAGGAGACTGGGAGAATTACAAGGGGAGCCGCATTAACCTTGAAAGCGGAGACGTTACTTTTTGCAGCCAGTCCACTTTTTAATGAAAGTAATGACGAAGCCAAGTGGAAACGGGCTGCGATTGCGGCTAAAGACGTCATTGATATGGATTTTTATTCTTTAGAATCTAATTATAGTGATGCATTTAATAATTATAACTCAAAAGAACTTATTTTAGGAAGACGTGCCGGTGAATCGAATTCTTTCGAAAGTAGGAATTTCCCAATTAGCTATGAAGGTGGGCACACCGGTACTTGTCCTTCCCAGAATTTAGTAGATGCTTACGAGATGAGAGACAATGGATTATCAATTAATGATCCAGGTTCGGGGTATAATCCCCAGAAACCATATGAAGGTAGAGATCCAAGATTTAAAGAAACAATTTTATATAATGGAGCTTCCTGGAAGGGATCTGAAATTGAAACCTTTAATGGGGGCAAGGATGGACCTCCGGTTTCTAAATCAACTAAGACGGGTTATTATTTAAAGAAATTTGTTATAGAAAGCATTTCATTTGACCCGTTACATACTACCAGCCAGGTCCATGTTTGGCCAATTTTTAGATATGCTGAAGTATTATTGAATTATGCAGAGGCTATGAATGAAGTATATGGACCTGAACAGTTGGGAGATGAGAATTTAGATTTAAGTGCCTTGGATGCTGTTAATCGGGTTAGAGGACGAAAAAGTGTCTCAATGCCTGGATTTCCCACAGGGATGTCTCAGGATGCATTTAGAAAAAAATTGTATAACGAGAGAAGAATAGAGTTGGCTTTTGAAAATAAAAGATTTTGGGATATTAGGAGATGGAAAGTAGGAGATAAGACTACTGATGTTTTTGGCATTGAGATTTCTGGGAAAGGAAGTAATGCGAGTTACAACAAAACGCTGGTCTCGAAAAATTTTTGGAATGATAAAATGTATTTTTATCCTTTGTCCCAAAATGAGCTTTTCATTAATTCAAAGTTAGAGCAAAATCCAGGTTGGTGAGTAAAAATAGATTGAGAAGAAAAATATTTAATCTTATGAGGAAGTCTTTTTTGACAATATCGATATTATTAGTAACAAATGTCTTTTTAAAAGCCTCCGTGTTTGAGTTTGTTGGGACTTCTAAGACAAAAGATAATGACAAGGGAAGAATCACCAACATTTTACGGGAGAAGAATAAAATTCTTTTTACAATACCAAACCCTAGTCCCTTCGAGGACAGCATCTTCTACACTTTTGGTATTAATGGCCTAAGTGATGAAGAGGCCCAGACTTTTAAGTCTCTGGGAGTGACTAGCGTTGAAACTTATGTAACATGGGAAAGCTGTGAATCGAAAGGAGAAGGAGAATGGGATTGGGATAGGTGGGATGAAATTGTAGAAACTTTAAAGAGAAATGACTTAAAGTGGGTTCCTTTTTTAATTTTGGGCCCGGCTTATTCAACACCCGATTGGTTTCGTAAATCTGACGAACATATCCCCAGCCGTTGCTTAGAACACGGAAAGGCGAGTAAAATTGAATCTCTCTGGAATCCCAATTTACCCAAAAGGATTGAACGTTTTATTAAAACTTTTGCAGAAAGGTACCGAGATGAAGGGGTCATTGAATCTATTCTTTTAGGTATTCAGGGGGATTTCGGAGAAGCTATTTATTCTGTTTACGGGGGGGGATGGACTTTTAATATTCCTGGAAAATATCATAATCATGCAGGATATTGGTGTAATGATATTTTTGCATTAAGGAGTTTCAGAAAATACTTTAAAAACAAATACCCCTCCTTGGACAGTTTGAATGCTTCATGGGGTACCAGTTATGAGAGATTTAATGAGGTGAATTATCCCGGGTATGCTGACTCTTTGAGAAACTTTATAAGAGAGATTAAAGAGGAAAAGCATTCTAAATCAAAAAGGCAATGGTTGGATTTTGTTGAATGGTATAGAAGTTCTATGACTGATTGGTCAGAATGGTGGATTAAGACCACCCGAAAATATTTCCCCAGGTTACCTATTTATTTATGTACAGGAGGAAATGCGATCCCTGAACATGGCTCTAATTTTGCCGAACAGGTTAGAGTAGCTAGTAAATATAATGCCGGAGTCAGGATTACAAATGAAGCATCAAATTACGCCAAAAATTTTGCTGTGACACGTTGGGTAGCATCGGCAGGAAAGCATTATGGAAGCTATTATGGATTTGAGCCGGCTGGAGCGGAAGATGAAAAGGGCATTGTAGCAAGAATATATAATGCGACTTGCTCGGGGGCAAATCAATTACATGATTATGCTACAAATGTTACTCAAACCTTGGAAAGAAAGAAAGTTCAACAAGAGAATATAAAATATTTAAGAAGAGAGAAACCTCTTGTGAATGTTGCTCTTTGGTATCCGAATGAAAGTCTAACTCTGGGATATGGGAATGAGGAATTTTTACAAAAGGCAGCAAAATTAAGAAGCTATGCTGATTTTGATTATGTAGATGGAACAATGTTACATACAAATGCTCTAGAAAGTTACAAGATTTTAGTTATTTTACAAGGGGATATAATGGAAAAAGATGATGCGAATATAATTGATAAGTGGGTAAGTCATGGGGGGCGAGTAATTGTGATGAATGTAACTCATATTAGAAGTATAGAAGGGTCGAACAAACCGGAAGAATTGCTTTTCGGTTATGAGGGAAATGGGAAAGATAATGTTTTCAGAGTCGAAGACTGGAATAGTCTTAATAAGCGTATAAATAAGATCCGGAAGGACTTAAAGCTTCCCTTCATTACAAATAAACGAGATAAAGTATTTTGTACTCATGTAAGTGAAAATGAATGGTTGGTCCTTAACATGGGAGATAAAAGTGCAAGTTTATTATTAAATACACCTTCGGGGTCTTATAGAGTAAATGTTAATGGGAATGCAATAAAACAATTTGTGCTAAGTCAGTAATTTATTAAGATCTAAATTTCTATTCGACTATGGATTCTAAATTTTTTCAATTTTTGGTTAATGCTCTTGCTATCCTTTTAATGATGGGGAGTGGATGTAGCAAAGAAGTGGGTATTAATGATTATTTAGTAAACAGCAGGAAATTAATGGACGATACCAGTTCTAAAGGTTCATTACTTGATATTGCTGTACCAGGAGATTTTTTAGGAGGGAGCGAGTCGTCGTCCAATGCATTAGAAACATTTGAACTTTCTGATAAAATAGTAATGACTTATTATTTCTATTGGTATGACGTTAACAGCGGAGCCCATATTTTTAACGGTGATGGAAGCGATGCTTTAACTGATCATCCTGCATCAATGGATGACTTTAGCTATACCAGCATTAGGTGGCATAAACAACAATTGAAGGATATGATAGAAGCAGGAATTGATGTGGTTTTGCCGGTTTACTGGGGAACAACCAAGGATCTTAATTGGTCTAATACAGGAATTAAAAGATTGGTTGAAGCTTGGTCACAACTGAAGCAGGAGGGATATAATCCGCCAAGGATTGGCTTGTTTTATGATACTACCCCTCTGCGTTCAGAAGACGTTCTTAAAAAGGGAGATGTCCCAACCGATCTCACCTCCCTTTTGGGAAAACAGTTCTTTTATAAAATGATGAGAGATTTTTATTCAATGGTTCCGACCGAGATGCGTGCCAGGATTGATGGAAGACCGATTGTACAATTGTATTCTGCTAATTTTGCTTCAAATCATGATCAGAGTACTTTCGATTTTGCAATTGATCATTTCAAATCAGATTTTGGAGGGGAAGGTCCTTTTATCATTAAAGAAATTTCATGGAATAATGCTCAGGCCGATGATGAATATACTTGGGGGGCAGCTCTTAATGGCCTAAAAAATACAAAGGGGGTTATAGCTATTGGCCCTGGATATGATGATAGTGCCGTCCCAGGCAGGACAACCCCCAAAAGAAGTAGAGAGAATGGAAATTTCTATTCTAATAGTTGGAAAGATGCGCTATTTATAGCGTCTAAGGATTCAACAAAGCATATTGTTGTTATAGAAACCTGGAATGAATTTCATGAAGGAACAGATATTGCTAATTCTGTAGAATACGGATATCAATACATTGATACTACTTCTAAATACTCACAATTATTTAAAGAGGGTAAAGTAGTTTTGAGCGAATCACAGAAGTTTGCTGAAGCGGATTCTGTTTTTATAACCTTTGATAATGGAGCTATAGATAAGAATGGTATTGATTTTAAAGAAAGCCAAGGGGATGGTACTTTTGAATATATTGATTTTATGGGAATACCTTGTTTAAAATCACTTCCTGCTACACAAGGTGGTGAATATCTTTATTTTTCTGTTAACGAGTTTTTCGTTGATGGGATGAATTATAAAGTGACCATTGAATTTTTTGATAATGGGAACAATATATCTATGGCTATGGATTATGATTCTTTCGATAGTGGAGCAACCTTGAATGGTGCTTATACCCGTACACCAAACTTTATTATAATGTCAGGTACTAACAATTGGAAAAAGGCTTCAATAACACTGAATAATGCTCGTTTCGAGAAGAGGGAAAATGGAGGTTCAGACTTCAGAATTGCCGTATCGGATTTTGATTTAATAATACGTAGGATTACCGTTGAGAAAATATAGTGGGTTAATAGATATCTTTTTGTGCCTTTTTTATAGTAAAAATAATTATTTACTAGTAAATCCATCAAGTATGAAATTTAAATATAAGTTAATAACATTTGTCCTGTGTGGTGTAATATGGTCAATGTTTAGTTGTAATAAGACTAAGACAATTAGCTTAGAGCTGGATCCACCAAAAAAGGTTTTAAATAGGCAGTCACCTGGTACAAATATTAGAGGGACAGAACAATTTGTCTCAGAATCACAAACCTTTAAAGAAGGGGATATTATGGTTTCAGCTTTTTTTTATTATGGTTTTAATTCTGGCTCTGCTCTTTTTGAAGGCGGACTTACTGACCATCCTTCAACATCTGTCGAGATGAGCTATGATAACCTGGATTGGTATAAGGAA
>CAZLDH010000162.1:0-5266 GCA_964558275.1 uncultured Chitinophagaceae bacterium
GTACGCCGCCACTGTCAATATCCATTTGCGTTAAGGTATAAGTGAAGTTCAGTACAGAATCCGTACTTGGAGCTAATTCATGTATCATGCCGATATTACCGCCAATTCTAGGATCGGTTACCTGAATATCGCTCAAAGTAACATTGCCCGTATTGCTTACCGTGATGCTATAGTTGATGTCTTCACCTACATTCGCTACACCATCTCCATTGGCATCATCGAAGTTGCCTGCTTTGATCATTTCCATGTCGCCGCTTTGGCACAACTCTATCACCGTCTTGTCATTATCATTCACCCCTGTACCGGAGGTATCCTTCACGGCATCTCCATTCGGAGCTACTCCTGTCACCGTCGCCTGATTCACAATCCGACCAGAATCCATATCTGCTTGAGTCACCGTATAAGTAGCGGTATAGTTCCAAGTTTCACTAGGATCCAATACATCATCATTGTTGTCATCTCCGCTATCAAAAGATACTGCAGATAATCCAGAGAGCTCATCTTCCACATTCACCGTGGACAACCCTACATCCCCCGGATTAGTCACCTCAAAAGTATAAGTAATATCATCTCCTACTTGAATGTTATAGCATCCGTTATTAGGCTGACTCAAATTATGCGACTTTACGATTGCAATTTTCGGATGTGCAGTATATTGAATCGTGACAATACCCTCATTACTGGTGAGACCGGCTTCTTCCCTCATTATATAATGAATAGGTGTAGGATTTTCATAGAAAGAGCTATCCGGACTGAAAGTTACCTTTCCGGTATTATCGACTGACCAAACCCCTTCTCCGGGTACAGTCACCTCTATACATCCTTCGCTGGCAGTTTGTGTACATTGACTTCCGGAAGGAAGACTTCCCAGGTTAACAAAATTTACCGTTTCAGGTTTCAAAGTAGTACCGGATGCTGAAAGTGATTCACCAGCGCCATCTACGTCCGATCCGTGACCATTATCATCAAAGACATTCAGGGAAACAGCTGTAGCAGGGATATTCCCGGTAGATTCATCATCTTTCGCTATAGGTGCTTTAAAGAGACCGAAATCCCAACCACCACTATCTGTTGAATTAATAGACAACTGCATCGTATCTGAAGAAAGACCATAAGGATGCGCACTTCCAACTGCAAAGTAATCTGCCGGCGGAACAACCACTAAGAAATAGTTGCCGTCCGGTCGATTCGCAAAAGTATAATTTCCATTATTATTCGTTTGTGTACTTTGTAATTCAGCTTCCTGATCGTCCAATAATTTAACAGTGACGCCTGCCATCGGAATCCCATCCGGAGTTCCTGCATCTTTGTCTTCAAATACCGTTCCTGAAATGCCATAAAGCGAAGTGAAATATAAGATTGCATTTCCCGGATTCGGGCTTTCTTTTCCTGCATTATCTATGGTATAAAATTCGATATTTACCTGTGTTATACCTTGGTTCAAAGGCATAACATCTATAGCTACTGTGGGCTGACCATCCGCAGTAACAGCAAGTCTTATGCCTTCAGCAGGCCAGCTGTTAGAATCATAAGTATTCCCATCAATAGTTATCTGATCCAAATCTGCAGGGAAGTCTTTGATGATCATACTATCCACCGTACCATCTGCATCCCCGCTCTCATTATCATTGGTAAAGGCTTCAGCAGGAACTGGAATAGCCGTATTTCCCGGATTTGTGGCACTCATATGACCATTTCCTGCTACCGGAGCCTGCTCTATACCAAAATTAGCATTCGTAAGGTCTTCATCCTGAACTATTAACTCTAATTTCCCATCTACAGTTCCGTCCTCCCCTGCACCTGTTCCATGATACTCGCCTGTGCTTACCCAAGCAGTGTCATTATTCACGGGAAGTGTAGATGCAGGACTAGCAGATCCTACAGCAGGCTGGTCTTTGGTCAGGATGAAAGTATAATCGTTATTTTCTAAACTAATAAACTGATAAGCACCATTTGCATCTACAGCTGTCGTTGCGACTACCGTATCCTGCGCTTTATCGACGGCTACGACATTTAATCCCAAATCAACATGCAAACTATCGGCATCATCGATCTGTCCGTCTGTCAGACCGTTGTTATCATGAAACACGGCACCCGATACCTTATAAACAGGGGTGAAATCTACACAGCGTTTTACACTGTATAAATGTACAGGTGGGAATACAGAAGCCCCAACTGCGCTGTGAAGCCCTACTGAAATCCGGTCAAACTGCCCGTCAATCACAAAAGGTACTTCTACTATTTGATTATTGCTTAACAACTGCAATACATTTACCCCATTCACAATACCATCTTGCCATCTCAGGGTATCTACCGGCACATCTCCCTTATAAGCAACAATTTGTAAATTACCCAAGAGATTTAAATCGATTCCACCCTGTTCGGTGGAGAATTTAATATTGACCACCCGGTTTTGATCAGATACGGTAGTAAAGAAAATCCATTGTTTGGTGGTGTGTTCAATAGATAACGTTCCATTACTAATTTCCGAATAATGCTGTGTATTGCCATCAATCGCTCTTTCGGGATTAGTTACTCCTGATCCTGAAAGATCACTCACACTCAGACTCAGCCCTTCATATTCATAGGAAGTGGCAAAAGCGGGGATACATTCGTCCATGCTTTTTTCTGTACACATGCCATACACATGCATGGTATTAGGTTGCGCAGTTGCACCGACAAGACTAATAGAGTGATCCGTAATACGAACCGCATTGTACTCATCATCAGGAGTAATCGCAATATAATAACGACCTTGAGCATCCTGTACTACGCGAATATCATCATTCCCTCCCCCATTATCTTTACTAGTGGCTTGATCCACCATCACAGAATTGATTACCTCTCCATTATTGTCATAGGTATTTCTCTTTACTTCCACCTCAAAATAATGATTGCCGAGAAGCAAGTTATTTAACAGGTTACCTGCAAAATTTCCTAAAGAGCCGCTTAACAAATCCTTTAGAATACCATCATCAAAATCAATCCGAATATAGGAAGTGGTTCCGGCATCCTGAGGTTGCTGATAGCCCATTTCAACAAAACCTTCATACTGACCAAGCCCTAATAATATACCGGATCCTGATTTTAGGGTAGAAAAACTGTCAAAATCATCATCAAACAAATTCTGAACATCATCTGCATTGCTTGCAGCAATTAAATTGGTTGCACAAGTAGGATCATAATAAGGGGGATTAGTTGTGGATAAAGCACACTTTTTCCCAAAACGCTGTACATCATAGACCCTTAATGGCGGGGTAAGGCCTAACGAAGCCAGTGTCGCCATACCTATATCCACCCGATCAAATTCCCCTTGTGGTGCATAAGTCAGCGTTACAGAACCTCCGGTATTAAACAAGGCAAGTAAATCAATGTTATTAATTAATCCGTCCTGCAACGTATAATCCTGTCCTACCTGTTGACCATTATTGTAAAATTTTATTTTATACGTTCCTAAAAGATCCAAGCTTAATGCAGAAGAAGGTTCTACCATCAGTCTAATCCTTACAGAATCATCCGTTTCAGAAGGCTGACTGAAATAGATACTCTGATAAACATGAGCTGCTATTCCTGCTGTTCCTACACTGATTTCAGAATAGCTGGAAGAATTGTCATCAATTGCTTTATAAGGATCCTTCACTCCTGCATTATTCAAATCAGCCAAACTTAAATTAACACCTCCGCCCCGGTAAGAAGTAAAGTTTGGACCAAAACAGGGATCTTCTCCCATATCAAAACAGGCATCATACACATCCAGCGAAGCTTTTTTGCCGGTCGGAAGCACTGCAACTACATGATTGGTAATACGAATTCGATCATAATCCTGATTCGGCGCAATGGCCAAATAATATCGACCGATACTGTCTTGTACCAGATTGACAGTACCTCCACTAGTGCCTTCAAAAGCATCTGAGCTGCTTTCATCTAAAATCACATTAGCACCATCTTTTGCCTGCACCTGAATAAACTGATTTCCTAAAAGTAAATCATTTCCTAAATCTGAAACCAATTTACCGAGACTACCTCCCAATAAACGGTTAAGTACATCTTCATCATAGCCAATTCTTACATAAGTAGTCTTGTTGGCAGGAACATTTCCTAAATCCATTTCTATATAACCGGTAGTAGGTCCACTCACCAGCAAACTTCCTGCATCAGCATAAATAGTTGCAAAACTTTCATTATTATCATCTACCGCATTTTGAGGAAAATCCACATTTTCAAAACCCAATAACACTTGTGAACAGGAAGGGTCTTCCAATGGGCCGGCTGTAGGTGAAGGATGATCTACTTCAGGGTTTTCACAGCCTGCATCTTCATCAAAGCGTTGAACATCATATATTTGCAAAGCACTCCCTAGAAGACCTACTCCCACAGGAGAGTTTAACCGAACTTCCATCCTGGTAAATGATTCTCCCGGAGCAAAAGTGACTATCACTGCAGAGCCACTGCCCAATAAATTTAAGACATCCGTATTATTTAACAGACTGCTCATTAAAGAACGCTCATATACTACATTGTCACTGTCATCATAAAAAAGCACTTCTGTAGCTCCCAATAAATCTGTATTAATGACTCCTCCCGATCCGAGAGATATTTTCATATTTACAGAAGTCTTCTCTGAAGAAGAGTTGGAAAAATAAAAATACTGTGAAAGTGATCCTGCAATATTTACATCTAATAAAGAAGGTTGTTTCAAAGTAGAATAACTATCTAGACTTGAATCAATTGCTCTATCAAGGTGTTGATCATCAATGGGTAAAACCTGTAAATCTATTCCACTTCCATCAAAAGAAGTAGCGAAAGGTTTTCCACAAGATCCACTATTATTATCAAAGTAAAAGGCATAATAAACATCTAATTGCTTTTCTGTTCCAAGTCCTATCAGAGAGCCTACTTCATTAGAAATACGAATCCTGTCATAGTCTGAATCAGGCTTAATGGCCAAATAATAATCGCCTGATCCATTTCGTAAAAGCTTCACACGATTGGTTCCAAAACCCTGAGTACTGGATCTTGAAAGTATAGAAGTTCCACCCATACGAGCATCTACAGTAATCTCTTGATTTCCTATCAATACATATCCTAATACATCTCCCAGAACCTCACCTAAAGATCCACCCAGCAGCGCTTTAAAAAGGCTATTATCTCCTTCCAAACGGACATAAGACCAAGTATTGGCAGGGCGTGTATTGGCAAACTTTAATTCTATAACCCCTTTATATGAACCTAATCCAACTGCAAGACCCGGAGAAGCTAAAAGTCT
>CAZLDH010000163.1:0-1672 GCA_964558275.1 uncultured Chitinophagaceae bacterium
CCCCTACGCTTAGCCTCTCCAATGTACAGCCTTCCGACAGCGGAACACAGTATCGGGTGATTGTTTCAGGTGCGGTCAATAAAGATACTTCATCGGTAGCCACGCTTCGGGTACTCCGGCCTGCGCAAGTAATTTCTGCTCCGCAGGATACGACCGTAGATTGGAAAGGAAATGCACAGTTTAAAGTCGTTACCACCGGCGAGGTAACCGGGTATCAGTGGCAGTATTCTTCTGATGGTTCCGCCTGGACTAATATGAACGGGGAAACTTCGGCTACGCTCAGTTTGCAGCAGGTGAAACTCTCGGACAGCGGCATATTGTATCGGGTGATTGTCAGCAGCCCCTGTGCCGCTTTCACCACCCAGCCCGCTAAGCTGCATGTCAATCCGCCACTATTGACGTTGAGTCCGGGTACTTTAAGTCCGGCCTATACGCAGGTAGGTTATTCAGTTACCTTTGAAGCCCAGGGCGGCACTGAACCTTACCAATATTCGTTATCCAACAGCAACCTGCCTGCCAGCTTTACTTTTGTCAATGGACAATTGAGAGGTACGCCAACCGTTTCAGGGACTTATATTTTTACGGTCACAGCCACAGATGCCAGCACCGGAACGAGAGCGCCTTTCTCGGTTTCTCACAATTACCAATTGAAGGTCTTGTCTGCAGGCGCCTGCATGACCGTAAGCAGTTGGCCTTCCGATCAAACGGTTTGTGAAGGGGCTCATGCTCAATTTGCCGTAACCGGCACCGGAATAGATGGCTATCAATGGCAATCAAAAGACGTGAAATCCGGCTCATGGACGGATGTGTCAGGAGCTACCGGTGCAAACCTCAGCCTGAACAATACTACGACTTCCCAAAGCGGAATGCAATACCGGGTGCTATTGACGAGCAATGGTTGCGGAACATTAACTTCCCAACCAGTGACTTTGACAGTTAATAAAAATACCACCATTACGAACCAACCCACTAATCAAACAGTAGGTGAAAATGACAAGGCAAACTTTAGTGTAACTGCCACAGGAACGAATATAACCTATCAATGGGAGTCTTCCACAGACGGCAGCAACTGGAGCGATATCAGGGGTGAAACTACAGCAACCCTGAATTTGTCAAATGTTCAACTTGCCAATTCCGGAACGCAATATCGGGTAATGGTGATTGGTGCCTGTGGAACTATCACTTCCAATGCCGCCACCCTGACAGTTGAAGCTAATGTGGCTATCACCAAACAGCCTGACGATCAAACAGTTTGTGAAAACGGAGATGCGATCTTTAGCGTAACAGCTACAGGGACGAGCCTGATTTATCATTGGCAAAGTTCAATGGACGGCAACACTTGGAACGACATAACAAATGGAACTTCTGAAACATTAGAACTTTTAAACCTTGGACTAAACCAAAACGGAATGCAGTATCGGGTAGTAGTCAGCAGCCTCTATGGAACGATCACGTCCGATATCGTTACGCTCACCGTGAATGCCAATGCTGCTATTACCACCCAACCGACCAATCAGGTAGTTTGTGAAAATGGCGATGCAAGCTTTACGGTAGCCGCCACCGGAACGGACTTGCAATATCAATGGCAAAGTTCATCTGATGGGACCACCTGGAACAATGTAGCGAATGCAACTTCAGCAACATTGAACCTTTCAAACATTAAACAAAATAA
>CAZLDH010000163.1:1772-5259 GCA_964558275.1 uncultured Chitinophagaceae bacterium
GCGAATGCAACTTCAGCAACATTGAACCTTTCAAACATTAAACAAAATAAAACCGGAACGCAGTATCGTGTGATAATAAATAGCGCTTGCGGAAGTGTAACATCCGATGCGGCTACCTTAACTGTGAATGCAAAAACAACTATCACCACACAACCAACGAATCAAACGGTTTATGAAAATGAAGATGCAAGTTTTAGTCTTCATGCTACCGGTACCAGTTTGAGTTATCAATGGCAATCTTCTGTCGATGGAATAAACTGGACAAATATGGATGGAGAAAAGACCAAAACTTTGCAATTGAACAACCTTACTGTAAATTATTCGGGAACAAAATATCGGGTTATTGTCCATAGTAACTGTGAAGATGTAATGTCAAAGATAGTCACTCTGACTGTGAAAGAGGAAGTTGAAATTACGGGTATCAGCCTGGAGAATACAACCTTCATCTACGATGGGCAGCCACATACACTGACTCTCGATGGAAATCTCCCCGCTGGCGCCTCTGTAACTTATGAAAACAACGAGCATATACAACCCGGCGCATATACTGTCAAAGCTTTAATCAATGGTGGAAGCCATTATCAGGACGATACCCTGACAGCAACTTTGACGATAGAAAAAGCAGAAATTGATAACATTAGTTTACAGGATAAAACCTTCACCTACGATGGGCAGTCGCATACTTTAGTAGTGAGTGGCGATTTGCCCAATGGGGTGAGTGTCGATTATGAAAATAATGAGCAAATTGATGCCGGAGAATATACAGTTAAGGCATTGATTGAAGGTGGCAAGAATTATCAGGATGATACGTTGATAGCAACTTTGACGATAGAAAAAGCAGAAATTGATAACATTAGTTTACAGGATAAAACCTTCACCTACGATGGGCAGTCGCATACTTTAGTAGTGAGTGGCGATTTGCCCAATGGGGTGAGCGTTGATTATGAAAACAATGAACAAACCGATGCCGGAACCTATACTGTCAAAGCGTTTATAAACGGTGGCAAGAATTATCAGGATGATACGTTGACAGGAACGCTAACGATAGAGAAAGCTGCACAAGAAATCACTTTTGCAAGCCTGTCCACGCTCTTATTAGAAGAAGCTTCAGATTTTCAATTGACCGCTCAAAGCAATTCCGGTTTGCCGGTGACTTATACCTTTACGGCAGAGAATACTCCTCCTGCTGCGGAAGTAAGTTCCGAAGGAAAAGTAACTTTAATCCATTCGGGGAAGATAATCATCACGGCGCATCAGGAAGGAAACGAAAATTATCTTCCGGCAGATTCCGTTTCTAGAACGCTAACCATAGAAAGTCAAAGTGCGGATATTGATGAGATTATTATAGATGGAAAAACTTTCAAACAACCGGATTCTACCATATATTACCGAGAGGATTGTGGATTTATAAAAGACCAAATATCTGTTGCCATCCATACAGAATTCGGTGCAAGGGTGACCCCTGCACGTGAATTTATGATTGCTACGCCCAAGCCGGGAATCTATAAAAAAGAAGTGACGGTGACTTCCCAAAATAGGCAAAGAAAACGAACCTATCGCATCACCATTGAGCGTCCTTTTGCTTTTGAAGATATTGTGATACAAAAATTCAACAACACCCTTTTGGTCAATAACAATCCTAAAAACAACGGGGGGTATCGTTTTGTCAAATACCAATGGTATAAAAATGGACAGCCCGTTAGCCGGGAACAGGTCTATTCTGTAGGTGATGAAAGTACTGACTTACTGGATGAAGAAGCAACTTACAGCGTGGTAGTTACAACTGAAGAAGGAGACAAGATTCATACCTGTCCGACTAAAATATCTTTTGACAGGAGAATAGGAATAGAAGTCTATCCCAATCCGGTAGCCAGACAGTCGGGGCTTCAGTTGAAAGTGAAATATCCGGGAAGTCATTTCCCGGGAGCCATCGCGCGTTTGTATTCTCTTAAAGGTCGACAGATATTAACTTTCCGTATGAAGGAGAAGTTAGAAAAAATGAAACTACCGGTAAAGGTTACTACCGGCGTGTATATTTTAGTTATTGAAGTGAACCATCATAAAAAAACAACAAAAATATTTGTAACACAATAATGAAAAAATGGGAAAGAAAATCTATATTATTACAGCACTTTTTATCCTAGGCGGATACTTTTATTCTTCCGCACAGGAGATTCAAATTAGTGGGGGAGGATTCACTAGCAATCACCCAAAAGGAGAAAAACTCTTTCATAATGTGTATGAAGGCTATACTTTTGGCGTAGAATATCATTATTACCTCTCCAATCACTGGAGTGTGGGCAGTGGGCTATCCTATTTGCATGGCTATTTTTCCTATCAGGATATCCATCCAAAAGGAGCTTATCCTGCGACGGATGTAGAGGGTGATCCACTGGAATTTCGCTACAGGGCACAACTGTATGCCGAATCTTCAAAATGGTATCAGTTGTGTGTTCCGCTGGTAGTTCAGTTTGAAACCTCCGGAGATATCCGCTGGTATATGCAGACAGGATTGCTACTGGGGTTTACCTTAGGTAAATCAACGGCACAAATGGATTGGAACAAACTTCATACTTCGGGTTATTATGAGCAATGGGATGCGG
Organism: uncultured Chitinophagaceae bacterium; assembly: GCA_964558275.1. GTDB lineage: Bacteria > Bacteroidota > Bacteroidia > Chitinophagales > Chitinophagaceae > FW021-bin31. The sequence continues at coordinate 4,376 of CAZLDH010000163.1, forward strand.
AACTGAATGGACCAAAGTTTGTAGGATTTGGAGATTGGGGTGCTATAGAAAAAGAACAAAAAGTGAAATTTAAAAACAGCTATAGTTGGACAATAGAGACCGGGATTAAAGGGTTATTTAATCGAAATTACCTTTACTTTGGTGTTTTTGCAAACATTGGGTTGAATGACCTTCGACCTAAAGAGACGAAAAGCCGGAAGGCGATAGAATATATAGGTAGCGAAAGCCAACCCTTAAAGTACCACAGCGTGTGGCAACAAAAACGCTTTGAAGAAAAAGGATTGAGAAATAATCTATTTGGTTTACGGATAAGATATGGGATTGCGTTTAAATAAATTGAATTGTCAAAAAAGGAAAAAAGGCTAAAATAAACAATAGAAATAATCATTAACTTTTAAATACTTCGATGAAAATGAACTCATTGATTTATGATGTTTCCAATATAGCCAAAGGGAACTTTTAAATCCCTTTTTGCTTTACCCATGGATAATCTACGAACAAAATAAATGCTGCACAGAGCGGTTTAATTCAATGCTTTGACTATGTTCAGTATGAACTTTGGTTTAAAACGCATTCCGCTGCGCTTCATGTGATTAAGCCCTTTATTGTTGGTGACTGCCCTGTCTTCGCTATTATACAGTTTTTAAATTTCATCGAATACATAGCGATTTGTCAACCGATGTATTTTCTATATGTCCCATTATAATTGATATTAAGTTGTCAGAGAAAATTCATTTTTGAGTGCTTTTTTTATTTGTTGTGCCCATCACTCAATAGTATCGGTATTAGCTCGGTCCGCCTTGTCAAAAAAGAAATGTTGCTTTATTTCTAAACCCTAACTCCGCTAATTTAGGTAGTCTATTTCAAGGAGTTTGAAAAGAGCA
>CAZLDH010000164.1:0-5229 GCA_964558275.1 uncultured Chitinophagaceae bacterium
TCTCTGTAATTGGAAAAAGAGAAATCAGTGTCGGTCGTTCTTTCACGGCCATGTTTATGAGTATTCCATTCATATCCCCAGCCCATAAATTCAGGTTTGTGGGTAAATGCAAGGTGGTCATAGGTGGTAGTAATATCTACTAATTCGTCATAATATTTCTTTCCATAAATATCACTTAGCCATTTTGCACGAAACAGTGGTGTATTTTTAAAATTGAAGTCATCTATATTCCATGCCATAGTCAGAAATTGAGTAACGGCAGATTCACAACTTTTAATATCTCCGGAATTTAAAATCCATATCCTGTCTGCTCCCGTTTTATAGGCTTTAGAAAGTTCTTCATACATCAAATTTGGCGGGGTAGATGCCAACCACAAGTAGTCATGAGGCGATCCCAAATAAGAAGCATGATAATAAACACCTGATCCGCCGGAACGCTGCTGTTCTTTCTTATTACTCAACCGCTTCATATAACCATAATTATCATCCGGCCATACTATTGTAACATCTTCGGGAACGTCTAATCCTGCATCGTACAGTTTCAATACTTCTTTATAAGGCGTAAAGGCTTGAGGAATATTTTCAATAGGTTTATCAATATATTTTTCCAAAATATCTCGTTGATCCTGAATAGCCTGTTCTAATAACTCGACCCTTTTTTCAAGCGGATATCCTCCTTCCATTGCACGATCATGAATGCCACGTAAACCTACTGTATATACATTTTCATAAGGAGAATTTTCTTTTACACGCTGATCCAAAGCTTTGATAATATTTTCTCTATTTGTCAGATAATTCCAAGGACCCATGGTTTTTTCATTCCATTCACTGGCATTATTAAATAAAAGCGGTTCAGGATGAGCAGACCCCATCACAATACCAAAAGTGTCCGCAATCAATTTATTCTTAGGATATTTATTAAAAAAACCGCTGGCTTCGTGCATAGCCGGCAACAAATAATTAGCTTTTAATCTTAAAAGTAATTCAAATACCTTTCGATAGGTTTTTGGACCAATGTCATTCAACTCGGGATCATAGGTCTTTTTTGCCCATCTCAGTAGTCCCCAATCTTCGTCATTTATAAAAAGCCCCCTGTATTTTACGGAAGGTGGATCAGACACAAACGGTTGTACCGAAAGCACCACATTTTTCTTCTTTTCAATAGGCACATCCGCCCACCAATACCAAGGAGATACGCCTATCAATTCAGAGATAGAAAGCAATCCATAGGCTGTTCCACGCCGATCACTACCGGCAATCACTAATGCCTTTTTAACGCCGGGGAATGGCTTGTTGACTACTTGAATGGAATACCTTTCCCATTGTCCCTGAAGAGAATCTCCATTTATTTTTCCATCCTGAATGAATTGTTGGATAAGTCGATTTTTATTGACAGTTCCTGCAATAATCACGTAATTTGGGAGGCGTTTACTTTTCTCTTTTACTTCAATTTTTTTTCCCGATACGTTGTAAATATCTTTTGAAAAAAGATGAGCAGCCTTCTTTACCGTAATATTATCAGATGGATCGACAACAATGCTTTTTGCTGCTAACAGATTAAATGTGCTTTTACCTGTTTCATTTCCTGCGGCTAACCGAACCTGCGCATCCAGTTTTATATTAAAAAGAAAAAGGGAAAAAAGGGCAGCTGTTAATATTCGATAATTTTTCATAGTTTTTTTATTTTTACTTTCTTACTTCTCTTTTTTTCAAAATACTATCTGCCCATTCCGGTCTCGGGAATCTATGGATAGGGCCATACCTTCTATAACTTTCCCATATATTAGGATATTTTCCCATTCTCGGATCTTTGGTTCCCTTTAATTTCATCCTTAGTTTTTCTGATAGTCGTTTTTTTATCTTTTCGTACTCAGGATTATAGGCAAGGTTATTCATACAAAAAGGATCTTTCTTAATATCGTATAACATTTCTTCGGGATTCTTTTGAAATGCCAGTTTAGACAGCTTATCATTGAGATGCTGAATCATATAATCTTTTGTAGGTGAGGGATCAATATCTCCATAATCCCAAACCAGCTTCCCGTTTTTAAATTCTTTTGGAGCACCTGCAGGATAGCGATTTGGCTTGGGATTCCAAATATACAAATACGATTCTGACCTTATAGCTCTCTGCGGATATCCCAAATTATCCCATCTTGCACTCCCATGTCGTTCTCTGCCCCAAAAAACATAATTTCGGAAAGGATGTTGGTTTATTAATCTTCTATTTTTAAATAGTTTCAAAAGACTTTTCCCTTCTGTATCAAAATTTTTATCTTTGACTCCTGCTGCTTCAATAAAGGTAGGGAAAAGATCAACAGCTGAAACTAAATCGGAAATTATTCTCCCCGGATTCTTAATATGTCCTTTCCACATGATTGCCATAGGGACGTGGTTTCCTTCATCAAAACTATAAGCTTTTGCACGCGGAAATGGCAATCCATTGTCGCTGGTAAATACGATTAAAGTATTTTCTAACATTCCTCTTTCTTTCAACATCTTTATGGCCTTCCCTGCTTGCTTATCAAACCATTCAATTTCAAATGCATAATCCAAAAAATCACTTTTGACAATTTCTGATTCCGGAAGATAAGGAGGTACTTCAACATCAGATAATTTTTTACCGCTTTTCAGACCTATCCCTTTTTCATAGGAGCGATGAGGTTCATGCCCTCCCAACCAAAAACAAAAAGGTTTGCTTTTATCTGTGTTGTCCAAAAACACACCAAAACTGCCTGCATAATTCTCTCCACTTATTCCTTTCGCTGGAATACTTTTTTTGTATTCCTTTGCATCTTTCACATCTATATATTTTATACCGGCAGGATTATGTTTTCTTCCACCATCTATCCAGTTTCCCGGAGACCAGCCTTTTCCGGTATATCCTACTCTGTATCCATTTTTATTTAACAATTCGGTATAAGTTACCAACCCTTTTGGAAAAGTACTCCAGTGCATTCCGGCAGGACCATTCTGCCAAATATACCGCCCTGTTAAAATAGAAGCTCTGGAAGGGGAACATTGTGGCGCTGTCACAAAAAAATTGGTAAACAACAAGCCTTCTTTAGCAATCCTATCAAATGTGGGGGTGTTCACAAAATCACAACCATAAGCAGATGCATGTGGATATCCCTGATCGTCACTCACAATGAATAAAATATTCGGGCGCGAAGATGATGGATGCTGAGCATTTACTTTTAAACATAAAAAACTCAAAAGCAATGTAATTCCTATCTTGAAAAACCTTTTTTTCATTTTACTTCAATTTTAAACGCTTTCTTATTTGTATTTTTCAGGAATACTTTGTTCGGAAAAGCTACTAAAATAACCAAGACAAGTTGTTTTCCATTTAACAGCTTCTTTCTTTTGATTGACCAATAATTTCTTAGTTTGGTAATAAATATTCCTATCCATTTTTCCTTTGAGTCCATTCCATAAATCTTGCATTCGCTCTACACTTTCCACCCCTGAGTAATATTTGTAACATAACTCATTCCAAAAAGTGCGTCCTGATTCCATTGTATAATTCCATGGTACATGATGAAACCAAGCCAAGTATTTTTCCGGACAAGTTTCAATATTATTAAAAGAATCCCGAACAGCAGGAAAATACTGACTTACGGCGTCACTGCCGGAAGTAGTACGATTAAATCCAAGCCCCATACTATCTGCCTTGTGATAATACTGCCGAATGGAAGGATTGGGATTATAATGTCGATATCCACAAAGTACATTTAATCCTAAAGGGGTTTCATAATTTACCAAAGCTTCCCTTGATAATAGCATCATTTTTCTTATGGTATTTACCTCATTCTTTTGATGAGAAAGTGTCATTTTAATCCATTCTGTTGCAATTTCTTTTGAAGTCAAATTGGGATTCCATGCAAGCCGACCAAAAGCAAACCAATTAGCTTGTACAAAAATGTAGCCACACCAATTGCTATCACTTCCAATATTAGCTACACCGGCTATACCTGTTAAAGTTTGATGTTGAATAGTACCATCAATAATCCGTGCTACTGTAGAACCTTCCCCTTCAGCATAAGTATCTGATTGGAGGGCTTCTTTAAACAACGGAGCAAGATAAACCAATGCTTTACTATGCCCCAAATATTCCTGCGTAATTTGAAACTCCATCATTTCATTGGTTTGAGGCATAGCTCCAAACAAGGGAGAAAAAGGCTCTCTCGGTTGGAAATCTAACGGACCATTTTTTATCTGTAACAATACATTATCCTCAAATTTCCCATCCAATCCTTTAAATTCTTCATAAGCCATTTTCGCACGATCTTCCCCTTTTTTCATCGCATATACAAAAGCACGCCATATCAAAACACCTCCATGAGATTGTAATGCTTTTGCCATCATGTTAGCGCCTTGCGCATGCGACCGACCATAATCTTGCGGACCCGGCTGCCCTTCTGAATTAGCTTTCACCAAAAAGCCACCAAAATCAGGAATCAATTGATAAATTTCATCCGCTTTATTTTTCCACCATGCTATCACAGTTTTATCTAATGGATCCGCAGTAGAAAGATGACCTAAAACTTTTGGAGCTGCAAAATTAGCCGATAAAAATACTTTGATTCCGTAAGGACGAAACACCTTAGCCAGAGCAGCTACTTTTCTTAAATATTTTTTACTTAGAATTTCAGGATTTGCATTCACATTATTCAGAACTACCCCATTAATACCAATAGACGCATTAGCCCGGGCATAAACTTTATATCTCGGATCTATCTTTTCGGGTAGCTCTTTCCATTTCCATAAGGATTTCCCGGCATATCCTCGTTCCACAGAACGATCCAAATTATCCCAATGATTGAGCATTCTTAATGCGATGTCAGGGGAACTTTTTATGTTTACCCCTACCAAAGGCGATTGGATTTGTAACAGCCGAAGAAAATGAAAAACGCCATATAAAACACCAACGTCATCATTGGCAACTATGACAATGTTTGATTTAGAGTCTTTTCCGACTTCTTTTATGATATATCCTCCTTCTTTCAGTTGGGATAATGCTTTTTCTAGCGTTTTATTTTTAAAAAATTTAGAAGATGCCGGTGTTCCCACAAGCAACAGTTGAGAATATCTTTTAGCATTTGGCTTATTCCCCACTTTTTTCCCAAACAATCCGCTTAATCCTCTTTCCAGTTCCTTTTGTGCTACTTTGATAGTCTCCGATTGTCCAAATATTTTAAAACCAGAAATCAGTTGTTCCGCCTTATT
>CAZLDH010000165.1:0-5226 GCA_964558275.1 uncultured Chitinophagaceae bacterium
ACGCATGGAATTACAGTCTATCAGGAGCAGGTGATGTTGCTTTCTCAAAAGTTGGCAGGATTTACAAAAGGGGAGGCCGACACCTTGCGTAAAGCAATGGGGAAGAAGAAAATTGCCGTTTTGGAGAAGATGAAATCCAAATTTTTGGATGGCTGTAAAGAGAAAGGTCATGATCCTAAGATTTGTGATAAAATATGGGAAGACTGGAAGGCGTTTGCTTCTTATGCCTTTAATAAATCACATTCTACCTGCTATGCTTTTGTTGCTTATCAAACAGCATATCTGAAAGCACATTATCCCGCGGAGTACATGGCGGCGATAATGACCAATCATCTGAATAATATTGAGAAGCTTACTTTCCACATGGAAGAAAGTAAACGGATAGGCGTGCCGGTGTTGGGGCCAAATGTAAATGAATCCGGACATAATTTTACGGTCAATGAAGAAGGAAAAATACGATTTGGATTGGCGGGATTGAAAGGCGTAGGGGATAGTGCGGTAGATAATATCGTTAATGAAAGGATAGAAAATGGTGCATTTGAGAGTATTTTTGATTTTATACAAAGAATTAATTTACGTTCGGTAAACAAACGGGCTATGGAGTGTTTAGCCAAGTCCGGCGCTTTTGATTGCTTTGATGACCTTCATAGAGCACAATATTTTTTCCATCCGGAAAATGATACCAAAACAGGAATAGAAAGACTAGTTCGTTTTGGTAACCAGTCTCAGGCGAGTAAAACACAAATGGAGGGTAGCCTGTTTGGCGAGTTGGAAATGCCTGAAATCGATTTGCCGGAAATACCTGAATGTGATCCATGGACCTTGATGGTTAGGTTAGAAAAAGAACGTGAAGTGGCTGGAATTTATTTGAGTGGTCATCCTTTAGATAGTTACAAATTTGAATTAAAACATTATCATTTTACCAGCCTACGTGCTTTGAAGGATCAGATGGAAGATTTAGCAGAAAAAGCCCAGGAGGGAAAGTCTGTTAAAGAGAAAAGGTTCAGACTTGGCGTCTATGTGACAGAGGCTTTTGATCGTATTTCAAAGAAAGGAAATAAATATGGCAAACTGCTGGTACAAGATTATACCGGAGCCAGAGAACTGATGTTATTCAAATCGGATTTTATAAAATTTTCTAAGTTTTTAACCTCCGGATTAATATTGTGTGTTGATGGTGTGGCACAACCCAAAAAATTCAGACAGGAAGAAATTGAATTTAAAATTCTGAAAATTCAGTTGTTGGATGAAATACGAACAAAGTTGACTGATGAAATAGAAATCGCTGCACTCGCAAGCAGTATTACTTCGGAACAGGTGGATTTTCTTGCCAATAACTTGCATGAAAATCCCGGGGGGAGTGGATTCCGTCTTTATTTATCAGATGAAGATGATCCCAAACAGCGGATTAGTTTATGCAGTCTGAAGAAAAGAGTGGAAATGAATGAAGATTTGGTGCAGTTTTTAGATACACAGAAGAATTTTAATGTTCGTATAAGTATGAATAACAATTAGGAAATCTTTAAGGGTTTTTGATTAATTGAATGATATAGAGTAGGTTAGGTAGTTAATGGGTTGGTCGGGTTGCTAATAGGGATATTTGAAACTGACAAAAAGACACTATCTTTGCCGTTGGTTCAGTTATTGTACTTTTATTTTAGTATGAAATCTTTGTAGAAAAGATCTTTTAAAACACATAAAACATATAGATATGGCTTTAGAATTTTCAGACAGTAATTTCCAGGCAGATGTACTGGATTCTGACAAATTAAGCGTAGTTGATTTTTGGGCAGAATGGTGCGGCCCTTGTCGTGCTGTTGGTCCTGTAGTAGAGGAACTTGCAAAAGAATATGATGGTAAAGTGAATGTTGGTAAAGTAAACGTGGATGAAAATCCGGAAACTTCTATGAATTATGGAATTACCAGTATTCCTGCTATATTGTTTATCAAAGGAGGCGAAGTTGTAGATAAACAAGTAGGTGCAGTACCAAAGTCTGTTTTAAATAAAAAGATACAGGCTAATTTGTAAGTATCAGAAAAAGTAAAGCAAAACCCATGGTATGAACGAATATCATGGGTTTTGTATTTATAGAATGTTTGTTTCAAAAACTATAGTTCATTTTCTCTCTTTCTTTTTTTATGTAAAAAAACATAGTTGAATTTTCGTCTAAGAAAACACTATCTTTAAAACATGAAAATGAATTGTTTCTTGCGTAGCACCTTTTTTCTGTTACTATTTTGTGGTATGATAATTCCGCTGTCGGGACAGGATTTGTCCGGACAATTTTCTGCCAACGCAGTTAATCTACAATTGAATGACCTTTCCCCATCGGAAAAACGAGCTATCCCTTCTGCAACCTTGTCTTCCGAGAATCCGTTCTTATATCCCACCCCTATCCTTGAACACTATACCTATTTTGATAAAGAAAAATTTTCAAGTAGCTATGTTAATACGCAAACCCCATGGTTTGACTTGAGTGCACAACATCCTTTGAATGTTCCTACTTTAGCTATTTCGGCCATTGGAATTGGATATGGATTCCTGGCTCAGCATGTTAATCCATTGACAGATATAGATTATTCCATTAGGCATGACGTGGTTACTCATCATGCTGATTTCCATACAATCGCAGGCGACTATCTTAAGTATGCTCCTGCGGTCGCAATGGTTGGATTAAAGCTGGCCGGATTTGAGGGTAAGCATAGTCTGGCAGGCGAAATAGCTATTTATGGTGCTGCAGCCTTACTGGATGCTGCAGTGATTACAGAAGTAAAGGCGTTAACAAAAAGGCAAAGACCCGATTTTTCTAATGACCGATCCTTTCCGTCGGGACATACAGGAGCCGCCTTTGTTGCTGCCGAAGTCTTGCGGATTGAGTATGGCGATGAGTCTCCATGGATTGGTATTGCGGGATATGCGGTAGCCGCGTCTGTAGGAGCGTTAAGAATTTATAATAATCGACATTGGTTTTCTGATGTTATTGCCGGAGCTGCAACAGGTTTTCTTTGTACGCACATCGTTTATGCCATTGTTCCCTGGATAGAGCAACACATTTTGCGTCCGCATCAGAAGGGAAATGTGAAAGTATCTTTGTTAGGTTTTTAGATTACCACCTAACGTGCGAACGTAGTATCCAAGCGGTCTTTTCATGCCATTGCAAAACTCTGGTAAGGAAATCTATTGTTCCGGGGTCATTGTGATCTCCTTCTATATCTTGTATTTTCTCCCGTAGTTGCCGACAAATAGCTTCATGATCATTTAGTAAGCCTTTAATCTGCTTATTTTGCTCTTCTGTATAGCTCAATTCTTTTAAATGGGTTAATTGTAGGCAATCTTGTAGGTTTCCTTTAGCTAAACGCCCCAATTGTCTAATTCTTTCAGCTGTGTCATCTATCAGCTGTTCTATCTCGTGATACTGACTTTCATAAAGTTCGTGAATACTAATGAAATTTTCACTTTCAATATTCCAATGCTGATTTCTTGTTTTGGTATAAAGTACAGTTTCATCAGCTAATAAAGTATGAAGGAATTTGACGGTTTCCTTTGTGTATTCCGGAGAAAGTCCAATGCTGGGATCCATAATTTTTTACTTCAATATACAAAAAATTAAGGAAAGGGCAAAAACTCAACTTGAACCGAATCCTTTGTCAATAAGTGTCGCTTTCTGATCTGCTGCCTGGGTAGCAAGTTCATCACAGCGGTTGTTAAATGGATTGTCTGCGTGCCCTTTAACCCATTTAAATTGAATAGAATGTTTTCTGTAGGATTCAAGAAATCGTAACCAGAGATCTTTATTTTTTTTATTTTTAAACCGTTTTTTTATCCAGTTAAAAAGCCAGCCTTTTTCCACAGCATTAGCTACATACTTACTGTCTGTATAAATAATAACATCCAAACCTTCTTTTTTCAAGCTTTCCAAGGCGGAAATAACAGCCATCAATTCCATTCGGTTATTAGTTGTTTTCTGATAGCCGGCTGATAGTTCTTTCTTTTTATTTTTCCATTGGAGAATAGCACCATATCCGCCGGGACCCGGATTACCTCGAGAGGCACCATCTGTATATATTATTACTGGCTGATTTGACATATGAAATGCGTGTTAATAGTTGTGTTCTCCCAACCAAGTATTGATGATTCTATTCACTCTTCCGGATTCTTGTAATTTCAGAAGTGTTATGTCTATTTCATGTAGATCTTGGGAATTTATTGGAACAGCAAATCCATACCCTTGCCGTACATACTCATTTCTGGAAATAACTACATCCTCGTCTTTATGGGTTTTATGAAAATACAATAATTGTGGACGGTCAAATACGATGGCATCTACTTTTTCAGCTTTCAGTGCACTATAGGCTTCCTCAAGTGTTTGAATATACACCTCTTTTGCTCCGTAAGGCTGTACAAATTCATCTGAAATAGAACCTTTGACGACGGCAACTTTTTTATTGGCTAACTGATTTGCCTGAGTAATGCTGTTGGTATTGGAGGTGGCAAGGGTGAGTGTGCCTACAATTCCCGCTACCATTGTAGTGGCAAAAACGATGGATATAATCATCCAGCTTGCGGCCACAACTCTTCCTTTGAAAGTCCTGGGAGATAAATCTCCATAACCGGTGGTGGTCATGGTTACAATTGCACACCACATTCCGTTGGCAATTCCTTTTGCCGGTTGATGAGGGAATTCTTCAGGATTCTTTTTTCGTTCTGCCAGCCATATGAGGGTGCCAACAATAGACAAGATGAAAAGGAATATAAATAAGGCATAGAAAAATTTCATACTGAAGAAAGGTTTAATCCGCTGCCAGAGAGTTGGCGATTCAGTACGAGACATGATGGATATACTGGATTGATAATAGGGTTGAGTAAACTTAGCATTTATAGAACGCTCGGCGGTGATGCTGATGGGTCCTACTACCGCATCTAAGGTGCCACTGTCAAGGTCGGCTAAAGCATTGGGAACATCTTTGTAGGGGATGAGCTTATAATCAAAATTGTCTTTATCGGCAATTGCCTGCCATATTTCTAAAGAAATACCGGTTTCTAATTGGGTATCTACTACAAATGGTGCAGAACCTGCGACACCAATATTGAAGGTTTTTTGTGCTGTTACATTCGTATAAAAAAGGGAAAACAGGACTAAACAGAAAGAGGGTAATAGGAATCTTTTGTATTTCATCATTTTATGCTTTAAGTAAATTATATTTGACAGCGTTTACAAAGTCAAT
>CAZLDH010000166.1:0-5221 GCA_964558275.1 uncultured Chitinophagaceae bacterium
CGCCATCCACTACATACAACGGATCATTACTGGTAAAAGATCCAAAACCACGAATGCGTACCTTACTATCACTTCCCGGCTCACCGGAAGCCGTAATATGTACACCGGAGACCTTTCCCTGTAATTGTTTCTGAATATTCCCCATTGGGCTAACATTCAAATCAGAACCTTTCAAAGGAGTAATAGAACCCGTAAGATTTTTCTTTCTTTGCGAAGTATAACCAGTCACCACTAATTCATTTAATTCTCTGGAAGATTCTCCCATTTCAACATTAATGATGTTCTTGCCATTAACTGCAATCTCTTGTGTTTTAAATCCTACTGAACTAAATATCAATGTACCATTTTCCGGAACATCCAGCTCATATTTTCCTTCTGCATCTGTAACAGTTCCGGTACTAGCACCTTTTACTTGTACGGTCACTCCGGGGAGAGGATCCCCCTCTGGTCCTGTTACTACACCTTCTACATGCTGTACCCGGAACAGGCTTCCTGCTTTACCTATAATAATCAAACGATTTTCCAGCTTTTTATATTCAAGATTTGTTCCCATCAGCAGATGATTTAAAATTTCTGACAGAGAACCCTCTTTTACATCCAGATTAACCCTCCGATTTACAGGGACAATATCGTCACTATATAAAATTCTGTAATCCAACTTCCTTTCAATTTTAGAAAGTGCATTATGAAGTTTCGTGTTTTTAAAATTCAGACTATAGGTGTCATTCCCCTGCGAGTATCCTTTAGCAGAAACCTGCAAACTAGCGACGAGAACAATAATAAAACAGAGCTTCATAAGCAGGAGCACCTTTTTAAACCTTTCTAACCCACGTTGTTTGGTCATTTTGGTTAAGACAGCGGGCTGAAAAAAATTAGAAGATAATTTTTTTTTCATATTTTTGCATTTTAGAGTGAACTCTCGCACAGACTTATCTGCGCGAGAAGATAATTTGGAAACTTGGGCGTCCAAACCATTTAAGTTTCCTTACTTTTATGGCCTCTCTTCTTTTCAAGAGAGGCTTTTTCATTGTTATACTTTTTTTATTCCATGGTTATCAATTTTTAAGGTGATGAATTATAAATTGTCACATGTTTATTTTTGATATTAAATTTAAAAGGACGAACCATTTGGAGTTCCTTCATTGCCTGATCCAGCGTTTCATTTTCAAAAATCCCGGTAAAAGTATAATCTGCTATTTTTTTATCCTTAATCGTGATATTCACCCCATACCAACGTGACAATTGTCGGGAAAGTTCTTCAAACCGGGTTCCTTTAAAGACTAATTTATCATCTTTCCAGGCAGTCTCAGAAATCAAATGTTTCCCGTCTTTGGTCAACACAGGATGTATTTTGGTCACTTTCAATTTAGGCAGCGATTCTATTTCCGCCAACATTTCTATATTCTTTTTATGCGTTTTTTTCTGACACAAATCTTTTCCTGCTATTGGTTCTTTTGTTTTAGGCGTCGTATGATACACCACTTTTTCTCCGGGTTTCAGTATTAAATCCTTGTCTTTGTCATTGATCAAAGAAACAGAGACACTACCTTCTATTAGAGACAAGGAGGAATTTTCGTCATCCGGATAGGCTTTTAAATTAAATTCCGTTCCTATATCTCTGACTGTCAAGCCTTTTGTATGGATAACAAAAGGATGTTCGGCATCATGTTTTACCTTAAAATAGGCTTCCCCTACTAAAGTTACTTCCCTTTTTGGAATATGCTTAAAATCATTAGGATACGTTAATTTAGAATCTGCATTCAACCATACTTTTGTACCATCCGGCAGCGTAATTCTTGTTTTGGATCCGGCTTTTGTGACCACTGTATTTAAATTCCTTTGGTGTGCAGTAAGGGATTGATAAACAAACCAACCACCTACCAGAAAAACAGCAATGACAGCCACACTTCTCCACAACTTCTTACTTCTATATAATGAAATCTTCTTTTGTCGATTGTCAGGCAGAGATTCAGCGGTTATTTTCTCCATCATCTGATTTTTGTAATCGACCGTACGTCTTTGAAATTCTGCCTCTTCCTCATGTCCTTCCACCTCCTTCCAATAGGCCTTTAAATCAGCTTCTAATTGCTGAATTTCTTTGGTTTTCTCTTCCTCATTAAGCAAATGCTCAAGCCGTTCCAACTCCTGTGAGTTTGCCTCTCCGGTCATTTTTCGACCCAGCAACTCCCAAATATTTAAGTCTCTCTCATCCATAAAATAATCTCATTATTTCCGGGAATGTTCATTCCCTTCCTTATAGGAGACCATTTTTTTGTCGGTTACCCTTAAAAAAAAACAAAAAATATTTTTATTCTAAACAAACACTTTTTTTAAGCTATCGAATCTACTCCTCTTTTGCTTTCTGAGCTTCTCGTGTAACTTTATATAAAGCTTCATGAAGTCGTTTCATAGCTATACCCATTTGTGCTTCTATCGTTTTAACAGAAAGCTGAAGAAGACCGGCTGCTTCCCTATACTTCAAATCATCTTCTTTGATCAATTTATAAATAAGTCGGCAACGCGGAGGGAGTTTATGAATAGCGGTCTGTACTTTTTTCAATGCCTCTTTAGTAATAAAGTCATCTTCCGGAGTAGAACCATCCGTTTTTAACCAAAGAGAGGACTCATCAAGAGAGAAAGTTTGTCTTTTTTCCCTTTTTTTCAATTGATTAAGAGAGGCATTCCTAATACTCACATACAAATACAATCTAAAATCAGCAATTTCATCTAGTTTATTTCTCCGATTCCATACTCTTAATAACACATCTGAAGTTATTTCCTCCCCCTGTTCTCGCGAGTGAAGAAAAGAAAAAGCAAAGCGTGTGAGTGGAGAAAAACAAAGTAAAAATAATTCCTCAAAGGCTTTTTCATCATCATAATTACAAATTCGATCCCGTAAATAAAATAGCTTATCTTTATTTATCATAAAAGAATCTTAAAATGATTGGATGAGTGCTAATTTAAGAAAATTTTATAGAAATATATAATGTTTTTTTATAATTGAAATTAAAATCTTGTTTAATCGTTCTTTTTATGCCCAAAAACAAGTCGAATATTATGTATCACCTTGATTTTTTAATGCCTTTCATTTGAGAAAGAGCAGAAAGAATGATAGTTTTGATGTCGGATAACTCTGGGAAATTCACAATTTAGATAGTTGTTGAATATCCTCTAAATTAATAAAAATCAATGGGTTCTCCTATCTTTTAAGTTTTTTATTTTCATTTATTTTATTGAAAATCAATAATTTATATTAAATAACAACGAAGTATTGTTACAACTTTCACACAAAAAAAAGCTATGCCGGAAGTTTATAGTGAAGAAACCCCTTTAGCGATCCAGGACTGTTTTGTCCTATTTGAAAGGCGAAAGAAAAATTTTTCTTTTCCTATCCATACCCATCCTGAATATGAAATTAATTTTGTTTCTAATGCCAAAAATGCAAAACGTGTTATTGGAGACTCTGAAGAATATATAGATGAAAAAGATCTCGTACTCATTACTAACCCTCAACTGAGACACGCCTGGATGGATGGAAAATGTACTTCTCATAACATCCATGAAATTACGATTCAGTTTCATCCCTCTTTGATTGAACCCTACCTTTTCAAAAACCAATTCAGATCCATAAAAAAACTATTTAATAAAGCCTCTAAAGGAATTTGCTTTGGCTCGAAAACCATCGAAAAGGCAGAACCACTACTTCAGATTTTATCTATGGAGAAAGAAGGATTTTATGCTGTCACCCGCTTACTCACTTTATTATATGAGCTATCTAAAGCGGCTGACATCCGCATTCTCTCTACAGAAGAAACCCATGAAGACAGTAGAAACACAGCATTATTGAATCATCTTCATGACTTTATAACCACCAATATTTCCCAGAAACTATTGATTTCAAAAGTAGCCGGCGAGCTGAACATGAGTCGTTCCACTTTCGCCCGTTTCTTAAAGGCTCAACTTAATATGAATTTCACCGATTATATACAAGATCGAAGAATCAAAATGGCCATCGTAAAATTAAATACCGGCCTCCCTAACAAAGACGTAGCCATCCAATGCGGTTTCAATAGCGTTCCTTATTTCTATAGAGTATTTAAGGAGGTTATGGGCGTCAATCCTACGGAATTTAAGAAAAAGAATAAGAAAAAACGGTTTATCGTGTAATACATGAGCTAATTTTATAAACCAAATGAACGCATTTTACAATCCCTATAAAGACAGCACTATTTGGGACTTCTATTCATTTTAGCTGAACTTTAACCCCTTAAACTACTCATATTATCTATAACAAAGTTACGACTAATACCCCAATCACATTATTTTTGAGCTCTTTCTACAAAGAGATTGGATAAATATTATAATATTCTCCCATTAAATAAAAATAGGTTTGTATCAACTTTTATCAAATTATTACAAACCAATGAAAAAATTATTACTTGTATTGCTACTCAGCACCTTTTGCCAAATGGCGCTGGCTCAGCAAACTTCAACCATTGAAGGTCTTGTGAAGGACGGCGACAACAATCCTTTGATAGGTGCTTCTGTTCACGTCCAAAACACTGACATAGGTACAGTTACCGATCAGCATGGACAGTTTAAAATCCAGGCATCCATTGGTCAGACCCTCGTTATTTCCTATATCGGAATGGAGACTAAAAATATCACAATCAAAAAGGAAAATGACCTTGTGATTACCATGCAGTCTGAAGGCAGTACCCTGAACGAACTCGTAGTTATCGGCTACGGCACAGTTAAAAAGAAGGATCTTACCGGAGCCATTGCTTCTGTAACAGCCGATGACATCCAAGCTAACCTGGCACAAAGCACTGCAGAGGCATTGCAGGGAAAAATTGCAGGTGTTACCGTGGCCAGTGCCGGCGGTCAACCTGGAGATGGCATGAGCATCAATATTAGAGGTCTAAGCTCTTTGGGTTCTAATACTCCATTGTACGTTATCGATGGTGTTTATGGAGACATCAGCATGGTAGATCCTTCCGATATAGAATCCATCCATGTACTTAAAGATGCCTCAGCAGCAGCTATTTATGGCTCGCGAGCCGCAAACGGAGTTGTTCT
Source organism: uncultured Chitinophagaceae bacterium (assembly GCA_964558275.1). GTDB lineage: Bacteria > Bacteroidota > Bacteroidia > Chitinophagales > Chitinophagaceae > FW021-bin31. The sequence continues at coordinate 5,080 of CAZLDH010000166.1, forward strand.
AATCACTACAAAAAGTGGTCAGCGCAACATGCCAACCCAAATTACTTTAAATGCCTACACCGGCATACAAAAGATTACTAAGAAGCTGGATCTCATGAATGCACAGCAATGGAAACATATCATGAAATCCTCTGGCTATTTA